>JAGORP010000065.1 GCA_018062725.1 Flavobacterium sp.
TTGCCGTATATTATACCACAATTCCATAAAAAAGTGCCGCACCTACGGAGCGGTTGGGTGGTTGTTATGCTGTTGCTACAAAGCTATCGAACCTACGGCTCTAAGAAAAAAAACCTAAAAATGACCCAGTTGCTGCTTTTAAAGCACGCTTGTGATCATGTTTGTCAAAATACAACTCACCTAGCAATGCGCCAGTAAATGCTCCAATAATGAAGCCAAATGGAATGGGAATAAACAAACCAATCAATAAACCAATGTTAGTTCCCCAAATACCATATTTACTTCCTCCAAAGTGTTTTGTGCCTTTTGCTGGAATGATATAATCTAAAATTAATATAACAATGGTTATAAAAAGTGTAATTCCCAATACCCAATAGTTTACAGGAACAGTCTTAGTTAAATATAAAAAAAGTAAGCCTAACCAACTTAATCCGGGGCCAGGCAATGCAGGTAAAAAACTACCAAAAATGCCTACAATTATGCAAATAAAAGCTACAAGTAACAATATTGAATCCATACCTTAATTTTTATTACTTTTGACATTAAATATAATCATTTATCTAAATCCTAAGTCATTATAATTCAAATGAAAAAAGTAAGCTTTTTATTCGCACTTATCACATTGTTTCAAAGTTGTCAATATTTTGAAAAAAATGTCCCAAATAAAGAGGAATTACTTCAAAAAGAATTAAAAAAAATCAATTGGGAGGAAGTAGATGAATTTCCATCAACGGTAGCCTGTGATTCTATTGCCGATAAAATCCAACGCAAACAATGTTTCTTCGATTTCATGTCGACACAATTACAAATGAAATTAGCAAACGATACTATTCGAACTTACTACAAAGGGTTGGATACATTGCCTGTAAAAGTTATGGTCTTGTCGAATGCTCAAATTTCGTTCCAATCACATTTTGATGCCGACAGTTTGCCTTTTGATCAGTATAAAGCGGATAGTGTTTTGCAATCAAAATTACTATCTTTTCCTGCTGTAGAACCTGCGATAAAACGAGGAATGAAAGTAAAATCGGAGTTCGTTATTCCTGTATATATTAAAGGAAATAAGAAATAAATTCTATTTTTTAAAAGTCCTACCTTTCCAACTGTATTTTCCAAAAAAGGAATAGAAAACTACAGCACTACTAAAAAAAGGATAGATCAAACTGCATAAAATTAAATAGCGTAATGGTTTTTTTAAATAGACAGATGTTTGTTTTAAAAGGATAAAATCGATCAGCAGTTTTATTGCAAAAAACCATGCAAAGAGCTGTAATTCATATTTGGAAAACCAAAAAATGAAAAGCATGGCCACTAAAATTAAATTAATCAGAAAAACAGACAAACCCAATTGTTTACTATAGATCGATTTGTAATTTGCTGTTTTGCTTGCCCAACGAACACGTTGTAAGAATAAATTTTTCCATGTTTTTTCCGTTTTGGTAGTAACTACAGAATGGTAAGATTTTAGAAAATGAACTGATTTTACTTCCCTTGAAATGGCTTTTTGCAATAAAAAAACGTCGTCTCCACTGGCAATTAAGTCATTTCCTTCGAATCCATTCAATTCTTGAAAAAATGATTTTTCATAACAAAAATTGGCCCCATTACACATAAAAGCCTGCTGGTTTCCAAAACTTCCAATCGTGGTACCTTGTAGACTTAACAAATCCATCTGTTGAAAGGTGTCTAAAATACTATTTTCAGTACGATAGACTACTCCAGAAGCAATCATTCTTGGCTTTTCTTTTTGAATGCAGAAATCAAATGTTGCCAGCCAGTTTTCAGGAACTTCGCAATCGGCATCGGTAGTGATAATCCATTCGTTTTTAGCAATTGCAATGGCTGTATTGATCGCGTCTTTCTTTGGAGAATTGGTCTTACGGATGTTTTTAATAAGCTTCCACCTTTCATTGTCAGTCTTCCATCCATCTGTTGAGTCATCATCCATCAAAATAACTTCAAATAATTCTGAAGGATAATTCAATTTTTCTATCGAATGCAATAGTTTGGGAAGTGTTTCTTTTTCGTTTCGAAATGGAACGATAACCGTAAATTTTGTCTTTGGAGTCGTTTGCTTGTAACGAAAAACAGGTGCTTTACTGAAACCTACAATCAGCCAAAAGATATTGAGTAAATACCAAAATAAAACACAATAAAATAGGAGAATTATTGCTTCCATTTCGATTTAAAATTTAGCACAAAATAACTTCCAATCACCACTGGAATAACAGTATTTAAAAACCACATTAACGTACTTATAAAAACGACAATCCATTCGTTGATTCCTAAAAGCCCAAAAAAATAAACAGCTACACTTCCTTTTACAGCAAAATCTAAAAACTGAAAGGTTGGTAACGAAGACGCTAAGAAATAAACAGATGTTATTGTCGCCATTAGTAATAAATACGGAATTTGAACCTCAAAGATTAGAAATAAAAAGTAGTATTGATGGGAAAAAGTCACATAACGAAGTAACCCTAAAAGTATGTTTTTTTGATGCACCGATTTTGGAAGTTCATTTAATTTTTGTATCAGTTTTTCAATAGAATAGCCTTTTATTTTTATTTTTTTAAAGAAAAAAGTAAAGAGAAAAAGGAGAAGAGTTATTCCAAAAAGAGCAATTACAACTTTTGCTGAAATAATGTTGAACTGAATATTAAAGTAAAATAAGCCTAATGTGCCGAAGAAAATCGTTAAAATCAATTGAATTCCGTTACAAATCAAATTCAGAAAAATAATTTTTTTGGTTTTTACTTTTTCAAAAAACAAGGCTTTACCGGCATATTCTCCAATTCCGTTGGGCGTAAATAAGGCTAAAGTCAAGGCGCCTAAAACTTGTTCGGTTGCTTGCTTAACAGAAATAGGTGTAATTACTTGAACTAAATTTTGCCATTTTAGAATTTCTAAAAAACGATTCAGAAAGGATAAAAACAGAATCAGCAACATGCTCCAAACAGACGTTTTACTCCAAACCAGTTGCCTAAATTTTTGCCAATCGAGTTGTGCATTCGAAGTCAATCGATCATAAATAAAATAAAATGCACCAGCAACTACTAAAACTTTAAGCAGAAGTACTAAGAATTGTTTAGCTTTGTTGGACATTGTTATCATAAGGCAAAGAAACAAAACTTTACACTAAAATTTGGCAAACGAACGCATCATATTAGGAATTGACCCAGGAACTACCATTATGGGGTTTGGCTTAATCAAAGTCATCAATAAAAAGATGGAATTTCTTCAGTTGAATGAATTGGTTTTATCGAAATATGATGACCATTATACCAAGTTACGGGTCATTTTTGAACGCACCATAGAATTAATCGAAACGCATCATCCCGATGAAATCGCCATTGAAGCACCTTTCTTTGGAAAAAACGTACAATCAATGTTGAAATTGGGTCGTGCGCAAGGCGTGGCAATGGCCGCTGGATTATCGCGTCAAATCCCGATTACAGAATACGAACCCAAAAAAATAAAAATGGCCATTACGGGTAACGGAAACGCCAGTAAAGAGCAAGTAGCTAAAATGCTACAACAGTTGTTAGGTTTAAAAGAATTGCCTAAAAATTTGGATAGTACTGATGGACTAGCCGCTGCTGTTTGTCATTTTTTTAATACCGGAAAGGTAATTGGAACCAAAAGTTATTCCGGTTGGGATGCTTTTGTCAAACAGAATGAAGAACGAGTGAAGAAATAATTTGGCTGGAATCTACCTACATATCCCTTTTTGCAAGCAGGCATGTCATTACTGCGATTTTCATTTTTCTACTTCACTGAAGAAAAAAGACGAGATGCTTTTGGCACTTGCTAAGGAATTACAATTGCGTAAAAATGAATTTAAAGAGGAAATAGTCGAAACCATTTATTTTGGTGGTGGAACACCATCTATATTGCAAGTTTCGGATTTGAAATTTTTGCTTGATGAAGTCTATAAAAACTTTCAAGTTTCCGATACTCCAGAAATTACAATTGAAGCCAATCCGGATGATTTGTCGGAAGAACGAATCATCGAATTGTCAAAAAACCGAATCAACAGATTAAGCATTGGTGTGCAGTCCTTTTTTGAAGCCGATTTGCTATTGATGAATCGTGCGCACAACTCGGCGGAAGCCAAAAAATGTTTGGAAATCGCAACGCAGTATTTCGATAATATTTCAGTCGATTTAATCTACGGAATTCCGGGTTTGACGAATGAAAAATGGCAGCAAAACATTCAAACATTGTTAGATTTGAATATCCCACATATTTCGAGTTATGCCTTAACAGTAGAGCCTAAAACGGCTTTGGCGACTTTAATTAAAAATGGTAAAATTCCAACTCCGGATGATGGAGTAGCTCATGATCAATTTTTAATACTTGTGGAAACGTTAGAAAACAATGGATTTGTACACTACGAATTGTCTAATTTCGGAAAGCCTGACTATTTTTCTCGAAACAATTCGGCCTATTGGTTGGGAAAAAAATATGTAGGCATTGGACCTTCGGCACATAGTTATGACGGAAAAAACCGTTCTTGGAATATTGCTAATAATTCCTTGTATTTGAAATCCTTGGCAGAAAACAAATTACCTATTGAAGTCGAGACATTGACCAAAACAGATCGTTATAATGAATATGTGATGACTGGTTTACGAACCGTTTGGGGTGTTTCGCTTCATCGAATTGAAAGTGAATTTGGTGTATCTTATTTGAATTATTTACTTCAAAATGCCGATAACTATTTGAAGGAAGGAAAACTACAACTGGTTGATAACGTATTAAAAACCACGAATAAAGGAAAATTCTTTTGTGATGGAATTGCTTCCGATCTTTTTTGGTTAAATTTGGAATAAGTTAACCGCAAGGACGCTAAGTTTTACGTGAGGTTCGCAAAGTATTTCTTTGCATGCCATTTTTTTGCGCTCTTAGCATTAAACTTTGCGAACCTTTCATTAAATATACGCCACGAAAAATTATGACAGAAAACGAATTATCAAAAATTGTATTTGATAGTGCTTTAAAAGTACATCAAAATTTAGGTCCAGGATTATTGGAAAGTGCTTATGAAGAATGTTTGTACTATGAAATAAAGAAAACAGGACTTTTTATTGAAAAGCAAAAATCACTCTCTTTGATTTATGAAGAAGTAAAATTAGAGATAGGTATAGAGTTGATATTATTATAGAAAACAAGCTAATTTTAGAAATTAAATCTGGCGAAATGATTAATGATGTGCATTTTGCGCAACTTTTAACCTATTTAAAATTGACAAATTGTAAATTAGGGTTGTTAATGAACTTCAATGTGAGTTTAATAAAAAACGGAATTAAAAGAGTGGTGAATAATCTTTAAAATTGATGTAAAACAATTGCGTCCTTTCGTTTAGATAAATATCTTTTGCGAACCTAGCGTAAATCTTTTGCGAACCTTGCGGTTAAATATGAAAGCAACAATACACAATCTAATTTTTGACTTATCAAAACCAATTGATATTTCAATTCCATTATCCAATTCAGAGAAAAATCCAATTGCTTGGTATATCGAAAAACCAATAATCGAACCAGTTCGTTTTGGGGATTGGGTGGGGAAAGTTTCAGAAGGAAGTTCTACCAATTTTAATAATATTTTTTTCAATCCGCACGGACACGGTACGCATACCGAATGTTTGGGGCATATCACCAATGATTTTTACAGCATCAATCAATGCTTGAAACAGTTTTTCTTTATGGCTGAATTGATTTCCGTCGTGCCTAAAAAAAATGGGGAAGATTTGGTTATTGACAAAGATTGTTTCGCTTCACTGGGAATGACTGAGGCGCTAATTATTCGTACGCTTCCAAATTCCCAAGATAAAAAATCAAAAAATTATTCGCATACGAATCCGCCTTATTTAACGGAAGAAGCCGCAATTTTTATCCGCGAATTGGGTGTCAAACATTTACTAATCGATTTACCAAGTGTAGATCGAGAAGAAGATGAAGGGAAATTATTGGCGCACAAAGCTTTTTGGAATGTAAAAGATGTGCAATATTTGAACGCAGATGCACGAATAGATTGTACCATCACCGAAATGATTTTCGTGGAAGATTGTATTGTAGATGGTACTTATTTGCTAAATTTACAAATCGCTTCGTTTGAAAATGACGCAAGTCCTAGCAAACCGGTGCTTTATAAAATAGAGTAAATGCATTTTTTATACTTATTTGTCGGAATAGTTTTGGGTGGATTGTTGGTGTTTTTTGCCTACAAGGCCTTTTGGCTCAACCGAAAACGCGAATTAGTTGAAAAGCAATCGGTAATTTTGCTAGAAAAAGTCCGTAATGTTTGTAAACTAGTCATGGTGGAAGGTGAATTTGCCGAAATTTATAACCATGAAAATAATAAAGACTATCTTTTTGGGTTATTGCAAAGTAAGAAAAAAGCATTGTTGCAAGTCAATGCTAAAGTTCACATTGGATACGATTTAAAGAAATTGGAAATCATTACTGATAATTACAACAAGACACTTATTTTAAATAAATTTCCCGAGCCCGAAGTTCTTTCTTTTGAAAATAATTTCAAGATTTATGATTTGGAAAATGGGGTTTTTAATAAGTTCTCACCAGAAGAAATTTCCAATTTACAAGTCGACGCAAAGCAATTTATTTTAGATAAGATTCCAGAAAGTTCCTTGATGGAAAGTGCTAAAAAGGAAGCGGTGATTGCCATTTCCATTATGCAGAACATTGTTGAAACAATTGGATGGCAGCTGGATACGCAAGGATTAAAATTAGAATCAAAAGAGACCAAGTTTTTTAATTAAAGATGAACATTCAACAATTATACGAGTTTTGTCAAGCCAAAAAAGGCGTTACGGAGCATTTTCCTTTTGATGAAGATACTTTGGTGTTTAAAGTAGGAGGGAAGATGTTTTGTTTAGCATCCTTAAAGGAGTTTGAAAATGGAAATCCATCGCTAAATTTAAAATGTGATCCCGAAAAAGCTTTAGAACTTCGCGCCGAGTTTGAAGCCATTCGTCCAGGGTATCACATGAGTAAAGTGCATTGGAATTCGGTCGATATAGGCAAAGATGTTTCCGATAAAAGGATTGTTGAACTTATTAATCATTCGTATGATTTGGTGTTTAAAAGTTTGACGAAGAAATTGCAAACTGAAGTTTTAAATTCTTAATTTAGGCACAACAATTGCAGCTAAATAGTAAAGTTTATACAAGTAGAAAATGATTGACAACTTAAAAAAAATATTGAACGAAGATCAAGATCCAAAGGCGATTGAAAAAATCACGGCTAAATTGGAGAACTTGCTGATGAATAATGAAGAAGTAGGGTATATTGCTGTTCAGAAAAAACCCGCCGTGACCATTTTTCCTGATAGTATTGTGGTAACGAACAAGCGTATTATTTTGTGCAAACCTAAAAATTTAGGTTTATCGATGGAGTTCATTGATTTTAACTGGGATGAAATTGCTGGGACTTTTGTAAAAGAAGGCATTTTAGGTTCCGATTTTACTTTTTCAACCAAAACTGAATTGACGCATACGGTAGATTATTTGCCAAAGAATCAGGCGCGAAAACTGTATACCTATGCTAAGGAACAATTAGATATTTTGAAAAATCCTGTTGTAACTACTTCAGAAATAGTACCACCAGTGCAGCAAGAATTTGTGGAAGAGGTGGAAGAAATTGAAGCGGAAGAAGTGACTTCTTTTACGGAGATTATGCCTGTTGTAAATCAACCTGTACCCGATACAGAAGGCGAAGTAGAGTATTCTCAGAGCGGCAAGGCTATGAAGGATTTATCCAAAGATGAACTTTTTGAAAAACTACAGAATTATAAGAAATTGTTGGATAATGGATTAATTCTTCAAGGAGAATACGATCGTTTAAAAGCGGAAGTTTTACAGTATTTGTAGAACTACTTTTAGTAATATAATAAAAGGCATAAGTAAATTTCTTATGCCTTTTTTGCTTTCGTTTTATATCTTTTTTACATTACATTTTTTTGTTTCTCTACAAATGCATCCGCTTGAAGTTCCAGTAATTCTTTAGCACGTTTTCGTTTGTAATCAAATAATTCTTTTTCTCCTCTTATATCTTCATAAACACGATTGTATATATCGGCATCAGTTTGTTTTTGTAGCAATCGTTGATGATTGTTTTGTTCAATATGTGTTCGTAAAGCCGTTTCTGTATCTTCTAGTTTGAAATCATATTCTCCTTTAGGTGATAGCATTTTGGCTATAATAGGTGAAGTTTCTATGGCTAAAAAAAGAAGCATGATAAAAAAGGAAGGCAACCAAGGTAATTTTCCTAACGCGTTGATTCGAGCCATCAATCCGTCGAAACCTTCAATAATAGGCTTGCTGTCGGCAACTTTTTTATCTAAATCGGCTTGTAGGGTTTTGGCGCGGTTTTCTTTTTCAGTAATCATTTTTGATGAAGAGACTTTTAAAGAATCCAATTGTCGTAAGGCCAAATCATGTGCGTCTCGCTTTTCTTTATAAATTGGTCCTTTTCCCATTTTTTTTGTACCAGCAGAACCTTCTGCTTCGGTAATATAGGATTGATATAACGCAGTCACTTCCTTTTCTTTTTTTGAAATGGAAGATTTTATGCTGTCTATTTCCGATTGATTTTTAGAAACATCACCTTTAAAATAATTAGTAACTTGATTTTTATTGGCAATTGCCATGGCATTTTTTTCTTTCAATAAGACGGTGTTGATTTCTTTTTCGAAGATTTTAATTTCCAAAGGTTTCGAAATTACGATGGCAATAATCATGGCCAAGATAATTCTAGGAGATGCTTGTAAAAATTCAGCCCAAAGATTGTCTCGTTTTCGGATAGTGGAAACGATAAACCGGTCAAGATTGAAGATTAGTAAGGCCCAAACAATTCCGAATGCTATGGCATAATACGGATTGTCAAAAACGGTAAACAAGGCATAGGCGCTGGCCAAAAAAGCCATTACGGCGGTAAAAAACACGGTGGCTCCAATTCCAACGTATTTGGTTTGTTCGCCTTCACTACAAGAAGAGAGTAACTCTCTATCTGCGCCAGAGCACAGAATAAAAAAATGTTTTAACATAATTGATTTTTTGATTGATGATTTACCTGAATCCATCAGGTGATGATTACATCAAATTTAAGACCAATTTTTGAATAAAAATATAATTCGTTGATTATAATTGTGTTAAAACTTATATTTGGTTATAGAATTTCTAGTGTTTTTTCTAAAGCCATTCCTCTAGAGCCTTTAATTAAGATGGTTTGATTTGTGGGTTTTGCATTTTGAAAGTTTTGAATAAATGAGGGTAAGTCTTCAAAAAAAGCGAAGTGGCTGGCATCTGTTTTGTTTTGGTAGAAGTCTTTCCCTATAAAATAAACTTTTATTTGTCTTTCATTTTCTAGGGAGGTCACTATTTTTTTATGTTCTTCTATACTCTCCTTTCCGAGTTCAAACATATCACCCAAAATGGCAATTTTATTTTCTGAATCCAGCTGAACGAAGTTGGTTATTGCGGCTTGCATACTACTTGGATTAGCATTGTAGGCGTCTAAAATAATCTGATTGCTATTTTTTTCTAGTAATTGCGAACGATTGTTATTTGGGATGTAATGCTCTATAGCCGATTTTATGTCTTGGTCGCTAATGCTAAAATAGTTTCCAATAGTGATGGCTGCATTGATGTTGTTTGCGTTGTAAATACCAATTAAGTGTGATTGAATTTGAATGCTGTTAAAGTTGATTTTTACCATTGGATTCGCAGAAACGGCTTCGATTTTGACATCCGAATTTTTATCTAAGGAGTATGTATAGCGATTGGAGTTAATCGTTTTTTCGTCTTGTAACGTATCATCTTGATTAACGAAAATCGTTTTGTTATTTTGAATGAGGTAATGGTAAAGTTCACTTTTACCTTTGATAACACCTTCAAAACCGCCAAATCCTTCAAGGTGGGCTTTTCCAAAGTTGGTAATATAACCAAAGTCAGGTTCGGCAATCGAACAAAGGAATTCTATCTCTTTTTGGTGGTTGGCTCCCATTTCTACAATACCAATATCAGTGTCTTCTGTAAAACTTAATAAGGTTAAAGGAACTCCAATATGGTTGTTCAGGTTGCCAATTGTAGCTTTGGTGTTGTATTTTTTGGAGAGAACACAATTTATTAGCTCTTTGGTTGTCGTTTTTCCGTTACTTCCAGTAAGTGCAATTATAGGTAAACCTAATTGATTTCGATGATAATTAGCGAGTTCTTGAAGTGTTTTCAGGCTATCTGAAACCAAAAGCATTTTATTTTCGTCAGTGTAATAGTTTTTATTGTCAATGATGACAAATTGAGCTCCTTTGTTTAAGGCTTCTTGCGCGAAACTGTTGGCGTCAAAATTATCACCCTTTAAGGCTACAAAAAGGGAGTTTGATTCTATTTTTCTTGTGTCTGTTGAAACAGCATCACATTGTAAAAAGCATTGGTATATTTCTTCTATTCTCATGTAGCTAAATTACTAAAAAATAAAAATCCCGCAAATAGCGGGACTTTTATTTAATATGAAAGTATGATTAATTTCTAGCTCTTTTCTTGAAGTCAGATTTTGGACCAACTCTAGACATGGCACATCTGAATCCGATATGGTCAGAAGCGATATCTTGTTGGCAGAATCTTCTTGAAGCAGGATCTAACCAGTAAGCTCTATCTCTCCAAGAACCACCTTTGTAAACTCTTACATCGTCACCGATTAAAGTTGTTCTTTTGGTAGATTTATCAAATTTTCTGTCTAATTTTCCTGTAGTATCTTTTCCTACTCTGTGTACAGGAGAATCATACATTCTTTTCTTGTCGTCAACTTTAGCTTCACCTTCTTCGTCAACAAATCTATAGAATCTTGTCGATTGTTTATCACCATCTCTATAGTTGATTTCGTCGCTTTTGTCGAAATTTTGTCTTAAGTACGTTTCTTGTTCGTCAACTGGAACCTGAGCAATTTCTCCTGGTTTAGTTCTTGCTACAATTTTTCCGTTACTTAAAGTATCGTATTTCATAGTCTCAGCAGTTACTAATTCTACTTTTCCGTCATCAGAAATTTTGTTTTTAGTATAAACGTTTCCACGGAAGTAGTTGAAATCATTTGCTTCATCGTCTACCATTGGTCTGTAAACGTCTTGTACCCATTCGGCAACGTTTCCTGCCATGTCATACAATCCGAAATCATTTGGTTTGTATGATTTTACAGCTGCAGTGATATCTGCATTGTCATCAGACCATCCTGCAATTCCTCCGTAATCTCCTTTACCTTGTTTAAAGTTAGCCAATTGATCTCCTCTAGTTTCTCTTTTACCAGAACGAGTATATTGACCTTTCCATGGGTATTTCTTTTGACCACGGTAGATATTGTATTCTCTGTTTCCTACATCAGCAGCAGCAGCATATTCCCACTCTGCTTCAGTCGGTAATCTGTATTCAGGTAATAATACACCTGATGTTTTTTGTGCGTATACGTTTGTAGAGTCAGCAGCGTTTTTACCTTTCCCTTTTTTAGCACGACCTTTTGTTTTCTTTAAGATAATACTATCGTTACCACCAAAAGAAGTGGCAGGAGTTGCTAAGTAAGCTTCTGTGTCAAATGTATTGTTTGCGTCAACGTCTACTATTTTAGCGCCTTTTTTCATGTATCCTTCTCTTTCAAGAATCGATTCATTTACACGGTTTGTTCTCCATTTTGCATACTCTGTTGCTTGAATCCAGTTCACCCCAACAACTGGGTACTGAGAATATGCAGGGTGTCTTAAGTAGTTATTGGTCATTGTTTCGTTATAACCTAATCTATTTCTCCAAACTAAAGTGTCTGGAAGAGCACCTGTGTATATGTGTTTGTAGTTTTCATCTGTTGGAGGAAATACTCTTTTTACCCAGTCAAGATATTCCATATAGGCAATATTAGTAACCTCAGTTTCATCCATATAGAAGGATTGTACGTGCTGTTGGTTTGGAGTATTATTCCAATCGTGCATCACATCATCCTGAATTTTACCCATTGTAAATGTTCCACCTTCAACCAAGATTAAACCAGGGGCTGTTTCTTGCTTGGTAAAATTTGAGTTGTACTGGAAACCTCCGTTTGGGTCGTTAATCTTCCATCCGGTAGCTGCGGAAGTGTTTTTCGAACTAGACTTTTTACTACAACTTGTAGTAATTCCCATAGCTACTAATAATGTAAATAGTAGTCT
>JAGORP010000066.1 GCA_018062725.1 Flavobacterium sp.
GTAACGGTATCTGCAAAATGCACCGCAGGAAATACAGCATATTTTGGATTCGGTATTAAAAACGTTTCAAGTTGGGGCGGTATGCAATGGCGTGGCTCGACGGGAGTAACGGCATTATTGCAATACAATTCTAGTTCATTTGTATCGGCTGTGAATGCAGGAACGCAAGCGACATTTACAACGGGAGATATTATATCAATTCAGTTAATTATTCGTGGCCCAAAATCTTTTTTAAGATTTGCAAAAAATGGTGTTTGGAATGTTACCGAAATTACAACGGCGGCAAATGCACCCGCATTGTCAGGTGGCGAAATTGTGCTTGCTATTCGCGGTGCTTCTACTTGGGATGATATTGTAATGACTGTAGAAGATGTAAACGAATATTCAAAAGAGGTTTATGTATCGCCTTCGGGTGGTTCGGATGCTAATAACGGCACGTTTGATTCTCCTATGGCAACAATCCAAGCGGCTAAATATAAAGCGAAAGGAATCGGAACGGTGGTTTTAAAAAATGGCGATTATTTGGATCAGCAATTTACTTTATCAATGGGATTGAAATTGAAGGCCGATGTAGATGCAACTGTTCGGTTAATTTACGGAACACGATTCACTTCCGCTTCAATTTTAGGTGGAACAACTAAGGTTTATTCTGTAGCTTATGCACCTACTTTAGATTCATCCGACGCCATTTGGCAACATGACGTTAATGATGCAAATTCATTAATTACCCAAGCCGAAAGTCATCCTTTGCATAGGGGTTTAACGAATAGACTTTCGTCGAGTAAATCAACATGGTTAGCATCAACGGCAGCACTTGAAGCAAGTTCAGGAAGCGAAACTCATTTCTTTTGGAGTGCGGGAACTTTATATTTCACAATCATAACGGGTTCAACACTTGCAACAAATCCAATCGTCGTGCCAGATAACGGTAGCGAAATTCAAAGTCCAATTGCGGATTTTGCCAACGTATCGATGGAAAACATTAATATATTATATCGTTCAGTTAGACTTTCTGCAACCAAATTTAAAATCGACAATTCATCTGTAATGTTTTCGGCTAATTCATTTGGGTGGCAATACGGGAACACGACTGGTGGAGAATTTAATCGTTGTCGTGCACATGGAATTAATTACAATCTTGGAATTGGCGGTGATGGATTTAATGGAACGGCAACCGTAAGGAGTACAGTTAAATTTATGGATTGTTGGGCAAGTGATAACGAAGACGATGGTGATTCATTGCACGGCCTTTGCGAAAGTTCAATTTATGGCGGATTATATGAGTATAACGGCGGTGGGGTTGTAGCGGCATCAGGTGGCCATATTTCAATCTTCAATTCAGTTATGAGAAATAGTGGAGTTGGCGTGGGTGCTTCTGGGGTTTCCGCAGACAGTGGAAACAGTACAAATATTTTAGCAAATAGTTGCTTAATGTCCGGAAATTCAAACAATTCAACGGTAAGTAGCGCATGGGTTAGAACTACTTTAATAAACTGTATAGCAAAAGGAATCGACTTTCCGGTTGGTGCCGATAAATACGGATGCACCTATATACCATAATTTTAAGAAAAAAATATTTAATATTTAAACCCCGTCAAGCGATGGGGTTTATTTTTAATAATCTACACCAACTATAACAAAACTTTATAGTAAATATACATTCCATTGATTTTATTTATATATTTGTTTCAGATTATAAATCAGAACTATATAACCCCAAAATTACCTACAATGGAAAAGTTTAAAAACTGGATTTTGCCAATTTTGATTACAATTACAGGTGCATTCGATATGATTTTCGGATTAATGAATGAACTCGCCGAACTGGTAGAAATCCCTGATAATTGGGTAAAATGGCTTCGAGTTAGCGCATTAATAATCACAGCAATAGTTTTGAAATTACAGAAACCAAGCCGAAATCCTGAAACATTACAGGATATTACAGATAAAGCCAGAAAAGTTAGAAATAAAACAGCATAGCGATTAAATGAACGCTTCGCTAAACTAATGCTATGCAAAACAAAAATATGTGGATTGACGCGGTCGGTAAATTTTTCGGGCTGTCAGATCGGAATAAAATATTGGCGCTTATTATTGTTTTTCTCGGCCTGTCAGTTACTTGTTCATACAAAGTATGTGTTTATGGACTTTCAATAATTGACAAATACATAGAGAGAACTGATATTGATAACGTAAGATTAAGAACTCAATTAGAGAAAAAAGAAAAAGAATGTGATGAATGGCAAGAGAAATACAATAACTGCAGACATCAAGAAATCACAAAATTAGACACTTTAATTTCATTATATGAATCAAAAAATGTTAAAAGTAGTGAATAGGACAATTTGGTGGGACTCGATAATTCTGATGGGTATTTTCTGCCTTTTTATTTCATTTTCGCCCGTTCCTGTAAAGCCAATTCAGACGAATAGCAAAGTAAAGGAATATGTAAAAATAAGCAGTCCCTCTGATATTTTAGACGTTAAAACGGCTGAAGCGGAAAGAGAATATAATAGTAGGCTTCACAAGCTTTATTTAATGAATATTAAATCTAATTAGGAATGACTCCAGAGCAATTTGTAAAATACTATTATCCTCAAGCTAAGAAAGTTCAAGATAGAACAGGTATGTCAGCAATTGCATTACTCGCACAATCAGCACACGAAACGGGTTGGGGTAAAAAAGCTGTTGGGAATATGATGTTCGGTGTAAAAGATACAGACGGTATAAATGGGAATGAGCAGTTGATTACAACAACTGAATTTCATTCTACGGCAAAGGTTAAATATCCTGTAATTATTTCCATCGTTAAAATTGGAAACAAATTCAAATATACCATCAAGGATTGGTTTAGAAAATATGATTCGGCAGAACAATCTTTCTTGGACCACGCAAATTTCCTTATTAGAAATCCGAGATATAAAAATGCATTGTTAGTAAAATCGGACCCATATAAATTTTTATCCGAAATAGCAAAAGCTGGATATGCAACTGATCCGAATTACGGAAAAGTAATGGGTGATATGATTTATTCAGTAATTAAAAGACTTCCAAAGTAATGGAAACACAAATAAAATTTTCAACCATTAAAAACTACGCTCTAATACTTTTAGCATTAGCAGTGATAATTCTTTGTTTTAAATCTTGTAATGACACTTCAGAAAACGAGTCAGTTATCGCGTTAAAAAACCTTGAAAATAAAAACCTACAAAAAGACATTTCAATAATCAACTCTAAAAACATTGACGTTGAAAAGGAAATTGCTCAATTTCAAGACTCGGTTGTAAAGTTCAAAAAAGAAAAAGATTTTTTACTTTCTCAAATTTCAGCAGAAAAAGCAAAAGGACAAAAATTGTCAAGACAAATAAAGTCTTTTACAGCTCCTGATTTTATTGATTACTACAAAGCACGTTACCCAAAATATGTCTCAGAAGTTGGAGTCTATGAAGATAAAGTAACTCTTGCAGACTCAATTAACACTCAAATCGTGAATGATTTAATCTTTGGTGATGTTGGACGTGCCGAAGTAAAATTATATGAACAGGCGCTTGTAAAATCAGAACAAGCAAGTACGGTCAAAGATTCAATAAATGATAAAAACGAAATCATTATCGGAAATCTCAGCGATGTAATCTCAATAAAAAACAAGCAATTAGATAATGCCAACGAAGTCGTTTCCGAGCAATTGGATATAATCAGAAAAGCAAACAGAACCCAGACGGCATTAAAAATCGGACTCGGCGCAGTAATAATCTACGAAATAGTTAAGGCAGTAATCCCCAAATAAGAAAGCCAAATGACAAAAATTAAGAATACAGTTGTTTATAAAACCGATAATCCTGTAAATGGAAGTGATTATGTAATCGGAACAGTCGGGCAACCAACAACCGGTTACGTTACGGGTCAAACGAGAAATTTCACACTCGATCAAATCAGCGCATTCGTACAAGCGGGATTATCACCTGACGAGGGCGGAACATTCAAAATCACAGAACTCCTTTACAATGGAGTTTTAACCGATGTAGTTGCGGTTGCAAATTCATTATCTCCAGCTTATACTGTAGCAAGATACGAACTTGTGATTCTTAATGTCAATGGCGACAGATACATTTTAAAGCTACAAGATGTTGTTATTGGACTTGGAGAAACTCCAACTTCATCTACTGATTTCATTACCTTAATCGGTCTTGAAAATATCGGCGGACAAAGCTTTATGAAAGGCTACAATGTAGCTACGGGAAAACACGAATTTTACGGGTTTACATCGACGGGAAATACAATTACAGTTGTTGGAAACAATATCAATATTGAGCCAAAAGCGGGTGTAAATTTATGGACGGGAATTAATTTGTACGCTGGACTTGAAGCATCTACAAAACTGCACGAATTTATCACGATCGGAACTTCTACAATGAAGTTCACAAAGCAATTTGACGGTGGTGGAAAATACATCGGACTTTTAATAGATACGCCTCAAACTTCGGTTATTCAAGGTCTTTACGTGAATAAACTTTACGTTCCAACTTATGATGATTGGTTAGCTGCGGGAGGCGATTTAATCACTAATCCGACTTTTGAATATAAAGGCGATGGTACTATTGCAAAACCATTTACAGATACTATAAAATACACATCTATAAGTGTTTCGGTAATTACGGCAAATTCAGCTATTCAAAACGGACTCGATGCTTATGTAGGCACAGGAACACGATTAGCGCCACAAATGTTAGGTCAGAGAATTATCGTTCAAGACGCTGGAAGCTCATATACGCACGTAGGTGATTACAATTACAACGGTATCGATATCGAATTTCAAGGCAACTCAAACAATACGAATTCTGGACTTATAATGGATTTGGACAATGCAACGTATTTTTCTCCAACGAATATGCGTCCGCAAATTACTTTAAACGAAGGCGTTATTTTCCAGGCAACAGGAAGCGGGATAAATAATTCTGGAAATACGGTAGCCACAAATAATTTCGCAAACGGAAGGACTTTGAGATTGCTCGGAACTGGATTATTCTTTTGTCCGACAAATGACGCTACAAAATACATTATAAATTCCGACCCGCTGAGCACAGGAAATGGAACTACCGGATTTAATAACGATGGAGAAGTCGCTTTTGATATACAATGCGATTTGCGATCTGACTACGGAGGAGTTTGGAAAGTAGGCGGAATTTCAAGAATAGATGTCTACGGGGAATGTATCTCAGGAACCTTGCAGACTCCAAATTCTACTGCTTTAAAAGCATATCTGCAAACTGGGGGCGCTGTTCGTGTAAATAGTTCTGCATCAATTCGTATCACAGGAACAGGTACTCGCGTAGATGGAATATGCTTTACACCTACAAATGGATTTACACCATCATTCAAATCCATCAACTCGAAGTTTACAGGAAAGATTACTAATATGTTCACAAAGACAACAGCTGACGCAACATCGTTGTTTGTAACTGACTCCATAAGTGGCGATGATCTTGTGGTAGCAAACACCTTCGAGTGCGCGACACTTTGGTCTGTGTATTTCACTAACAACGTGATGCAGAATGGATTCATCGATGATACTAAAGCAGATTTAACGGGCGGAAATTCATACTCGGCAGTAAATACCATAGGAAACGATATTATTGAATCATTATGTGTTTATTCAAGTCGTGTAAATGCAATTGCAGCGGGTAGAGTAAAAGGAAGTGCATTTATTAACCGAAAAACTGTCTTAGCAACCGCAATGGTAGCTGGAAATGAGTATCAAATATTAACTACGGGAACAAGTAATTTCGTGACGTATGGCGCTTCGGCAAATACCGTAGGAATAAACTTTACAGCAAATGCAGTTGGTACCGGCACAGGTACAGTTTACGAATGGACTCGTGACATTTTAATATAGCAACAATGGAAAACAACACAATAAGAAAAGTATCGATTGGTAAAGATATGTCAAGCCAATTCCATTATGTAATCGGAAGCACATATTCTTTAAAGAAAAAAGACGAAACGATACGCCGTGAACTCACCAATATTGAGGAAACTGAAACGAGGTACATTTTATATGTGACTGCCGATAAAGAAACTCAAAGATGGAAAGATTTGCCTAAAAATGACGAAACAACCCACGAATACGATGTCGATTAAATTATGGTAAAATCTCCTTTCAAATTCATTGTAAAGCCGTTAAACGGTGAACTGTACAACAATACAAAAGTTGTTGCGGGAAAAGTTCTTGTAATCAATAGTTCGATAGAAGAAGCCTACGATGTTCAGCGATTTGCAGAAATTATAGAACTTCCATTAATCTACAAAGGCAATGCTAAAGTTGGAGATTTATGCGTGGTCCAACATAATATTTTTCGTATCACGTATTCAGATAAAGGCGTTCCAACGTATTCAAATCACTATTTAAAAGACAACCTTTTTCATATCGATTCAGAACTTATTTATTTACTGATTCGGGACGGAAAAAAAATAGGCTTCGAGGATAATGTTTTCGTTGAACCTATTTCAGTTGAAACACAATTTGAAGGAAAAATCGAAAGTCCGCACATTGGAATTGTACGAATATCAAATCCGCAACTTGAAAAAATCGGAGTTAAAGAAGGAATGAAAATAGCATTTTATAGGGGCGCCGAATATGAATTTTTGATAGATGAACATCGCCTTTATAAAATGTCAAATAAGCGAATTTTAGCAACCCTAAACTAAACCTACAAATACTATGGGAAAGATTAAAGTAGAATCAGTAGATTCAAAAGTGTTCAAATTAGGAGGAATACCCTATTTGAGAGGACAGTATGTATTGCAGTATTCAGAAGTGAATTACGGCGATGATGGACTTTTAACAGAAGACCCGAAAGTTATGCTTACAGCACTTAATACGCAAGCTGGAGCAGTTGTCAGACAACCTTTTAAAGATTTTAAACCTTGGACGGATTTTCTCGATTCCGCTGGTGATGCTTATGCTGATTTTGATGCTTTTGCGTTGAATTTAGCGGGCGTGATTAGTGTTTCTGCGAGTGGAGGTAGTAGCGCCGCTACTTTTCAAGATATATATGACTTAGGTAGCGGAAGCACTGAAATAACAGACGGCACTAATACTACATTCATAACCCCTTTAAATGTTCAAAGTATTTCGGATTTGTCAGGAGGTGGCACAGCAGGAGTCGGAATATCTGACGCAAGCGGAGCGAATGCAACATTTCAAGTTGAGAATATTGGAGGCGATATTGAGGCGAGCGTTTCTGTTAACAATTCATTAGGCGGTTCGGCTAAATTAAGTGGAGACGGTACTTTAGTTTTAAAATCAAATACGGGGGATACCATTATAATAAACGCAGACGACGTAGCAACAAATTACACAGCAAAAATACCTAACAAAACGGGAATACAAACCTTTGCGATGTTATCGGACTTAAGCGCTATAAACGGAACATTTCTTACGCCTACTTCAATTACAGTAGTTAACGGAATTATTACAGCAATATCTTAACCATAACCCATAAACAAAAAATAAAAAAATGGCATTAATCCAAATTACCCAAGAAACAAGTAAGACAACAGCCGTAGAAGCAAATGTCTATTCAGCACAGATAAATACGTTCGCAGTTACAGAGGCGGCCGGAGCTGAATTTTCCTTTACCGTAAACTGTAATAAATTATATGACGATGCTTTTCCGCAAGTCGGTGTGGTTTACGCTGGCACAGGAACGCCTTACGTAACAGTCGTTTCAAGAACTCGTTTCTCGTGCGTATTGAAAGTAAAGAATATTCACAGTTCAGCCGCGTTCAATGGCTCAGTCGGAATATTTTTCAAAGTTCAGCCTAACTAAGCCGAACCAAAACAAACATTACAACCAACTGTTTTAATCGGCAGTTGGTTTTTTTAATCTAATTGAATTGAATAAGGAATGAAGAATCTCTCGGGGGATCTCGAAATAGCAATCGACGACGCTATCAATGTCTTGCAAATGGAGGTTGATGTCGACGGCGTTGACTCTGATAAGCTCGCGAAACTTCTGCAATCAAAGACAGAAGGCTTTCTCTATACAAAAGAGTTGATATTGGATTGGCAAGGTTCGCAAAACTCGCCAAGTCAAGTAAAATTGCGCAAGTATATCGAGAAGCTTATAAAATCTGGGCATAACTCAATTGAAACATTACGTCAAGCTTTAAGAAAAAAAATCACTGAAGTTGATCCTGAAAAAATTGGACTCTCAATTAAGTCAAAGCCAATTTTATTCAAAGGAATAAATAGCATTAACACTTCAATAATTGAACTTCAAAATCAATTAGATGCGGACAATATAGATTTAAAGGCGCGTGAATTTTCCGTTGGATTTCCAGAAAAATTTGCAAACCAAGAACTTTATCCGAAAAAAAATTATCATAAGGAATGGCTCGACGAGAAAACAGGCGCCATAATGATTGATCCCTTAGGATCAAAAGGAGAAGTTATCGTTCTCGATAATCTAAAGATAATGCTTCCGGCTTTACCGAGAAATAAAAAAGATGTTCTTTTCAGTAACCTTCCTAAAGAAGAACAGTATTGGAGAAGGCAGGAGGTTCCTTCTGGACTCACCCCTGAAACACAAGAAGTCTATACCGAGTATATTTTAAAAGAATTTAAAAGACGTCGAGAAGGCGTGTGGTTTATGAATAATGGTGTTCCCACGTGGCTTACGCCTGCTCATTACTTAGGACTACAATGGAACGAAATGCTGGAAACAGGCGGATTTAAAGAATTTCGGCTCGCGCAAGCCACGATGTATTATTTTGCACTCGCTTGTATATGCGATCCAAGATCGGTTGGAATGATTTTTTGTAAAGGAAGACGGACAGGATTTACTGAAATGGTACTTGACCACATTGTGGACAAATCTACAAGCACAAAGAACGCGAAGTTTGGTATTACGTCCAAAACTGAAAAGGATGCAATCAGCGCCTTCTTAAAGTATTCCTACGTGGTTCAGAATTTACCGTTTTTCTTTATTCCTGTCGTGAAAGGAAAGATCGATGATATAAATAAAATGGTATTCGGAAAGCCATCTGATAACTCAAAGGCCGCTAAAAAGATAAAAGATACTTCCACAAAAGATTACTTAAATACAATTGTCGACTATCGTGCGACCGCTACACTTGCTTATGACTCTATCGGTATGGATATGTATCTCGGGGATGAAGCGGGAAAATGGGAACGTCCAAACAATTATGTAGATCATTGGAATAACTTGAAACCAACACTCGTTCAGGGCGCTAGAGTAAAGGGTAAAGCATTGATTGGTAGCACATTAAATCCTTATTTGAAGGGAGGTAAAGAGTTTCAAGAGATGTATTACGGATCCGATGTAACACAACGAAATCATAATGATAATACTCCAACCGGTTTATATTCATTCTTCTTGCCAGCGCATAAAAATTATGAAAGGTTCACGGATGTTTATGGCGTATGTCACGAAGTTCTGCAACCTGGGGAATCATTTATTAATTCCCAGAACATAAAACAGACAATAGGTTCACTGCAATATCTTGAAAACGAATTCAAGTCTGCAAAATCTATGGGCGGAAAAGCTTACAATAATACTCGAAGATTAGATCCTGTGACAATCGATGATGCATTCCGCGACGAACTCGCTACTCAATTATTCGACGTTGAAAAGATTAATGCTCAATTAAAATTTAATCGCGACGTCAGGATTGAAGAAACGTTGGTCAGAGGAAATTTTTATTGGAAAGATAATATAAAAGACACAATTGTCGAATGGAAACCACAGCCACAGGGACGATTTTTAATTTCGTGGTTTCCGCCAAAAGAAATGCAAAACAAGTGGATAACGAAACCTATTTTTGGGGTAATGACCAAATGTCCAGCCTTTGAGTATGCTGCCTGTGGCGCGGATAGTTACGATCAGACTGCGGTAATTGATGCTAAACTCGTTTCTACTGAAAACGGAACAGAATGGTCACTTGGCTCAAAAGGAGCAATTCACGGATTGACAGGATTGAATATGGGTGATATTCCAAGTAATTACTTTTTCTTAGAATATATTGCTCGGCCTAAGTCAGCAGAAACCTTCTTTGAAGATTGTTTAATGGCAACGATTTTTTATTCAATCCCTATTCTTATAGAGAATAATAAAAAGATGCTATTAAAGCATTATAAAACTCGTGGGTATAGAGGATATTCAATAACACGATTCGACAAACTCATTAATAGGCTCTCTCCTGACGAAAAAGAACTTGGGGGTTATCCAAGTAGCGGTGAGGACTCAAAGATTCGGCACTGGTCAGGATTAGAGTCGTACATCAATAAATACATTGGAGAATATTACAAAGAAGATGATGTTAACGCAATTCGAGAAGAAGGAGAAATGGGTTCAATGCCATTTCAAAGAACACTTCAAGATTGGCTAAAATTCAATCCCGAGAAAAGAACTGCATTTGACGCGTCTATGTCATCGGGATTGGCTATTATGGGTATCAATAGAAATATGTATGCTGTCAAATCAGAGGCGCCAAAAGCGTCGTTTGGATTCCGAATGTACCAAAATTAATATCCAAACAAAATCTCATTAACTTTAGCCATATCTTTTATAACCCCTCTTTTGCTCACAACAGAGTCGAAACATAGGCCTTTCTCAATACAATCTACTACATATTGACGTATTTTTGACGCTTGTTCAATAAGACAATATGATCCTAAGTTATAAGATTTGCCATTGAAGTAAATTGTAGCGGTAAATTTCTTTCCTTTATTAGATGGGTATATACCTAAAGTTCCTGATTTGTTTACCATATCTTTTGATACATTCTGCCTATTATTTAAAATCTGTAAGTTAAAAAGCGTATTGTCGGTTTTGATATTATTTTTGTGATCTACTAACATAGCGTAGCCGCCATTTAGAGTATGGTTTAGAAAGTTTATTGCCATTTGTTGGTGTACTTTTAAATTTGGCTTGATACCGTTTTTACTCAGCTTGACTTTTAAGTATCCATCAGTGTTAAAATTCTGCACTAAAATTCTTTCTGGAATGTGTTGTTTTCCGCTAAAGTTTTTCCGCCACCTATCTAAAGATTTTATTCTTCCTAACGTGCTGATTTCGTAATGACCTTCGTAATCTTTTACAGAAATCCATTCCTCCAAACACTCCATTCCTAAATCGTTTAAATAAACGATATTTTCTAAATTAAGATTTTTATAATATTCCATATACCTATTTTAAACAGAAATCCCGTGACTAAAAATCAGGCTTGGACGTCTGCTTTCAAGTACGGGAAATCGTATTTGTCTTTTCGGTGAGTTTCAGTTTACAGCGTCCAAGCATAAACTTCTACTCGACAAATATAACAAATTCCAAATATAATATACATCAAATCTATATTATATTTATATTTGCTGTAAATTATAGCCCCAAAACTATGTCAGAATACTCAAACAAGGGATTGAATATCACAGCTTCTTGCAGTTTCCCAAGTCAACTTGCGCCTTATTCTGAAAAAAAAGATGAATCATTTGGACTTGATGTAGCGAGAGCAATAGAATCTGAATGGTTTTATGGTAACGGCGGTGGCTGTAAATTCTACACTTCCCGAAGCGAAATGTTATTGCGTCGCGCTTATGCCAAAGGAATCCAACCGATGCATAAATACTTTACTGGACTCGGTACAAACGGCGATAAATCATATTTAAACCTACCACAAAAGCCAATTTCCATTATTCCAAAACTCGTTGCGATGGTATGCAATGGTATGGCCGAAAGAGACTATGTCATAAAAGCAAATGCGATTGACAAACTTTCTCAAAATAAACGAAAAGATTACCGTGACCGAGTTGAAAATGATTTTCTCGCCAAAGATATTATTGTAAAAGCTCAAGAAACATTAGGTGCTGATATTGGAACGATGCCATTGGACCAACTTCCTGAAACAAACGAAGAACTTGATTTGCACATGCAGTTGAAGTACAAACCTTCTATTGAGATTTCTGCAGAAGTAGCTATTGATGTTGTATTTCAAGAAAACGAATATAAAGAAACTGTTGCTTCAAGAAACCGAAAAGATTTAACTGTTTTAGGTGTAGCGTGGGCAAAACACGACTTTATACCGACACGTGGAATTGTACAGAAATA
>JAGORP010000067.1 GCA_018062725.1 Flavobacterium sp.
GAATAATATTAATTAAGGCCGAACGACCACCACGGAAATCTTTTTTCGATGGACCATCAACCGTTAACTGTGTCGCAGTAGTGGAGTGAATAGTCGTCATTAATCCTTCTACAATTCCGAAATTATCATGAATAACTTTAGCTAAAGGCGCCAAACAGTTTGTAGTACAAGAAGCATTAGACACAATAGTATCTTTTGCCGTGGCTTTATCGTGATTTACTCCCATTACGAACATTGGAGCATCGGCTGATGGTGCAGATATTACTACTTTTTTCGCTCCGCCGTCAATGTGTGCTTGAGCCGTTTCTAACGTGGTGAAAATACCCGTACATTCGGCTACTACATCAACGTCAACAGAAGCATCGTCCCATTTGATTAGTTTAGGATCTCTTTCGGCAGTTACTCGGATGTATTTATCGTTTACGTATAATTTACCTTCTTTTACTTCGACTTTTCCAGCGAAACGTCCGTGAACCGAATCATATTTTAATAAATAAGCCAAATGTTCTACATCTAATAAATCATTGATGGCAACAACTTCTGCATTATCTCTGTTTAATGTTTCTCTAAATACAATTCGACCAATACGACCAAATCCATTAATTCCTATTCTTACTTTCATATTCATGTCATTGTGAGTTTGCAATGCAATCTCTTTTGTTATTTGTATTCTGTTTTTTATATTTTAGTTAGGTAGTCATTATGTCAGAAACTCGAAGTAATTCTTCATCAATTTTTGAGCTTCCTTTTATGGCTTGTTCTAATGGCGTTAAAGTTACTCTGTCTTGTAACAATCCAACCATGTAATTTGATTTTCCTTCTAATAATGATTCGACTGCTTTCACGCCTAATCTTGAAGCTAAAACTCGATCGAAACAAGAGGGTGAACCGCCACGTTGCATGTGTCCTAAAACGGAAACGCGCACGTCATACTCAGGTAGATTTTCTTCCACGTATTCTTTGAGTTCGAAAACATTTTTTCCGATTTTATCGCCTTCAGAAACCACGACAATACTTGATAATTTTCCTGAAGCTTTACTTTTTTGGAGGGACTCTAAGAGACGGTCTAATCCTAAATCTTCTTCTGGAATTAAAATTTCTTCTGCTCCAGCACCAATTCCGGCGTTCAGTGCAATATGTCCGGCATCACGTCCCATCACTTCCACAAAAAATAAGCGGTTATGTGAATTGGCAGTATCACGAATTTTATCGATACATTCCACCACGGTGTTTAGTGCCGTATCGTATCCTAAAGTATGACTGGTTCCAAAAATATCATTATCGATTGTTCCAGGAATCCCCATCACAGGATAATTGAATTCATTATTGAAGATTTCGGCACCCGTAAACGTTCCGTCACCACCAATGACAACTAAAGCATCAATTCCCGCCTTTTTGAGATGCTCGTGGGCAATTTTTCGCCCTTCGACGGTCATAAAATCTTTAGAACGGGCTGACTTTAAAATCGTACCTCCAAGGTGCACAATGTTTTTTACTGAACGAGGTCCCATTTCTTTGAAATCACCTTCAATCATACCTTGGTACCCGCGATAAATTCCAACACATTCAATATTATGATACGCACAGGTACGAACCACAGAACGGATGGCCGCATTCATTCCTGGAGAATCACCACCAGAGGTTAAAACTCCAATTTTTTGTATTGCTTTTGACATTAACTTTCTATTATTAATGTAAAATTAGTAAAGAAACTTTGTTAAAAAGCTAACATTTGTTAAAATCTAAGTTAGAATTTAGAATTCAAACGTTTTCGTTAATAAGTTTTTAGTACTTAGTCTAAATCAGGTGCTTTTTCTTCAGGAAGTTTAGATTTTTCTGAAGATCTTTTTTGGCGTTGGTCGGTAAATTGTATAAATTCTGGAGAGAGATCGGAATCTGGAATTTCGTCTTTAGATTCTTGTTCTTTTTTGGCTTTTTTAGAATTTAAGATTTTATAAGCCAGTTCTTTAAACGTATTAAAATCGACTTCATAAGAAACTCCAAGACCTTGTGTATAGCCAATACCATTTTCCCCTAAATAATTAATATCATTTTCGCGATTAAAAAAGCGCGCTTTCAAAGTTCCATCTTCATTTAATCGAAGTTGCACTTCAATATTCCCAACAATCACCGATTCGTTTAATCCACCCACAGGCACATCAAATTTACCATTAATAGAAATTCGGTCACTCAAATCGGTCGAAAGCGTAACCCCTACTCGACTTTCTGTTTGGAAATCGGAATTTCGTCTATTTCCTTGTGTATAAACAGGTGATAATTTAAATTTTCCATCACCACTAGAAAAGATATCTTCAAATAAGCTTCCTGCCGTTTCAAATAAATTCATGGTCAAATCTAAATCGGAAACCCCTTTATCACTCAAAAAAGTACCGGATGACAATAAGGCAAAAGCTTGTTTTTGACGCGTATCACTATCACTTAATTTATAATCGATATCCGATTTTAAAATCGAACTCGCGTTAGGAAAATCGATGGTAATATCTGGCGTTGGATTACTCAATCGATCGGTTAATTTTACGACAACTTCCGTTGGAATTTTTTTATTAAAATTTGGGTTATCTAATAATGGTGCTGGATTTGCTTCCGTTTTATACACGGCTTCCATGTTTAAAGTGGCATTTAGTGGATCTCCGTCCCAAGAAATATAACCTCCTTTTTTTACTGCGAATTTTTTATCTATAATTCCACCATATTTAAAGTTGTACACTCCTTCATAGGCCTGGAAATCGCCCCACATATTAAATTTTCCTAGCGTATTGATTTCCATTAAAAGCGATCCTACTCCACGTCCTTTTAAACCATGACCATTACTTTTGTTGATAATCACTTCAATTTCGGCCACTGGAGTAATGTCTAATTCAAAATTAAGCTCAATACCATTATAATTTTTATCTTTTCCGAGTACTCCTTTTGAATTATCTGATTTTGAATTTACGAATTTGATATAATCTTTTTCAGAAGTTGCTTCGGTATCACTAATTGGAATTTTGATTGAAGTTCCTTTTTCGGAAGTTGCATTCACGTTGATCACCAAGCCATTGATAGGTCCTTTTATGGAAGCATTCCCGTCAATAAAAGCCGTACCATAATAAAGCGCTTCATCAGAATCTTTGGTATCTAGGGCTAGAATTCGAGAGGAATTAATATTTAAATCCAGCACCCAATCGGCAAATTTATTATGTCGAATTCCGCCACTTAAAATTCCTTCCGTTTTATATTTGGAATCGATAAGCTTTATATTTCTGAACGAAAATTGATTTTCGGTAACATCAACAATTGAGTTATTGGAGAAATTGTAATCGGTATTTAAATACGGAATTTTAATTCCTGCTTTATTCAAGTAAACACGACCGTTGATGTCTGGATTCTCCAGTTCTCCTTCAAAACTTGCAGTTCCCGAAGCCAAACCTCGAATATTAGTCAGTACTTCACCTCCAAATGGAGCAAAGATAGCCATGTTAAAATCCTCCAAACGCAAATCCAAATCGAGCAGCGTTTTCTTCCCGTCAACAAAAATATTTCCATCGGCAGCAAACGACTCCAAGCCATCATTTTTAAGTACCGAATTCACTTTAAAGTTTTTAAAACTATCGTCTCCTTTTACATCGATATTTAATTTTCCAAGAGCAAAATTATTGATATTCAAACTATCAATACTTATTGAGGAAGAAGGTTCATAGATGGCATTTCGCTGTTTAAAATCGACCATTCCGTTTACTTTTCCTTTAAATTTTAAACTATCCACTGAAGGTGTAATTTTATCGAGTTCGACATCCTTAAAGGAGAGTTTCAAATCTTTGTAGGTAGAATCGCGCAAAACCCCCATGAGCTCCATTGCTTGATTTTCATGGGTTACAGAGATTTTTTCTATAGCAAAATCGGTTAGTTTTTTATTAAAAACGATTTTATTGTCTTTGGCTTCGTCTTCGTTAATGAACCATAGATAATCTTTAAAATTTACTTCCGATTTTTTAATTCCTACAACACTTTTATTCTCTTTATCAATCGTATGGTACAAGTTCAGATTATAAAAATCATTCCCTTTTTTACCACCTTTAAATTCTGTTCTAAAAAACAAGGTATCGTTAGCCGTTACATTAATCAAACTCATATCGGAAACTTTGTAGTATTTGGTTTTAATACTATCCATTTCGATATAAGCATTATACAGTGGGTTTTTATTATCGATATCAATATTAATATTATCTATTTCGTTACCGTAGGCTTTTATATTTGGAGATTTAAAATTGAAACGAAACAACCCGTCGTTGGAGTCAATTTCTCCTTTCATAAAAGTATTTTCTCCTAAAGAAATTTCGGGATAAAACACTTCGACCAACTTACTATAGACATTAAAATCGAATTTAACGAATTGCCCTTTGCTCACTTTATTGGGTGAATAATTGGCATACAAACTTCCGAGTGAATTTTCGATTAAATCGGGCAATTGTTTGAATTGGAATTTACCTTCGACTTTTCCTTCAATAATATCGGGTGAATTAATCGTGATGGTTCGTACTCTGTCTTGATCGAAAGTAGATTTCACCATAAAATCATCAAAGAAGTACGTATCCTTACTATTTTCATAAGAAGTTTGATTGATAAATACATCTCCGTGCAAGTTATCTATAGTATTTCCGTGTAAATTCATAACGACATCTCCGCGAAAAACAGAAATATCATCGGCAGTGTAGATGTTTAGCTTTTTCAGATTCGCATATTCTACCTTAACATGAAAATCATATTTATTTTCTTTTTTACCTAGATCCAGATTTCCGTCAAAATCCATGATTAAATTAGGATCGTTTGCCGTTATATTTCCGTTAAAGACGGCTTTTTTCATCGTGCCATCCACTACAATATTTTGATAATTATATTTGTTGTAGTACACACTTCTAACTTTTCCTTTAATTTTTGTGTCTAAATATTTTTCTTTAAAACCTTTCCCATCAACATCTAAATCCAGGTTAACAATGCCTAAATCATCTCGAGATAAAAACTTACCTAAATTGAAATCGGATAACTTTACATTTCCATTATAAGTAGCATTGTCAATATTGTCAATGTTTGTCATGTTCAAATTGGATTGAACATTACCTAACGCCGTATTGAGTAATACATTTGCTTTGACTGTTTTCATTGTCACTTCGGTTTCACCAGAAAGTGTAAAACGACCAAATTTCTTAAACGTAGTTGGCAAATTATCTCCTAAAACTCTTGGCAGTATTTTGTTTAAATCATTGTAAGTGGAAGATATTTTAGAAAACTTACCTTTCATATAAAAGGTATTTTTCTCCTTTTTAAACAAGTTTTTGAAATTAAAATCCCCTCTAATTTCAGAATTATTATCATCAATCAGAATTAACTTTTTAGTTTTAAAATTATTCAATGTTCCTAATAATTTCCCCTTTACATCAAAACGTTGTCCTTCTCCGAATTCGCCGTAAAACAATTTTAAATCGGTTGAAGAAACAGAAGCTTCGTCTATACGTATATCAAAAACAACTTTATTATTAAAATCTGAAAAATGTTCTCGTTTATACCGTAGCTCGACTTCCCCTTTTAATTTAGAATTGGGCGTAATTAAATTTAAATTTTCAAGATGGATGTTCTTTTTGGTGTAAGTAAAACTAGAAGTAAGATCGTCTACGACTAATCCGCGATTGTCTACAAAAGACATTTCGTCAATATTCATCGTAACATCTGGACCTAAAATTTTGAAATTGGAGGTTTCGGCATTTAATTTTTTGGCGCTGAACACCAATTTTTCATTTGAATTTTCATCAACGAACGTAAAATCACTATCCATTAAATGCATTTTTTGAGCCGTAAGCAAAAACTTCTTTTTGGAAGTCGAAGGCTTACCATCGTCAAACAATGCAACAAATTTATCCAGATTGGTATCTCGTTCGCCTTTGTAATTTTTCAATTTGAAGCGCAAGCCATCCAATCGAACTTCCCCGAAATGCAAATCGCCATCAATCATTTTTTTGGCGTCAAGGATATTGGTTTTTAATACTTTTATGTAAAAAAGAGTATCATTTTTATAATCTCGAATCAATACTTTTTTTAGTTTCACACCACCAAATACGGTAAAACTAGCCTCTTCAATTGTGATATCCGTCTTAAATTCTTCGTTTAGCCATTCGGTGGCATACTTTCCTAATTTTGTTTGAACAGCTGGTGTATTTAAAGCAATAGCAAGCCCTAACAATAGCAAAATAATTCCCAAAAGGAAAAATAGCATGTATTTGAGATATTTTTTGAGGCCAGTATTTTTTTTAGTTTCTTCCAAAGAATATTAAGTTCGAAAAGGACAAACAGTCCTAAAATATTAGATAAAAATCTGTATTTTTGGGCTTCCGATGTAAAAATATATATTTTAAATCGGTTTTTCAAATATAACGCAAATTCTGTGCCTTTATGCATAAGCAACCAACATATATTCTTGCCATTGAGAGTTCATGCGACGATACTGCCGCCGCTGTTTTATGCGATAACAAAGTTTTGTCGAACATAGTAGCACGCCAAAGTATTCACGAAGAATATGGTGGCGTGGTACCCGAATTGGCTTCCCGTGCCCATCAACAAAATATTGTACCTGTCATAGACGTCGCTATAAAGAAAGCAGGAATTACAAAAGAACAACTCTCTGCCATTGCCTTTACACAAGGCCCTGGCTTGATGGGATCATTATTAGTTGGTAGTTCTTTTGCTAAAAGTATGGCTATGGCATTAAACATTCCATTAATCGCTGTCAATCATATGCATGCGCATATTTTGGCACATTTTATTGATGAAGTTGGATTTGACAAACCGGAATTTCCATTTTTAGCGTTAACTATTTCTGGCGGACATACACAAATTGTGAAAGTGAATAGTTTTTTTGACATGGAAATCATTGGTGAAACTACCGATGATGCTGTGGGAGAAGCTTTTGACAAAAGTGCCAAAATATTGGGACTTCCTTATCCTGGTGGCCCTTTAATTGACAAATATGCGCAATTGGGAAATCCGAAGGCTTATCCTTTCACAAAGCCTAAAGTGGCGGGATTGGATTTTAGTTTTAGTGGATTAAAAACTCAAATCTTATATTTCGTTCAAAAAAATGTAAAAGAGAATCCGAATTTTATAGACGAAAATCAAAATGATATTTGTGCTTCCATTCAACATATTATTATTAAGATTTTGATGGAAAAGGTAAAAATGGCTGTCGAACAGACTGGAATTACACAAATTGCTATTGGCGGTGGAGTTTCGGCTAATTCTGGAATAAGAAACACGTTAAAAGAAACCGAAACCAAATACGGTTGGAAAACATTTATTCCAAAATTTGAATATACAACCGACAATGCTGCGATGATTGGAATTGTAGGTTATCACAAATATTTAGAAAATCATTTTAGTGCTGCCTCAGTAGTTTCTAAAGCCAGAATCGAATTTTAACATGCAATTATTTTATAATCCTGACATAAATACCGCTTTAACGGAATTTTCTTTCGACAAAGAAGAAAGCAAACATATTGTCAAAGTGTTACGCAAGAAAGAAAGCGATATTTTACATGTCACCAATGGTTTGGGTTTTTTATTTACGACTGAAATCATTTTCGCTTCTGAAAAAAAATGCACGGTAAAAATCACGCAATCGGAAGTACAGTCAGCAACTCCTTTTCATTTACACCTTGCGGTTGCCCCAACAAAAATGAACGATCGATTTGAATGGTTTTTAGAAAAAGCAACCGAGATTGGTGTGCATGAAATTACTCCAATTATTTGCGATCATTCAGAAAGAAAAATCATCAAAACCGAACGATTTGCAAAAATCATTGAATCGGCCATGAAACAATCGTTACAATTTCACTTACCTATATTAAATGAACCAATTTCTTTTTCCGCATTTATCCAACAGAAACAAGAAGGTGACTTATTTATCGCACATTGTGAAGCAACTGAAAAACGATTATTAAAAGAAAGTATTGCTAAAAATCAAAAATATACTGTTTTAATTGGACCAGAAGGAGATTTTTCGGAAAAAGAAATTAAATTAGCACTAGACAACAACTACAAACCTGTATCCTTAGGGAATACCCGATTACGAACGGAAACTGCGGCAGTAGTAGCTTGTCATAGTATAATTTTTGCAAACGAATAACATGAAAAAAATAAGCATACTTGGATTTTTATTTTTTTTGAGTTTGGGATTTTCCCAAGAAATTGCATTATTAAAATACAATGGCGGTGGAGACTGGTATGCCAATCCGACTGCTTTACCGAATTTAATTAAGTTTGCCAATTTAAATATCAATACCCGAATAAAGAGCAAGCCGATTAATGTTTCTCCTGGTAGTTCCGATTTGTTTTCTTATCCATTTGTACACATGACGGGCCATGGAAATGTCGTTTTCAATGCTCAGGAAGCCGAAAACATAAGAAACTACCTTTCTGCTGGTGGTTTTCTACATATTGATGACAATTACGGAATGGATAAATACATTCGAAATGAAATCAAAAAATTATTTCCTACAATTCCCTTATTAGAGATTCCTGTTTCGCATCCTATTTTTCAAAAACCATTTGTTTTCCCTAGTGGATTGCCTAAAATTCACGAACATGATGGTAAAAAACCCCAAGCATTTGGAATATTTATCAACAACAAATTGGTTCTATTGTACACCTACTAATGCGATTTAGGAGATGGGTGGGAAGATCCCGAAGTTCACAACAACCCTAAAGAAACAAGGGAAAAAGCCTTAAAAATGGGCGCCAATATTCTTAATTTTGTTTTTTCTAACTAAAAAACAGCTTTTTTATTGTTTTATTAATGGCTTAATTTTAAACAAATTACGCACACCGATGATAACACACACTTCATAGATTTTATTTGATTTTTTTTTGGAGTTTTTCACAATTAATTATAGTATTTCCATATAAATAATTGAAAAATTACCAATTTAACAACTAAACCAATTAAATTATGAAAAAAATGTTATTATCAGCTACAGCTGTATTATTAATGTTTTCTTGTCAAAAAGATGACAATACAACAAATGAACTTACACCTTCAACAACAAACAGTACCGCAGCACACAGAGGTTGTGCTTCGCACGAAGTTTTAGAAGCTCAATTAAAAGCAAATCCAGCATTAGCAACAAGAATGGCTGAAATTGAAAAATTCACCAACAATGCCATTCAATCTGGAAGACTAGTTAATGGAAAAGTTGAAATTCCAGTTGTATTTAATGTATTGTACAGAACGGCTGCCGAAAACATTTCATTAGCTCAATTACAGTCTCAAATTGATGTTTTAAACCAAGATTTCAATGCTGCTAATTCTGATTACAACACAGCCAACAATCCGTATTCTTCTGTAAGAGCAAATGTTGGAATATCATTCGTTTTAGATCAAGTAATTAGAAAAACAACAACTAAATCATCTTGGGGAACTAGAGATGCCATGAAAAAAGCAAAACAAGGCGGAATTGATCCAACTTCACCTACTACAAAATTAAATTTTTGGGTTTGTACAATCGGAGGTGGAATTTTAGGTTATGCACAATTTCCTGGAGGTTCATCTGCAACTGATGGTGTAGTTTGTGATTCTAAATATGTTGGAGTAACCAGTAATTCAGGTTCAAGCTATCCTTATAACTTAGGAAGAACAGCAACTCACGAAATTGGTCACTGGATGAACTTACGTCACATTTGGGGAGATGCCACTTGTGGATCAGATCTAGTAGCAGATACTCCTGTTCATAATACCGCAAATTATGGTGTGCCTGAGATAGGACATAGATCAACTTGTACAGGAACACCACTTGAAATGTACATGAACTACATGGATTATACTGATGACAGAGGAATGTATATGTTCTCTTTAGGTCAAAAAGCAAGAATGGATGCTATTTTCGTATCTGGTGGTGCGAGATATTCATTCGGACAATAAAAAATCAATATTTCTATACTAAAAGCTCGCTCTTGTGGCGGGCTTTATTTTTTTCAAGTTATAGCAATCAAAATACTATTATAAATAAAAAACACTTATTAACAGTATTTTTAATAAAAACACAATATTTATAAGGTTTTTTTGACTTATTAACATTTTAAATAGGGATATAAAAAATAAATTATTCGCATTTTTTTTAAAAAATATTTGGTTAATTCGTAAATATTGAATAATATCGCATCGCTTTTAGCAAATAAATAAACAAATTATTAACCAAACCAAACAAACTATTATGAAAAAGTTATTAATGTCTGCTGCTGCAGCTTTATTAATGTTCTCTTGTCAAAATGACAACAACGCAACAGAGTTAACAAATCAAAATGCACCTGTAAATGCTTCGGCTCACAGAGGATGTGCTTCTCACGAAGTATTAGAAGCTCAAATGAAAGCTGATCCAACTTTAGCTACTAGAATGGCTGAAATTGAAAAATTTACAAACCAAACAATCCAATCTGGACGTTTAGTAAATGGAGTTATGGAAATTCCAGTTGTGTTCAACGTATTATACAGAACTACTGCTGAAAACATTTCATTAACAAGATTACAATCACAAATTGATGTTTTAAACAAAGACTTCTCTGCTACTAACTCTGATTATAACACTTCAAACAATCCGTATTCTTCTGTTCGTAGTGGTAATACAAATATTAGATTTGTATTAGATCAAGTTATTCGTAAAGCAACTACTAAATCATCTTGGGGAACTAATGATGCGATGAAAAAATCAACTCAAGGAGGTATTAATCCAACTTCACCAACTACTAAACTTAACTTTTGGGTGTGTACAATTGGTGGTGGAATCTTAGGATATGCACAATTCCCTGGAGGTTCATCCTCAACTGATGGTGTAGTTTGTGATAGCAAATACACTGGAGTTACTACTTCTTCATCTACTAGTTACCCATTCAACTTAGGAAGAACAGCTACTCACGAAGTAGGACACTGGATGAACTTACGTCACATTTGGGGAGATGCAACTTGTGGTTCTGATTTAGTATCTGATACTCCAACTCACAATGCAGCAAATGGAGGTGTACCGGCTGTTGGTCATAGATCTACTTGTTCTGGTACTCCATTAGAAATGTACATGAACTACATGGACTATACTGATGACAGAGGAATGTATATGTTCTCAATTGGACAAAAAACTAGAATGAATGCTATTTTTGCAACAGGAGGTTCTAGAGCTTCTTTCAGATAATACTATTCTAAACAGATATTTAAAATCCCACGTTTTGCGTGGGATTTTTTTATTATATTCGTTTTAAGAAATAATTTAACAATCATGACTTCAAAAATTATTGCAAAAGGAATTGTATCAGCAGTACTTATATTATCAGCAATAGTTTTATTACTATACTTTTTATTTAAAATTCAAATCGTAATTGTCTATTTATTAATTTCCATTGTTTTAACAATGATTGGAACTCCAATAGTAGATTTTTTACGAAGAAAGTTAAAATTAAAAAATACATCTGCGGTAATTACAACTTTATTGTTTTACAGTTTAATAATCTTTGGATTCATCATGATGTTTGTCCCTTTGGTTACGACTCAAGGGGAAAAACTTTCCCTTTTAGATGTTAATACCTTTCAAACACAATTAAACGAATTGACTTTTCAGTTAAAAAATTACCTCACTTCTAAAGGAATTAATGGAGATAAAGTACTAAAAGACTACAACATTCTTTCAAAATTAAATTTCAATTTCCTTTCAGATTTTTTAAATTCTTTACTTAACACCATTAGTAATTTAGGAATGGGATTGGCTTCTGTCTTTTTTATTACTTTTTTCTTTTTAAAAGAAAGAGTTCTTTTTATCCGTTTGTTTAATTATGTGATACCGGATGATCATGAAGAGAAAATTTCTAATTCGATCACAAAAATAAACGAATTACTTTCCAGTTATTTTTTAGGTCTTTTACTTCAATTATTTATTGTATTTGTCCTATATGTCATCGTTTTGATGATTTTTGGGGTAGAAAATGCCTTAATCATAGCATTCATCTGTGCTATTTTAAACATTATTCCGTATATAGGTCCGCTAATTGGGAG
>JAGORP010000068.1 GCA_018062725.1 Flavobacterium sp.
AGTGTATTTGTTGCAAGAATTACAACAAAAAAAAGAAGCTCACTTTATATTTAGTTCTTCTTGTACGGTGTATGGCCAAGCTGAAACCATGCCTATTACCGAAAATGCACCGGTTCAACAAGCGATCTCTCCGTATGGAAACACGAAGCAAATCGGAGAAGAAATTATTAACGATGTAGCTCATGTTTCGGCTATTAATGCTATTTTATTGCGGTATTTTAATCCAATTGGTGCACATCCAACTGCTGAAATTGGGGAGTTGCCACTTGGTATCCCTCAAAATTTAGTGCCGTTTATTACGCAAACAGCTGCTGGTTTACGTCAAGAACTTTCAGTTTTTGGCAATGATTATCCGACTTCTGATGGCACGGCTATTCGGGATTATATTCATGTGGTCGATTTGGCCAATGCACATGTAGTAGCCATGCAGCGATTAATCGAAAATCGAAACCTAAAAAAAGTAGAAACGTTTAACATAGGTACCGGCACCGGAAGTTCTGTGTTGGAAGTGATTCATGCTTTTGAAGAGGTTTCGGGTCAAAAGTTACCTTATAAACTTGTTGGTAGGCGAGAAGGTGATGTTGTAGAAGCGTATGCTAATACCGATAAAGCCAATACTATTTTAGGATGGAAAGCCCAATTAACGTTGAAAGATGCCCTAGCAAGCGCCTGGAAATGGGAACGGAAAATTAGAAATGCATAGAAAAATAAAATCCCGAGGTGAAACTCGGGATTCATTTTTTATAAGCATAGCTAAATTAATGTTTTGCTTCTTCTTTGACAGCTTTTGCAGCTTCTTCCACTTTTTCAGCACCAGCAGCAGCGGCATCTTTAGCAGCGTCTACAGCTCCTGCAGCAGCAGAATCTACATTAGCAGCAGCAGAATCTACAGCTTCTGTCATTTCAGTTGTAGCTGCATCCATAGCTTCTCCAGCCTCTTCTTGTGTTTTTTCTTTGCAAGATGTCATTAAAGCCGCAATAACTGCTAAGCTTAAAATTGTTTTTTTCATTGTTTTAAATTTTTTAGAATTAATAATGTGTAATTATTTAACGTTAATATTAATTAAAATATTTTATAATTCCAAAATTATTTTGATTAAGCTGAAATAGTTTCAATTTCTTTGTTGATTTTATTCACAAGGCCTACTAAAACTTTTCCAGGTCCCACTTCTGTAAAGCTAGTAGCACCATCGGCAATCATTTGTTGCACCGATTGTGTCCATTTTACAGGAGCAGTTAATTGAATGATCAAATTCTTTTTAATTTCATTCGCATCACTCACAGCACTTGCAGTTACATTTTGATAGACTGGGCAACTTGGAGCGTTGAAGGTTGTCGCTTCAATAGCAGCTGCCAGTTCTTCTCTTGCGGGCTCCATCATTGGAGAGTGGAAAGCTCCACCAACAGGTAAGATTAGAGCACGTTTTGCTCCAGCCTCTTTCATTTTTTCACAAGCCAATTCTACCGCTTTATACTCCCCGGAAATCACTAATTGTCCAGGACAGTTATAATTGGCAGCCACGACAACCCCATCAATTGAAGCGCAAATGTCTTCTACAATTTTATCGTCAAGGTTTAACACGGCAGCCATAGTAGAAGGGGTTATTTCACATGCTTTTTGCATGGCCAAAGCGCGTTGTGAAACTAGTTTTAATCCGTCTTCAAATGACAATGTACCGTTAGCTACCAATGCTGAAAATTCTCCTAAGGAATGCCCAGCGACCATGTCAGGTTGAAAGTTTTCTAAGGTTTTGGCTAAAATAACCGAATGTAAAAAAACGGCAGGTTGTGTTACTTTTGTTTCTTTCAATTCTTCGGCAGTACCTTCAAACATAATGTCGGTAATTCTAAAACCTAAAATAGTGTTGGCTTTTTCAAATAATGCTTTAGCTTCAGCTGAATTTTCATATAACTCTTTACCCATACCGGTAAATTGTGCGCCTTGTCCAGGAAATACGTATGCTTTCATTGTATTAATTTAAATTTTTAAAATCTTGCTATTCATTCGAAAATGAAACGCAAAAATACATAAATTTTTTAGTAACCCGGTTTGTAACTTTAGTAGGATGTTTGCGTCTAATAATCAAACAAACGGTCAACCAAAATGAAAAACACAATGGCTCTTTTAGTCTTACTTTTTGTAGGTATAATTCTAGTGTATTTAAACTTACCAGTCCTGAATTATGGCTTCACAGGTTGGGCTTTATTACTCTTGCTTTTGGTTGTTTTTGGAATTTTTTTATCGACAAAACTTCAGATTAGCAGTGATCAAAAGCAGATAAAATTAGCTTCAAAACCAAGTAAGATATTGTTATTTGTGGCATTTGGCTTGCTGTTTTACATTTTTATTTTGCCTATCGGAAGTTCGAAAATGATTAGAACTCAGGCACATCAACAATTGATCGGAAAAGTTGAAAACGGGGATAAAATCTCCAAACATATCGCCCCAATTTCTATGGATGAAATTCGTGTAGTGGATGAAGATTTAGCGTATTTGTTAGGAGAGAAAATTTTAGGTTCCCAACCCGCTTTGGGGAGTCAAGTGCACTTGGGCGAATTTTATATTCAACAAGTCAATAAAAAACTATATTGGATCGCTCCCTTATTGCATTCTGGGTTTTTCAAATGGATGAATAATAAAGAAGGAACTACCGGATATGTGATGGTTTCGGCAACAAATGAACGTGATGTGAAGTTAATACAAAATATTGCAGGAAACCCAATTCAAATCAAATACCAACCAGATGCTTATTTTGGAAGCGAAATTCACCGACATGTTTATATGAATGGATATATGACAACAGGTTTGAACGATTTTATATTTGAAATAGATGACTCTGGAAAGCCTTTTTGGGTAGTGACCAAATATCGAAAAACAATAGGTTTTAGTGGAAATGAAGCAACGGGTGTCATTACCGTTGATGTACAAACGGGAAAAGTGAAAGAATATTCTTTAGCAAATACACCCAAATGGGTTGATCGTATTCAGCCGATTCATTTTATTGAAGAACAACTAAACGATTGGGGAGAATTGGTACATGGATACTGGAATTTTTCCAATGCAAACAAGCTGCGAATCACCGAAGACATGACATTAGTTTACGGGAAAGATAATAAGTCGTACTGGTACACTGGTTTGACTTCGGTTGGAAAAGAGGAATCGGCTGTTGGTTTTGTATTGGTCGATACACGTACAAAAAAAGCAACATTTTACAAGCAAAGTGGCGCTACCGAATATGCAGCTCAAAGTTCGGCACAAGGGAAAGTACAAGAAAAGGGGTATGACGCTTCTTTACCAATACCGTACAATATCAACAACATTCCAACGTATGTAATGACGCTGAAAGATAAAGGCGGATTGGTCAAAATGTTTGCTATGGTTTCCATTAGTGATTATACGATTGTTGGAGTTGGAAATACGATGCGTGAAGCATTAACGGCATACAAAGGCGCTTATAACATGTCGGGAAATACAATAAAACCCAATGCCAATGCCGATAAAAAGATACTGAAATCTACTGTTGTTAGGATTCAGAATGACGTTAAAAACGGGAATAGTTTTTATTATTTTACTGTTGCCGACAGTCCTAAAATATTTGTAGGTTCTTCTCAATTGTCCAATCAATTGCCAATTACGAGAGTTGGAGATGCCATAGAGATTTCTTTTGATTTGGATAATGAAGAAGTGATTGATGTTTCTTCATTTAAGAATACTTCTATCGGAAAATAAAAAGGTACACCTGATTCGGGTTTTTCGAGTTGGGTGTTTTACTTCAAGCGTTCTAAAATTCCTTTGCGTTTGACTATATTTTTATAGTCCCATTGAATATCGCGCGCCTTTTGAAGCCAACGGTTCAAATCGTCTAGATTAATAGCTTCTATTGAAACATAATCAATCGAAGCATCTTTAAATTTGCCACTTCCTGGTTTTAATTGCACTTCTTCAAAACTGTTGCCACTCCAAAATAAAACACGAATGTGTCCTTTCAACTTGCTATAGCCTACAACAGGATTTCCTTCTAAAAACCAAACAGGATGAGCGTGCCAAATTTTAGTTTCGGCTTCGGGTAATTGTGTGTCAAATGTCTTTGCTAACAAATCGCAAATCGCTTTGTCTTCAGTGTTTTGAGTGGTGTTATAATTACTAATATCAGGATTCATGGTCGGTTTATTAGAATATGAATGTAATTATAAAATCCCGATTTATAATTCAAATCGGGATTTTTTTGGTTGTTCAATTGTTAAATTAATTGATTATAAATTCCACTCGTCTGTCGGTTTCAAATTCTTTTTCAGTACAATTTGATTTGCAATTTGAAAGCGGTTTAGATTCTCCATACCCTTTTGAGGCAATTCTAGAAGAGTCGATTCCTTTTTTAATTAAATACTGTAAAGCTGCTGCCGCTCTTTTATCGGATAAATTTAAATTATACGCTTCTGAACCACGAGAATCGGTATGAGCATTTATCGTTATTTTCATTTCTGGATTAGCCATTAACACCTCATAAATTTTGTTCAAAGAAAGTGTCGACTCTTTTTTTACCGATGCTTTATTATAGTCGAAATAAATATTTTCAATGACAATGTTAGTAGCGGTGACTTCTGCTTTTTTCTGATCCAATTCTACTAATGTAGTCACGTTTCCTATTGGAGTCACTACAGGCAAAGAAAAATCTAAATACCCATCTTTATTGGCTACAATGGTGTAGTTTTCTAACGGCGTTACTTCAAAGTTGAATGAGCCATTTTCAGTTGTAGTTTGAGTGGCTACTTCGTTTCCTTCTGGATCAATTAGACTAATTTTTGTATTGGGTAATATAATTTTACTTATTTTTTCAGTCGCATGACCTTTTAAAGTATTGCTGTTTTTTTGAAGTTCAAAGCGATAAATGTCGTAAGATCCTAAGCCTTGATTTCTATTGGAAGTAAAATACCCTCTTTTTCTGGTGGCTAAAATAAAAGCTACTTCATCTGTAGCAGTATTGATTGTTTTGCCAAGATTTAAAGGGGTAGAAAAACTGTTTTTTCGGATTCTTGATACAAATACGTCATGACCTCCATAACCTGCATGACCATTTGAAGAAAAGAATAATTCGTTTTCTGGTGATGCATATGGGAATTTTTCGTCGTTACTGGTGTTGATTTCTTTTCCTAAGTTTTTAGGATTTACCGGCATTCCGTTTGGGTCAATATCGGCGACATATAAATCGTAACCTCCAAATCCGCCAGGCATATTGGAAGAAAAATATAGTTTCTTTCCATCGGCAGAAACACACGGGTTTTCTATAGAATAATTGACATCATTAAATAAAGCAGCTTCTTTTTTAATCCAAGCATTGCTGCAACGACAAGTTTCATCAAAACTAGCTTTATATAATTGATAATTGGAACTGTTTTCAGGGGTGCTATTGGTGTAATATACTGTTTTTTGATTGGGGGAAAAGGTGATGCCTCCTTCATTTCCTTTTTCATCTAATACAGAGGCAAAGAAATACGGATGGGATAAATTTCCTGTTTTGTCAATATTTAAACAATATAAGCTGCTATAAGGATTGCCAGTGTTTGCATCACGTCCAGCTCCAATTGCTCCCGTTTTTCTTGAGGAATACATGATGTATTTGTTCATGAAAAAAGCAGCACCAATGTCGGATAACGGAGTGTTAATTCCTGTTGAAATAATCTCATATTTGTCATTCAATTCAAGAATTGAAGTAGCGAAAGAAGAGTTTTCGATTGGGTCATTCGCGATAAAAGCGTCTTGAGAGAATGAAAGGGTAGAAATAAATAATAAAATGACTGAAAAAAATACATTTTTCATAACAATGGGTTTCAAATTTTAGTGTTTTTGGAAATTCAGTCGCGAAAGTAAGATAGTCAAGTAGTTAAATATAATTTAATAGATGACGGATGTTAAAAAATCGATGAAATGCATAATAGTTGTATTTCGAGCAATTTAAAATGTCGATTATCGGGGTTTGTTGCGTTTTATCGAATGAAAATTAATTTTATCGAAGAATTCTGTAAAACTATTTTAATTGAAGTGAAAGTAAAAGGTCCAAGTACTCCCTCGAATTAGAAAGTCTTGGTACTTTGTGTTGGCCACCCAGTTTGTCATGTTCCTTAAGCCAGTCGTAAAATAAGTTTTCACGGGCTACGTTGATTTTAAGTGGGTTTAATGTCATATTATTATATCGTTTGGCTTCATAATCGGAGTTTAACGATTGAATATTTTCATCCAATAATTGACTAAAGGTGGCAATATCTGATGGGTGTTTTTTGAATTCGATGATCCATTCATGAGCGCCTTTTTCCTTTCCATTCATAAAAATAGGCGCTACAGTGTAATCCTTTACTTCGGTTTGTGTGGCTAAACAGGTTTTGGCAATGGCCATATCTGTATTTTCAACCATTAATTCTTCTCCGAAAACATTAATATGGTGTTTGGTTCTGCCCGTTACTCGAATACGATACGGATTTAAGGAGGTAAATCGAACAGTATCGCCTATTAAATAACGCCACAATCCAGAATTGGTCGTAATGACTACGGCATAATTTTTATGGAGTTCCACTTCGGCAAGACGAATCACTTTTTGGTTTGGAGTGCCAAATGTTTCCATCGGAATAAATTCATAAAAGATTCCGTAATCTAGCATTAACAACAAATCACTGGAATTATTTAAATCTTGGATAGCGAAAAATCCTTCCGAAGCATTATAAATTTCGTAATATTTGAAAGTATCTCTAGGTAATATTTTTTTGTATTGTTCTCGATACGGATCGAAGCTTACTCCGCCATGAAAATACACTTCTAAATTTGGCCAGACTTCAAACAAATTGGTTTTGCCGGTTTCTTCTAATACTTTATTAAGAAGCACCATCATCCAGGATGGGACACCCGCAAAACTAGTGACATTTTCTACTTTGGTTTCATTTACAATAGCCAATAATTTGGTTTCCCATTCACTCATAAGTGAAGTCTTGTTGCTGGGCGTACTGCTAAACTCGGCCCAAAAAGGCATGTTGTCTATCAAAATCGCGGATAAATCGCCAAAAAAAGTATTATTGTCTTCATATAACTGTTTGCTACCGCCAAGGCGAAGACTTTTTCCAGTAAATAAAGAAGAATTTTCGTTGTTGTTTAAGTACAAACACAATAAATCTTTACCTGCTTTGTAATGGCAATCTTCTAAAGCTTGATTACTTACAGGGATAAATTTACTTTTAGCATTGGTAGTGCCACTTGATTTGGCAAACCATTTGATAGGTTCATTCCAAAATACGTTTTGCTCGCCTTTTCGAGTGCGTTCAATTAACGGTTCTAAATCTTCATAGCTTGAAACGGGAACGCGTTCTTGAAAGGTATGATAGGATTTTACCGATTCGAAATCATATTGTTTGCCTAAAACCGTATTTTCGGAAGATCGAATCAATGTCATTAACAATTCTTCCTGTACTTCATTAGGGTATTTTAAAAACAGCTCGATTTGATGGATGCGCTGCTTTAAAACCCATGAAGCAATAGAATTTATGATTGGTAATGGCATTTTGCTATTTTAGAGATTAGATTTCTGAATTTAGATTTTCCATAACCTAAATAAAACAATTAACTTTACATTCTTTTCAAAAATAACAAATAATTCTAATATCAAAAGGCTAAAATTTAAAATCTACCATGCAATACCAAGGCGTCCTTACCAAAATGCAAACCGAATTTTCGAATCCCATTGCCTATTATTTGGTGTTTGAAAACAGCTTTTTAAGCCTTAATCAATTGTTGGGTAAAGAGTTGGAAATTGTGCATCAGGGCTATCAATGCTTGGAATGTGGGAAGAAGAAAAAAATTTTTAGACAAGGTTTTTGTTACGATTGTTTTATGGGAAGTGCTTCGGCGGGAGATTGGATTATGAAACCTGAATTGAGTACTGCTCATTTGGATATTGAAGATCGCGACTTGGCTTATGAGAAGCGAGTGCAGTTACAACCTCATATTGTGTATTTGGCTTTGTCTAGCGAGGTAAAAGTAGGGGTAACACGTAAAACTCAAGTTCCAACCCGATGGATTGATCAAGGAGCTATTCAGGCCATTCCAATTGTAGAAGTGCCTAATCGGTATTTGGCGGGTATCACCGAAGTGGCGCTAAAAAGTTTGTATGCCGATAAAACCAATTGGCAAAAAATGCTAAAAGGAGAAATTCCAGCAGTTGATTTAATTTCAGAACGAAACGGACTTAAATATGTCATTCCAAAAGAAGTGCAGGAATATTTTCATCCAGAAAGTAATGACTTATATGAATTACAATATCCAGTTTTGGAATATCCCAAAAAAGTAAGTAGTTTAAATTTAGACAAATCGCCTAATTTTTCGGGAAAATTAATGGGTGTTAAAGGGCAGTATTTGATTTTCGAAGACGGGACAGTGTTTAATGTTCGCACATATGAAGGCTATGTAGTGAAGCTATCACTGTAGTTTATGACTTAATCTGAACAGTTAATGCGACAACGTTTTCAGTATCAATCATAGCCTTTTTTATAGTGCTAATAAGTTGATCTGAAATTAAAGGATTGTGCGCTCTTTTTTTATAAACAGAATTTGCCAGTTGAGAAAGGTGGTCGACCATTTTTTTTATTTCCGTCAGATCAAAAATTCCTTCTTCGGCTTTGTATGCTATTTTGGTGGCTTCTTCTTTGGAAATTTTAGCTTGTATAAAAATTTCCGAATTATAATCGGAAGCATTTATGATACTGTAAATACTGCCAATATCACTGGCTAAAGTGACAATGGCAGCAGTTGTTTTTTGTGCGTCAGAAATTTTAGCTTCTGTACTCATCTATTTTGGTTATTAATTACGGATTTTTTTTCTTTCCAAACAATCCATTTAATACTTGATTGGCGGTATTTTTCACAGCGTCTTTTTTAGGATCACTTGTTTTGGAAGTATCTTTCGGTTTGCCACCTGTTAAGATATTACTTAGCGCATCAGTTCCTTTGCCAAGGTATTTTTCTTTCTGTAGTTTTACAATTTGAGAGGCTAAATTGGTCGTCGCTTGTTTCATGTCGGTACTCACTTTCGGATTTTTGAAATTCCCTGACAATAAAGCAGTAACGGGTACATTTTCGATTTTAGAAGCTTCGGCTGGTGTTAACTTGGCTAATAATTTATTTGCTTCTGCTCCTAAATATTTTGCAGGAACATCCATTTTGATATTATAACTCATGCTTTGATCGAAACCGTGAGCTCCGCCAATTTCAGCATTGATGTCTTGGTATTTTACTTTGAAAGGTTTTACGACAACTTTTCCGTCTTTAAATGATAGGGCTGCCTTAATATCGTTTAAATTGAGTTTGTTTACATCTAAAAATTTGACTTGTGAACTCAAAGCTGTCAGCATTTGTGAATTATTAGCATTTACCGTAGATGACAATAATTGCCCTAATAAATCACCTGTTATTGTTTTTAAATCTGGAGTCATTTCTACAGCATCTAAATTTCCGTTTAACTTAATAGTAGAATTTAAACGTCCAGATATTACGCCAGCAATTGGAGCAATACTTTTAAGCATGTCTAATTGGGTAAAGGATTTGGAAATATCTACTTTGCTTAAATTCAAATCCATGTTAAATTTCGGAGTATTTCCTTTGGTTGAAACCACTCCGTTAACGCCAATTTGCCCATCGAAGATATTGGTCATCAAATTTTGAAGGGTTACTGCTTCATCACGAATAATCATTTTTCCAGACACCGCTTTTAACGTCAAATTATCATATACAACGGTGTTCGCTTTGGCAGTAATAGCACAATCTAAAAAAGCTGGAATTTTAACGGCTTCTTTTTTAGAGGTCGATTTTGTACCCGTATTTTCCGAACTTCCCGTTTTAGAATTTGAATTGGAAGCTACTGGAGTAGGTGCCATAAAATCGGAAACCAAAAGGTTGTTGGAATTCATGTTGAAATTTCCTTTCAAAATTTGATTTCTAAATACAAAACCATAAAAATTATCTAAAGTACCAGTTACCTGAAGATCAGAATTACCAGTTTTCATGTTTAATTTATTTAGTCGAATTTGGCTGGTCGTGAACGCTACTATGGCTTGTTTTATTTGAACTGGTTTGGCCATTTCCGGTCCAGCATAATTGAATCCGGTTAAGGATAAAGTTCCGGAATTTTGAATGTTTTGGTATTGACTTTTTTCAACCGATTGCATGTCAAATTTTGTTACTACATCTGCTTTTAAAATTCCAGACAAAGGTTGGTCAAGTTTTACGGGATAAGCTTTGGTAAAGTTTCCTAGATTAATTGTTCCTTTCAAAGCAGCGTTAACCAATGCATTAGTTGCTACGTTTCGAATATTGGCTTTGGCATTAAAAACATCTTGATCGATTTTGAAAGAAAGTTGGTCTAAATTGACATAGGTGTCGTTCATAGCGCCTGTTTCATTGATGATTTTAGTATCGATAATGATGTTTTGTACTGATTTTGGCAAATCAGGATATTGGAACGAAGCATTGTTGGAAGCGATGGCAATGTTAAATTTAGGAACCGTTGTATCGGTTAGAACACCTTTTACTTTTCCATTTACAGCAAAATCTCCAGTCGTTTTTACCGAATTTAAATCTCCTGCATATTGGGCGGGAACCAATCCTAAAAAGTTTTTAAAGGATGAGGTTGGTGTTTTGAAAGCCAAATCATAGGCTTGCCCGTCTTCTAATAATTGAATAAATCCTGTAAATTCTAAAGGTAATTCGTTTATTTTAGCTTTATTGTCTTTGAAGGTGTATTTGCTGTTTTCTAAATCAATCCCTAATACGGCGTCTAAAGTAATGGCTACATTTTTCATGTAGTTCATTTTGTCCATGTCTAGCGATATTTTAGTAGTAGTATGCGTGTCTAAGTCTAATTTTTGAGTCCCGAAATTTCCTTTGCCTTCATGGTTTAAATCAGTCATGGCCATTTTAATCTTAGAGCGCTCATCATAGTATTGGAATTTGAAATTTTCCAACGCATATTTTTGTATATTCATGGAGAAAGGTTTGCTCTCTTCTTTAGTGTCTTCTGGAGTGGTGTCCTTTTTGGCAATGTCAAAATTTCCTTTACCATCCTTGTTAAAAAGAATGTTAGCCAAGCCGTTTTTAACTGTTATGGCTTTTAACGTCATGGGTTCTTTATCGCTTTTCCACAATTCAGAAACCGCCATCTCTAAATTTAACTCATCAAAAGCAACCAAAGTATCGCCTTCAAAAGGAGCCTTGTTAATGATTATTAATTTTTCTATGGCTACAGTAGCTTGTGGGAAATTTTTAAATAAACTCAAATCGGCATCTGCAAAAGAGACTTTTGCATCAACACTTTCATTTATGGTTTGTTGGATTTTAGCTTTTATTTGGTCTTTAAAAAACAAGGGTATAGCAGCAAGTGCGGCTGTTATGGTTAGTACAAAAACACCAATTCCAATTGCAATTTTTTTCTTATTTGTTTTCATAATTTGTTTTATTAGTAAACGCAAAACCTTGCCTTATAGTGCAAATTTATAACATATTAGTAGGAAATAATTTAAAAAACTTACAAAAACCAGATTAATTTTAAGGAATGGAAATAAAAAATAAAAAAATATTATGCATGCATAGTATTTTTCAACTATTTTTATTTAAATTTGTAAACCAATTTTTTAAACTAAATAATTAAGAAAATGAAAATATTAGTTTGCATCAGTCACGTTCCTGATACTACTTCAAAAATTAATTTTACCAATGGTGATTCAGAATTTGACACAAACGGTGTTCAATATGTAATCAATCCGAATGATGAGTTTGGTTTAACAAGAGCCATTTGGTTTCAAGAACAACAAGGTGCCAATGTAACGGTTGTGAATGTGGGAGGTCCTGATAC
>JAGORP010000144.1 GCA_018062725.1 Flavobacterium sp.
ATATTGGTAAGTATACAATCGATGTTTTTCTTGTCATTTGTGGTGTTGTTTTTGAATTTCTTTTCCAACAAAGTAAAATCGAAAGGTTATTTCGATTTAGAAAATGAGAATTAAGTAGATGATTTTTAATATTCTTTTTTATGAAAAATTTAGTGTTAGTCGTACTAGTTTTTTTGCCCATAAAAAGTATAGGTCAGCAGCCTTCCAATCAAGAATGCACCATTGATATTTCTAATTTTAAAATTAATAGTGTAACCAATCAAGGAAGCTATATTGGCATTCCTTTTTTTATGACTTTAGATGTTGATGAAGCCATTTTGATTTCGGATAATACAAATCAAGGCAAAAAGAAAACCACTTATTTTTTATATTATAAGATTTCTCCTGAAGGCAAAATTTACTTTATAACGGGAAATAATAAGCCTAAAAACGAAGCAAAATCAGGAAGTTATAACGGAATTTCAATTTCCGAATCGTATACAAACAATCAAAAATTCATACAATTACTGAATGAGCATTTACAGCAACTAAAGTTTTGTTTTTGTAGAAACGGTAAAAAGACGTTCAATTTTTCTGCGCTTTCTGGCGTTGTTTTTTCGAACGAAATTACGCTACACAAGAAACAAGCTGATCCTAAAAATTAATCGTGTAACGGTCTTTTTTTAATCATTCCTCCTTTTGTGTCCTTCACACTGTTCATCACTATAAAACAATGAGAATCTATTTTTTCAATTTCTGTATTTAGTTTGTTTAATTCTAAACGAGTAATAACAGTATAAATAATATCTGTTTCTTTGGTTTCACCACGTTTCCCGAAGCCACGTTTTCCACTATAGACCGTAACTCCTCTTCCCATAACATTGATTATCGTTTGTCGGATTTCTTCACTTTTAGAAGAAACAATAGTAACACCAATATATTCATCAATACCCTCAACAATAAAATCTAAGGTTTTGGAAGCTGATAAATACGTAATCATAGAATACAATGCGATGTCGATACCAAGAAAATAAGCAGCAGAAGAAAATATAAGAATATTAATGACAATAATAATATCTCCAATGGTTGTGCCGATTTTTCGACTTAAAAAAATGGCCAACACTTCGGTACCATCGATCACAGCACCTCCTCGAATAGAAAACCCAATTCCGGCACCAAGGAAAAATCCACCAAAAATAGCCACCAATAAATTATCATTAGTCACGTTCGGAAAAGTCAAAGTCGCCAAACATATTGATAATCCGGCGATTGCGATAGCCGTTTTAATGGCGAATTGTCTTCCCACGACTTTATAACCCATTAACACAAAAGGAATATTAACACCTATAATTAATAAGTATAACGGAACATTTGTTAAGGCAGAAATCAATAAAGAAATACCGGTAGCACCACCATCGATGAAATGATTGGTCAATAAAAACCCTTTAAATCCGAAGGAAGCCGATAAAATTCCGATACCAATTAGGACAAAATCTTTAATTCCTCTTCTGAAATTAACTACAAACTCCCTTCTTTTTTTTGCAATTTGGTAGCGTGTTAACTCTTTATCATTTGAATGGATTATAGGTCGAGATATTAATTTTGAAAGTATCGATTGCATTCTTTATTTGGTTTGCAATAAAGTTACTGAAACCGTTCTAATTTAAAAAATGAAAATGGAAATTTTACAGTAATAATCTTGCTTTTTCTAAATCTTCCAGGGTATCAATTCCGATACTACCGTGAGTAGTTTCGATCATTTTAATACGTTTACCATATTCGAGATAACGAAGTTGTTCTAGTTTTTCGGAAGCTTCCAGAGATAACATGGGTAATTTATAAAAATCCATCAACGCTTCTTTTCGAAACCCATAAATTCCGATGTGTTTCATATACCGAACTCCTACATTTTCTTCTCTTGGGTACGGAATTATAGATCGTGAAAAATATAAAGCAAAGCCTTGTTGGTCTACAATTACTTTAACATTATTTGGACTTTGAATTTCTGTCGTATCTTTAATTTCAAACATTACCGAAGCCAAATCGACTTTTTTATCGGTATCGTTTTTAAAAACTTCAATAATTTGTTCCAATGGTTTTTTATCGATAAAAGGTTCGTCGCCTTGTACATTTATGACGATATCAACCTCTAGATTTTCAACAGCTTCAGCAATTCGATCGCTACCACTTTCGTGTTCTTTGATACTCATAATGGCTTTTCCACCGTTAGAAAAGATTTCATTAGAGATCAATTCCGAATCGGTAACCACAAACACATCATCAAACAATTGAGTTTTAATTGCTGCTTCATAAGTACGAAGAATGACGGTTTTTCCACCTAAATCCTGCATTAATTTGGCAGGAAATCGTGTGGAAGCATAGCGGGCTGGTATTACGGCGATTATTTTCATTTCTCTATTTTTTCTTAAACGCAAAGTTCGCAAAGTTTTCGCAAGGATCGCAAAGACAAAATCTGTTATTGTTTGCGGGTAATTTCTTTACTTTCTAAATTTTCTATATAACCAAAATACCATTGCAAATATAAGGACAACCACAAAAAGTGCAACTATAGGTAAAAATATAGCTAGTGAACTTATGGTAATTGCGGTACCGGTTTCTGCAGAGGAAACGACTGGATTTCCTAAACCTGCCGTTTTTACAGAAGAAGCCAATCGGGTAACACTTGTCATCCCTTGCATGGCAGTAGCAGTTCCTCCACCGGCAATAATGGCTAATCCCCAAGTGAGCATTGGATCTAAATCAATTAAAGTGGAAGCCATCGCAGCTGTTCCAGCAATAGCCGCCAACGGTGTTGCAATAGTATCGAGCAAATTATCTACAAAAGGAATATAATACGCAAATATTTCGGAAATCATAGCAACTCCAAGGGTAATCATGGCTGGAAAACCGCCCACCCAAGACCAACTCTCATTTAGTGGAATGATATTAAAATGTGAAGCCAAACTCATTGCAAAAAGAGGCAAAAACACTCTAAAGCCAGCCGAAGCAGCAAGTCCAATTCCTAAAAATAAACTTAAAATCGTTTCTGTAGTCATACTTTTTAATTTTCAAAATAATCCTCGCCAAAACCAATCAAATATAATGTATCTTTTGCTCTAGTGATGGCCGTATACAACCAACGTACATATTCTCTATCAATTCCATTTGGCAAATACGGTTGTTCTATAAATACGGTATTCCATTGTCC
>JAGORP010000069.1 GCA_018062725.1 Flavobacterium sp.
TTGTGTAACCACCCATTGCACCACCAAGAGCTTTTCCAAGTGTTCCTGTGATGATATCTACTCTTCCCATTACACCTTTAGCTTCTAATGTACCTTTTCCTGTAGCACCTATGAAACCAGCTGCGTGACATTCGTCTACCATTACTAAAGCATCATATTTATCCGCTAAGTCGCAAATTTTATCTAATGGCGCTACTAATCCGTCCATAGAGAAAACACCGTCAGTTACGATTAATTTAAAACGATGACCTGCTTCAGTTGCTTTGACTAACTGTTGCTCTAAGTCTTCCATATTGTTATTTTCATAACGATAACGTGCTGCTTTACACAAACGAACCCCGTCGATAATGGAAGCATGATTTAAACTATCAGAAATAATGCAGTCTTCTTCTCCTAGTAAAGGTTCGAAAACGCCACCATTGGCATCAAAAGCGGCTGCGTATAAAATGGTGTCTTCTGTTCCGTAGAAATTTGCGATTTTTTGTTCTAATTCTTTGTGAATATCTTGTGTTCCACAAATAAAACGTACTGATGACATTCCGAAACCATGAGAATCCAAAGCATCTTTTGCTGCTTGAACCACTTCTGGATGTGAGGGAAGTCCTAAATAATTATTGGCACAAAAATTTAAAACTGTTTCACCGGTCGAAATCGTAATTTCTGCTCCTTGAGGTGAAGTTATAATGCGTTCTTTTTTAAATAATCCGTTTTCTTGAATCGTATTTAATTCGTTTTGTAGATGTTGTTGGATTTTTCCGTACATATTATTGTTGTTTGTTGTTATTAGTTTATGGTTACAAAGTTACTATTTCTATACTTTCACCTATGTATATTAATACTTTTTTTGCAACCGTGTACTTCATTTCTTGCAAAGCCAATTCATATTCTTCTAATTGTGCTTTGTGTTTATTGTGTTTTTCTCCTGTTTTATAATCTAACAAATAGGCCATATTATCTTTAATTACAACTCTATCTGGTTTTATATTTTTAAATGCTTTTTTAATGATATTCTGCTCGTTGAATACTTTTGCATCCGCATCAAAAAACAGAATCAATTCTTCATGAAGCACAATTTTCGTTATCGTTTCCTTAAAAATTTGATATTGAGAAAACGTAATCAATCCCAATTCGGTTGCTTTTTGAATGGATAAATCCACATCTCCTATCGTATGAATAAACGCCATTATTTCATGCAAAATATTTCCAAAATTAATCGCATCTTGTTGCACAGTTCCCCACATTAAGGCTTCGCGTTGTGCAATTTTGATGTTTTTTGGATTTAATTTATGCGTTACAATACCAATTTGATTGTTTTTTCCATCGTGCGCTTTGTTGGTTGAAATTCGGGCTTGATTTCCGAATTCGTATTCCAATTTTGTATCTTCATATTTGCCTGAATTCTGCAAAAATTCAATAAAATAGTACGATAAATTATTAGTAACCAAATCGCCTTTTTTGGTCAATAATTTATTTGAAATTACATACAATTGTTCTTCAGCTCTAGTTAATGCTACGTACAAAACGTTTATGGTATCTAAAACTTCTTCTTGATTTTTGATTTGAAAAATGGTTTTGGCTTCGTTTCCGTAACTTTCTACTTCTTTTTTGTTATTGATTAACGCTTTTGGTAAATCAATGTTTGAATCTTCAAGCGGAATCCATAATTTGTCTTTAATTTTTCTCGAAAAATCTTCTTCGGCAAACGGAAAAATGACCACAGGAAATTCCAATCCTTTTGATTTATGAATCGTCATGATACGAACGGCATTGGTACCTTCTGGTGATGGAATACTTTTTTGGTAGCCAATTTTGTCCCAATACTCCAAGAAATCAGCAATACTCGATTGCACTTTTACATCTTTCTCTAAAACTAAATCCAAAAAATACTGCAAATAAGAAGTATTCACTTTGTCATTCAAAAAAGTCGCTATTAAAATTTCGACAGCTTCATACAAGGATTTTTTCTTGCAATTTTTGAACGAAATTTCAATTCCGATAGTTTTCAAAAAGGATTCTAATTCTTCCGCGTTTTTATCTTTTGCAGCTACAATAAAATCATGAATTGCTACTTCCGATTGCAAATATTTCGCAATAAAATACAAGAAATAGACTTTTGATTCGTCGTCTTTTGGATTTTTTAAATAACGAAGCAACGCAATCAACAACTTCACTTCGGTCGCATTTTGAATCAATAACGTTTCCGAAGATAAAATCGGAACGCTGTTTTCGGTTAAGAAATTCGCTAATTTAATCCCTGGTGCTTTTGTTCGCGTAAGCAAAACGATGTCTTTGTATTCAAAACCGTTGGCGATACATTTTTCAATGGTTCTTAACGTTTGATTCAAGTAAAATCTATCTTTTACTGAAATCGAATCGTTGTCCGAATCAAAACCTTCGACTTCGGTTTCGTCTTCTGGCACTTCAATGAACGACAAATTCACATAACCTCCGTTTTTGGAATTGATTTCTTGATGCGAAAGGTTTTCGTATAAGTTTTTATAATCTGGATTTTCAAATTTATCCGATAATTGCTTGAAAAACGCATTATTAAACTGAATCACTTCGCTGTAACTTCGGTAATTCGTTCCTAAACGAAGCGTTTCTTTGTCTTTATTAGAAAACGGATTGTGCTTTTTGTCTTCTTTCGCTAAATCAATAAATTGTTCGGCTTTTCCACCACGCCAACGGTAAATCGCTTGTTTTGGATCACCAACCAACATCAAAGTTCCTTGCTGACCAAAATCGTCTTGACCTGATAAGGCGTTATCGATTAACGGAATCAAATTTTGCCATTGCATCACCGAAGTATCCTGAAATTCATCGATAAAATAATGGCGGTATTTTTCTCCCAAACGCTCATAAATAAAAGGCGCTGGTTGGTTTTGAATTTCGTTGTGAATAATTTTATTGAAATCGGAAATCGAAACTAAATTTTGTTCTTCCTGAATTTGTTTGAATTCCTGATAAATCGTGTTTAGTAACGAAAGCGGATTTAAGTTTTGCAGAAAAGCTTCGTACATTGAAATTTTTCCCACTTTTTCATTGATTGCAATAACCGAAATTAAAATTTCGGAAGCATTTTCATCAATAAAATCTTTATCAGATTGTGGAATTGCCTTTGAATATGATGGTTTTGTTCCGTCTAAATAGTCAATTATTGTGTCATTAATTGCAAATTTATCTGCTACAACTTTACCTAAATGATTGGTTACATAGCTTGAATAAAACGATTTTCGAGAAACGCCATTTGTATCAATTCTATCCAAAACGGTTTGAGCAATTGCTTTACAATCTGATTTTAACTGTTTAATTTCTTCCTGCAATTTCTTTTTGATGACACCAAAATCGTCCAAACTCTTATCGGACATTTCTTTGATTTCTTCCGAATTGTTTTCGTTGGTAATCAGTTGGGCAACCTTTAATAATTCGGCAGAAATATCCCAGTTTTTATCGTCGTCGGTTTTTTCTTTTGAAAATTCGATTAGTAATTTGGTCAGATTTACATCATCGCCCGCTTTGGAAATCACCAAATCAATTGCTTCTTGTAACAAAGAATCGGTTTCCAATGAAACTTCAAAATTGGGTGGTAAATTCAAATCTTGAGCAAAAGTTCGGATAACTTTGTGCGTGAATTTATCAATCGTAGAAATATCAAACGCCGCATAATTGTGAATGATATTCTTAATAATTGCTTTCGATTTATCTTTTAAAGTAGCGATACTCAACTTGGTTTCCGAAGCAACATCTTTTAACAATTCCATTGCTTTATCGGAAGTTGTATCAATGGAAAACTCGTACAAACTGGAAACAATTCGGCTTTTCATTTCTTCCACCGCTTTGTTGGTAAATGTAATGGCAAGAATTTTTCGATAGGCATCATCATTAGTCGCCAAAAAAAGAATTTTTAAATATTCTTTCGTTAGCGTATATGTTTTTCCTGAACCAGCCGAAGCATCGTATATGGTAAAAGCGGTTGTTTTCAAAAGTGAATTTTTTATTGGTTTAAAGTCCAAATGATTGCTTTTTCTTTGGTTGCTCTAAAAATGGTTGAATGTTCTTCGTTTGGTTCATCGGAATAATTCCATTTTACAGTTGATGGGTTTTCGTTTTTCAAAATGGTGTTCAGTTGCTTGGTGTTTGGTGAAATATCTTCGGCTTTGGAACCTGCAAACCAAAATATTTTCTGATTTTTAGGAAATTTTGCCAAGTACTGTTTTGCCGTTTTTACCAAATATTGATTGTTCCACCACAACGAAGGATCGAAGGCAATGTAAAAATCAAACATTTCAGGCGTTAGCAAAAAAGTTTCGGTAACAAAAAGTCCTGAAAGCGATTCTCCGATTATTCCTTTAACGCTTGATGTTCTATATTTTTTGTTTATTTCAGGGAAAAGTTCTTCTTTAATAAATGCTCTAAATTGTTCCGAACCTCCAACTTCAGGAGCAATTTCTTTGTCTTTTTCAACGGTTGTAAAACCTGATAAATCTTTTCGGCGTTGTGTGTTTTCGATACCAACCAAAATGATGGGTTTAATCTTGTTCTGTTTGATAAGTTCCGCTAAAGTGTTTGCAATGTGCGGAAAATCTTCTCTAATGCCACCATCTGCCATGTACATAACGGGTAACGAATCGGTAGCAGTTTTATAGTTTTCGGGAGTCCACACATTAATTATTCGAGCTTCATTCACTTGTTTGGATTGAATGGTAAAGGTTTCGTGCTTTGGAATTGAATCAACAGGTTGTGATGTTTTTGAACAGCTTGTGATGAATAGAGCTATAAAAAATAAGTTGAAGTAAATTGATTTCATAAGGTTTTGCTTTTTAATTTTCTGAAAACGAGTATGTTCAAATGTTATATTTATCTTAATAATAGTGGTATAGAAACTATCTATTTTTGATTCCGAAGTTTAATTTGTAAATTTGGTGAAAATATTACTAATCTAAAAATAAAATATTATGGCTTTTGAATTACCACAATTACCTTATGCATACGATGCATTAGAACCACATATTGATGCTAGAACAATGGAAATTCACCATTCTAAGCACCATAATGCTTACGTTACGAATCTAAACGCAGCAATCGCTGGAACAGATTTAGAAGGAAAATCTATCGAAGATTTGATGAAAAATATAGACATGAACAATATGGCAGTTCGTAACAATGGTGGTGGACATTATAATCACACTATGTTCTGGGAAATCATGTCGCCAAATGGTGGTGGTTTACCAACAGGTGAATTAGCTACTGCTATTGACGTTGCATTTGGTTCATTTGACGCTTTTAAAGCAGAATTTTCAAAAGCGGGTGCTACACGTTTTGGTTCAGGATGGGCTTGGTTATGTGTGAAAGACGGAAAATTAGAAGTTTGTTCTACTCTAAACCAAGACAACCCAATAATGCCAGGTGTTGCTTGTGGCGGACAACCAATTTTAGGAATGGATGTATGGGAACATGCTTACTATTTACATTATCAAAACAGACGTCCTGATTATATGGAAGCATTTTTTAATGTAATTAACTGGACAGAAGTAGCAAAACGCTTTGCTGCAGCAAAATAATTAAAAAACAGTTTAATAAAAAAGCCGAAGAGTATGGCGACTCTTCGGCTTTTTCTATTTTCCCAAATTTATTAAAATTAAAAAGGCAAACTAATTAACCTTTTTTAACTTAAATACACCATAAAATTAAACCTACTAAATTTTTGGTAATGCTAATGTATAACGACCTATCAAAAAATTGCAAAAAAATTGATGAAGTACATAAAAATTCGATGAAAGTCGTTATTTGTGTTGTTTTAACTAAAAATTAATAAATTTAAAACAAAAAAAGGGTGAAATTTCTTTCACCCTTTTTGCCCCAAATCTACCATAAAACTTAACCTACTAATTTTTTGGTAATACTAAAGTATTATAAAAAAAATTTACATTATAAAATAATTGTTGAAGTACATAAAAACCCGATGAAAGTCGTTTTGAGATGACTTTTAGTAAAAAATTGAAATAAAAAAAAGGCGAAATTTCTTTCACCCTTTTTGCCCCAAATTTACCATAAAACTTAACCTACTAATTTTTTGGTAATACTAAAGTATAGCTACATTATTTAAAACCACAATAAAATTGTTGAACAACCCAAATTATCGATAAAATGCACTTTTTCAGAACAATACAGTTTATTTTATACAATTTTTAAAAAGGTTTTAATATGTTTTATTAAAACTTAACCTACTAATTTACATATAGAATTTTGTAATTCTTTAAAAAATTGCCATATGGAATAAAAACCGATGAAATACTTATTTTTAATAAGCACGAGCATCTTTCCCTTCGTAAAAATTCATAAAAGCACGGTTTACAACTCGATTTCCACCATTTGTTGGATAATCTCCTGTAAAATACCAATCGCCTAAATTCTTCGGACAAGCAATGTGTAAATCAGCTACCGTTTGATAGATAATTTTTACTTCAGCCTTAGTATTGTCTGGTGTTAGCATTTCAGCGATTTTATCTGAAATCTCTTGATCCGTGAATGGTGCATAAATTTCTTTTACGTAATTCACTACATCAGCATCGATAAAATCTTCTTGTGCCTTTGATTTTTGATATACTTCCTCTACTATATGGTATAAATTGCGTTCTTTTAGCAACTCTAAAGCTGCTCTAAAAGCTACTAATCCTTCTAGTTTTGCCATGTCAATTCCGTAACAATCTGGATAACGAATTTGCGGTGCTGATGAAACCACTACAATTTTCTTAGGATATAAACGATCCATCATTTTAATGATACTTTGTTTCAAAGTGGTTCCTCTTACAATACTATCGTCAATAATTACTAAATTATCTGTAGGTTTTACCACACCATAAGTCACATCATAAACGTGTGCTACCAAATCATCTCTACTGCTGTCTTCGGTAATAAAAGTTCTTAATTTGGCATCTTTTATTGCAATTTTCTCCGTTCTAATTTTAACCGAAAGCAATTCTTTCAACGTATCTTCCGTCAACGTATCCTTTTGTTCAATAATTGCTTTTGCTTTTCGGTGATTTAAGAAGTCTTGAGCAGCTTCTGACATACCATAAAAAGAAGTTTCTGCCGTATTTGGAATAAAAGAGAAAACCGTGTTATCGATATCGTTATCGATGGCTTTTAAAACACTTGGAAAGATTAATTTTCCTAATTCTTTACGCTCTGTATAGATTTCGGCATCACTTCCACGAGAAAAATAAATTCGCTCAAACGAACATGCTTTTTTGATTAAAGGTGTTCTTACTTCCTGAACGGTAACATTTCCGTTTTTCTTGATAATAATAGCACTTCCCGGATCTAATTCTTGTACTTTTTCGAAAGGCACATTGAACACTGTTTGAATCACTGGACGTTCTGAAGCTACTACTACAATTTCATCATCTTCATAGAAATACGCAGGACGAATTCCAGCAGGATCACGCAATACAAACGAATCACCATGACCAAAAAGCCCAGCCATTGCATAACCTCCGTCAAAATTACGAGAAGCACGTTCTAAAATGCGTTGTACATTTAAACGTTCTCCGATAATTGGAGAAGCTTCTTGTTTGGAATATCCTTCTACTTTACATTGTTTGTATAATTCGGTAACCTCATCATCTAAAAAATGTCCGATTTTCTCCATTACAGTAACAGTATCGGCCATTTGTTTTGGATGTTGTCCTAAATCAATTAAGTTTTGGAATAACTCTTTTACATTAGTCATATTGAAATTTCCCGCCACAATTAAATTACGGTGCATCCAATTGTTTTGACGTAAAAACGGGTGAACACTTTCGATGCTGTTTTTACCGAAAGTTCCATAACGAACGTGACCTAAAAACACTTCTCCAATGTAAGGAATATTTTGTTTTTGAAGTGCCACATTGTTTTGATATTCTGGATGTTCTTCTAAATCGCGACTAATTCTGTCGTTAATTTGAGCAAAGATATCCTTAATAGGTTGCGGGTCGTTTGAACGAATACGACTGATGTATCTTTCTCCTGGATTTACATCTAATTTAATACTTGCTAATCCAGCTCCATCTTGACCTCGGTTGTGTTGCTTTTCCATTAGTAAATACATTTTTTGTACTCCATAAAAAGCGGTTCCGTATTTTTGTTTATAGAATTCTAACGGTTTTTTTAATCTTAGTAATGCAATTCCACATTCGTGTTGTATAGCGTCACTCATAAGTTGTTGTGTTGTTGTAGGTTGTTGTAATTCTTATTTATTTTCAAACAAAAAATGCCCCGAAATTTCGAGGCACGTTTTTATTCTTCTAATTCTACTTCAAATTGCGTTAAAGCTTTGAATTGTTTCAAACGCGCATTAACTTCTTTTTTATCAAGGCCAACCATTCTTTCTGTTCCAAATTTTTCTACACAGAATGAAGCTAAGTTTGAACCATGAATGATTCCGTTTTTCATGTTGTTAAACGAAATGTTTTCAGATTGCGCAATATATCCTGCGAAACCTCCTGCGAATGTATCACCAGCACCTGTTGGATCAAATACTTCTTCTAATGGTAATGCTGGAGCAAAGAATACGTCTTTGTTGTGGAACAATAATGCACCGTGCTCTCCTTTTTTGATTACCACATATTTTGGTCCCATTGTATGGATTTTAGCTGCTGCTTTCACCAAAGAATATTCGCCTGATAACTGACGTGCTTCTTCATCGTTGATTGTGATTACATCAACACGTTTAATCACGTCTAATAATTCTGGCAAGGCACAATCCATCCAAAAGTTCATGGTATCTAAAACAATTAATTTTGGTTGTTCAGTCATTTGGTTTAAAACGCCTGATTGTACGATTGGGTGTAAGTTTCCTAATAAAACCACCTCCGAATTTTTATACGCTTGAGGCACCACTGGGTTAAAATCGGCCAACACATTTAATTCGGTCACTAAAGTGTCGCGCGAATTTAAATCGTTGTGGTATTTTCCACTCCAGAAGAAGGTTTTTCCGCCTTTTACAATTTCGATCCCTTCTATATTTACTCCTTTATTTTCTAATAAATCTAAATATTCTTTTGGAAAATCTTCTCCTACTACAGAAACTATGGCTGCATCAACATTGAAAAATGAAGATGATAAACCTATGTAAGTTGCTGCTCCGCCTAAAATTTTATTTGTTTTTCCGAAAGGTGTTTCAATAGCATCAAAAGCTACTGTCCCTACTATTAATAGTTTGTTCATTAAATTGAATTTGAAATAAGGCGCAAAGATAAGTTTTTGTTTAGAAGTTTAAAAGTTTATGTTCCGAAACTTCGGGATAAAAGTTTAAAAGGTTTTGAACGTTAGAGTTTTGTATACATTTATGATTAAAAACCTTATTCATAAAATAATTTTATGATCATCATAATTTAATACTTTCTAATTTTTTAACAATTTTAACTACTAAAGAATATTTTTGAGAAATTTTAATAAATAAAAAATTAAAAAACTTATGAAAAAAATTAAATTATTTATGCTTTTTGGACTGTTTACAGTTTCTGTCAGTGCGCAAGACTATGTTGATATTTTTAAATTGTCTTTAAATAATGCAACATTAGGAAATTTAGACAATGACTACGAAACGAGTGTAAACAATCTAAATATGGAAGTTTACTATCCCAAAAAATTATCTGAAAAAACAGTATTATTAACTGGTTTTACAGTTGAAAACACCAGGTTAAATTTTTCAGAAGGTGCTGAAAGAACTAGTTTAACAATGACACGCTTGAACTTAGGAATGAAATATCAACATTCCGAAAAATGGTCGGGAACGTATGTATTTCTTCCAAAAATTGCCTCAGATTTTGATAACATTGGGTCAAATGATTTTCAATTTGGTGGATTAGCAGTTTTAGATTATCAGTACAATGAAACTTCAAAAGTTAAATTTGGATTATATGCTTCGTCAGAAAACCATGGTTCTACAATTACCCCATTAATTGGTATTTGGCATCGTTCTAAAGACAGTAAGTTTTATATCAATGCAACTTTACCAATTCGTATGGACGCTAACTATTCTTTGTCAGATAAATTTAGTGTAGGTGCAGATTTACTTACTTCTATAAAATCATATGATTTAGACGGTATTAATTCGGATTTATATACTCAAGAAGAATCGATTCGTTTTGCGCTTTATGCTGCTTTAGGATTAATGGATAATTCGATTATTTTAAGAGGAAAAGTGGGATTTGACACTACAGATTATGGCGTTTACAATAGTAATGAAAAGGTAGGTGCACAAGTTTTAACTTTCCCACTGAGTACCGATAAAAGAAATCGACTAAACTCGGAATTTGATTCTTCATTATACGTTGGATTTGATGCGATTTACCGATTTGATTTAACAAAAGAAACTAAATAATAGAAGGAGCTTTTCAGCTCCTTTTTTATTACAACAACTTTCCTTCTTCCCGTTCATAAAACTCGTCAATGGATAATTTTTCTTGTTGCGATGCCATAACGGCTAATGCATCGCAACGTTCGTTTTGTGGATGACTGTTATGTCCTTTCACCCATTGAAAATCAACTTGATGTTGGCGATATATTTTTAAGAATCGTAACCATAAATCAGGATTTTTCTTAGCTTTGAAGTTGATTTTTTCCCACTGAAATACCCAGCGCTTTTCTACCGAATCCACCACATATTTCGAATCGGAAACGACTAGTACTTTAGTTTTTGGGTTTTTAAGTTTTTCTAACCCTACAATTACCGCTAATAATTCCATTCTATTATTAGTAGACAATCGAAAACCTTCGTAAAATTCTTTTTTATAGTGTGTTCCTACCATTTCCATCACCACGCCATAGCCAGCCGGACCAGGATTTCCCTTGGCAGCGCCGTCTGTGTATATGTGGACTTCGTGTGACATAGTTGCGAGTTGAAAGTTATGAGTTACGAGTTAATATACCTGCGATAACTTCTGGAAAATACTGATGTTCCAATTCATGGATTTTATGTGCAATTTCTTCAGCGATATTGCAATCTTCTATATTTACTGATTTTTGAAAAATAAATTCACCTTCATCATAGTGTTCATTTACATAATGAATGGTGATTCCTGTTTCTTTTTCTTTATTTTTCAGAACCGCTTGATGTACATTCATTCCGTACATGCCTTTTCCTCCATATTTTGGCAATAAAGCAGGATGAATATTAATTACTTTTGGATACACTTTTAATATTGACTCTGGAAATTTTAATAGAAATCCAGCTAAAACAATTAAATCGGGTTGAAATTGATGCAATTGCTCTAACACAAAACCATCATTTAATTGTGTCTTAGAAAAAACCACAGAAGGGATGTTATGATTTTTTGCTCTTTCTAATACTTTAGCATCCGCCTTGTTAGAAAAAATAGCAACTACAACTCCTTCATTATTATTTTTAAAATACCTGATTATTTCTTCGGCATTTGAACCGTTTCCGGAAGCAAAAAGCACAATATTTTTCATTTTATTTAGATTTCTTAGCACAAAAAAAAGAATAATAATTGGTAAAAAATAAAAAAAAGAGGCCTTTGTGAATTATTTTTTTTAAATTCGTGGTCATATTTAGTAACAAAAAGGTTGTTTTAAAATAAAGTTTTTTATTTTTGCCAACAAATTAAATTAAAAATTAAAAGATTATGTCAGACATTGCA
>JAGORP010000070.1 GCA_018062725.1 Flavobacterium sp.
GTAGCGAAGTCACTTACGGATATTCCGATTTTATCATTTCTAATATGAAAGGAGGCACAAAAGCCTATCAAATTCTAACTACTGAATTTGCGTTTAATGCATTCGGAAAAGCCAATATCGTCGAAGCTAATTTTGTAACATCTGCTACAGATCAAAGGATTATTGGTTCCAATTGGAGAAACGGAGGTGGACCATCTACATTGCCGAGTGTTAAAACCGATCGTTTTTATGTGATTAAAGATGTTGCCGGTAACTATTATAAAGTTCAATTTCTAGCGATGACAAATGACGCTGGAGTTAGAGGAAATCCAACAATTCAATATACTATTTTAAAATAATTGGACATCCTAAAAATAGAAGTTTTTCATTAAACTTTTGGTTTTGTTTTTGTTTGTTTAAAAGGCTGCTTGCTTATTGTAAGCAGTCTTTTTAGTATCCAAATTAAAAAAAAACAAGATAATGAGTTTTATTTTAAAAGCTGTACCGCATGTAAGCATTCAAGGTTCGTTCTAAAGAAAAAGTACTCACTCTTTCAATACTAGAAGTGTTGGTGTTAATTCGGAAGTGCTGATTGATGGTGTTTTTTTGGTTCGTAACATTTTCAAAGGCAAATCCTAAATTTAGATTAGACTTTTCGTTCGCATGAAAAACATAACCAACAGAAAAGTTTAATTGAAAATAATCTTCCAGATTTTCGGAATTAGGGAGTTTATAAGCTATGGAACCCGTTTCGGGATTCGTAATGTGACTGTTTTCAAAAATAGGATTGGTTGTAGGTTTTCCTGTATGATATTTGGCTCCAACCGCTAATTTTAATTTCTGGTTATCATAAATGAGCGCTCCAACTATATTTTGACTGATTTCATAATTGTTTGGAAAAACCGAAGGGGTATAAGTTTTAAACTCATAATCATTGTTTGTGTAACTGTAGGAAATCCATGTTGTGAAATGCCTAATCTGTTTTTGAAGCAATAGTTCTGATCCCAAAACAGTATAATTTCCATTCAAAACTTCAAATTCTAACTGATTTTGAAAAGCTTGACTCATACTGGTTATTCCGTTTACTTTTTTGTAAAAATTATCTAAAGTAACCAGCCATTTATTTTTTTTGAAGGTAATACCTACAGAAGATTGCTGACTTTTCATTATCGGAATGTTTTTTTCATTCGATAAGATCCAACGACGTTTTTCAATGCCTAAAAAGTCTTGCTGTAAGTCAACAATTTGAGAAGTAGTTTGGTTTTTGGCTTCTCCCATAATTCCTAAAGAGAAGTTTTTGGCGAATTGATAATAAAGTTGTACCCGAGGTTCTATAATTAACTTTGATAAAGTTTCGAAATAATTCGCTCGAAAACCTACCGTTGTTTTTAGCTTTTTTGTTGCGGGGGCATAATTTCCTTCAACGATTAATGCATGGTTGTGGATGACATTTTTATTTTTTTTGTAAAAAAAAGGACTGTTAATTCTATTCGTGTTGCTGATTCCAATTTCGTTGAATTGATACCCAGTTTTGAATACCATTTTTTCTGAATATGCATAATTATTTTGAATTCTAAAGCCTGTATCTAAAATATCATTTTTTTGATTAAATATCTGATTGCTTTCGATAGATTCATTTTTAGAATCAATGTAATAATAGGAAGTGTAGAGGTTGGATTCTATGCTGTTTTTAGTATTCCAATCACTTTTTAAACTCAAGTTGCCTCCTAGGGTGTTTTGATTTAAAAAGCTACTTCTAGAAATGGTATTGATGCCTTCTATTTTACTTTGATCCAAATTTAACTGGTTGTAAATGGTAATGGCATCGAAAAAGAAATCTGTTTTTTTTCCAATTTTTTGATGAAACTGGGCTGTAAAATCATAGAAATAAAAATTCACATTACTGGTATAATTTATAGTTTGATTGTCGGAGGTATTGGTTACTTCGGTATCTTGAAATATTCTATTGGAGTAATTTTTATAGGTTGGTGATCGCTTAATGACATCAGTAAAGGCTCTTCGTCCACTTATTTCAAGATTTGATTTTTTTCCCGTTTTGAGCTTGGTATAAAAATCAGCATTCACCCAGTTAACACCAATGGCGCCTTTATTTTTTTCAATTTCTTGGGTTTGTGTTGAAATGTCAATCACACTAGAAGTGCTCTCGCCGTAAAAAGCTGATGTACCATTTTTAGAGATTTTAACGGTGTGGGCCAAATTGGGATTTAAGGCTGAAATCATTCCGAAAAAATGTCCTGTTTGAAATAATCGAATTCCATTCCATACCACCAAATTTTGATCGTGAGTTCCGCCTCTGACATTAATATTGGAAATACTTTCATCTACACTTACAATACCTGGAATTTGTTGCATGGTTTTGAAAACATCCGGTTCGGTTAAACCTGGTAAATGCCCTATTTTTTTAGGTTTTATGTGAATTGTTCCGTCATTTTTAATCGAAATTCCTGAAGTTAAATAGGTTTGGGTAATGACTTCTTCTAATGGAATTGTGTTGGGTTTTAAGAAGAGTTGGGGACAATTTGTGGCATAAAGAATTTCAGGGCTAATTGCTGTTTTTTCGAAACTAACATGGGAGAACACGATATTGTTTCCTGAGGCAATTGGCAATTCGAAATAACCATTTTCCTGACTAATTTTAGTAATTGTAGTGTTTAAAATGGCAATGTTGACTTGCGCAATGGGTTCGTTGGTTTCTGAATTCATTACATAGCCACATAGCGGTTTGTCTAAACGTTTGTCATTAAAAACATTGTAGTATTGGTTGTTGGTAACACTAAAATTAAGTTTTGTTTCTTTTTGTAAGTACGATATTTTTTCTTCTACCGTCCAATTTGTGTCCGGTTCTAAGACGGTGAAAACAACAATTTCATCTTCTAAATAATTAAAGCTAATATGATGTGTTTGACTCATATTTTGAAGTATATTTTTCAAAGGAAGTTGTCTCCTTTTTTCTTGTGATTGCGCCAAAAAGAAAGAGAAGTAACAAACTAAGAAAAAAATAAAAGGTTTACTTTTTAACATTTAGATCTTCTAAAATATATACTTTTTCATTTTGTTGGGTAACCTGTAAATGATAGGTTGAAGCAATAATTTGTAAGGCAGCTTCCAAATTATTTGCGGGTAATTTTCCAGTGAAAAATTGATGAGATGGAGTCGTTTTAAGAATGAGGGTAATGTTGTATTTACGTTCTATTTCTTTCATTATTGCGACTATATTATCGTGATTGAATTCGATTTCATTGTTCGTCCAGCTTGGTTTGCTACCAGTTGGTTCAGAAATTTGTAGTTGCTTTCCATTCTCAAAAGAGACATTTTGATTTTTAGCGATCACTACTTCTTGATTCTGGTAATTCACCCTTACTTTCCCTTCAAAACAAACAATATCAAAACGATTCTCACGGGCTTTCACATTAAATTGAGTTCCCAAAACGGTTACTTTACCTAAGTTAGTATTGACTTCAAATGTTTTGCCTTTAGCGACTTTAAAATAGGCTTCCCCTTTAAGTTGCAGTGATCTGTTGTCCTTCCATTTTTTTTCTTTAAATTCAATTTCCGAGCCAGAATTTAATACCACTTCCGAGTTATCAGGTAAATGAAATGTTGTTTGTTTTCCGTTTTCCGCCCATTGTTTTTGCGTTGGATTAAAGGTGAAAAAGTAAGTTAATCCCAATGTAATGACTATAACCGCAGCAATTTTATAAATCCAATTTGAAGTTAACTTAATAATGGGTTTTGCTTCTTTTTTTTGTTGCTAAAATGGTTGAAAGAAGTTGCTCTTCATTAAAAGGAGGTGTTTTTAAATCTCCCGAAGCTTTTTTAATTTTCTCGTAAATGGAATAATCAGCGGTCGCTTTAAATTCGGCTAATTCCGCTTCAGTCATTTCGTCATTTAACCATTTGGCTAATGTGTATTTTTCTTCCATAATTTTTTCAACTGTATAGAGTAACAATTAAACAGGCATTTACCCTACCTAAAATGTTCAAATTCTTTTTTTAATTCTAAAAGAGCCAAATGAATTCTTTTTTCAACTGCTTTAACACTTATGTTCAATTCGGTAGCGATTTCTGTATACTTTTTACCATCAATGCGATGCATTAAAAAAGCAACCCGTTGACTTTCATTTAAGTGATTAATGGCTGTCAGCAATTTGATTTTAAATTGCTCTTCTTCCAATAGGAACTCTGGACTTTCATTGGATCGATCTATTTGGGTATTGTTTTTTTCATATTCGAGTACAATCTTTTGATGTGCAATTGCATTTAAAGTGCTGTTATTAGCAATGGTGTAGATATAGGATTTCACTTTTTCTAAAGGAACATCTTTGCAGTTTTGCCAAAGTTTTATAAATGCTTCTTGTGTTATATCTTCTGCTAATTCCAAATTTTTGAATTTATAATACATGTAATTGCGTACTAATTTTGCCTGACTTTTAAAAAAAGTCGTAAAAGTATTTTCATTGCAAGTATCAGAATTTAAAGGGCTTTTCATTAAAAATGTAATAATGTACTTATAAAAATAATAATTTTTTTTTAATAATGAGGTAGGGTAAAATGATTTTGAATTGTTATATCATCAGAAGCGAATAGAAATGGAATCTGAACGAATTTGTAAAATCCTTTATAGACTATTTCAAGTTGTAATTTGGATGTTGATAGCATCACTTGCGACCCTTAATTTTTGTAAAACGTAAAACAATTAAACATATTAATCTAAACCTAATTATTATGAAACATGTATCTTTTTTCTCGATTTTATCCTTAATCTTCATGTTAAACGTTGCTAGTATGTGCAGTAATGATGATGATGTGATTCCAAGTCCTTCGGTAAACCCTTCTCCCGTAATTAATACAGTTAAAAATGGCACTTGGCGTATTACTTTTTTTCAAGATTCAGGGACAAATGAAACCAGTAATTTTGATGGTTATACTTTTACTTTTGGTTCTTCATCAGTATTAACGGCTGAAAATGGCGCTAATACCTATACAGGTTCTTGGTCGGTAACAAGTGATAATAGCCATGATGATAGTCCAAGTAATGATCTAGATTTTAATATTAATTTTGCTACTCCTGCAAACTTTGAAGAACTCTCCGAAGATTGGAATATTTTAGAATTTACAAGTACAAAAGTACGTTTAGTTCATGTTAGTGGAGGAAATGGAGGTATTGATTATTTAACTTTCGAGAAAAATTAATACCACGTAAACTTTTGTGATTTTAATCTCGATGGAAAGCAGTCTTTTTAAAAAGACTGCTTTTTTTATTCGCTTTATGTAGTTTCGAGTTTTGCTACTTCCTAACTTTCAATTATCTTTGCCACTTCTAAAAAAGAATAGCTATGTTCAATAATTTATCAGAAAAACTAGATAAAGCATTCCATATATTAAAAGGTCACGGTAAAATTACCGAAGTAAATGTTGCCGATACTTTAAAAGAAGTCCGTCGTGCCTTACTTGATGCCGATGTTAACTTTAAAATTGCCAAAGATTTTACCACTCGCGTAAAAGAAAAAGCGTTAGGTCAAGATGTATTAACAACCTTACAACCGGGTCAGCTTTTAGTTAAAATCGTAAAAGATGAACTGGTTGAATTAATGGGTGGAGATGTTGCCGGCGTAAATCTTTCTGGAAATCCATCGGTGATTTTAATGTCAGGATTGCAAGGTTCAGGTAAAACAACCTTTTCAGGAAAATTGGCTAATTTTTTAAAGACCAAAAAGAATAAAAAAGTATTATTGGTAGCCTGTGATATTTACCGTCCAGCTGCGATCAACCAATTACATGTAGTTGGAGATCAGGTTGGAGTAGAAGTATACTCTGAACCAGAAAATAAAAATGCAGTTTCTATCGCTGAAAATGCTATCAAACACGCAAAAGCAAATGGTTTCAATGTCGTTATCGTCGATACTGCTGGTCGTTTGGCGGTCGATGAAGAGATGATGATTGAAATCGCTAACGTACACAAAGCGATTCAACCAAACGAAACGTTGTTTGTGGTCGATTCGATGACAGGACAAGATGCGGTTAATACGGCTAAAGCTTTTAACGATCGATTGAATTTCGACGGAGTTATTCTTACTAAATTAGATGGTGATACGCGTGGTGGAGCGGCAATTTCGATTAAATCGGTAGTGAATAAACCAATTAAGTTCATCGGTACGGGTGAAAAAATGGACGCCATTGACGTATTCTACCCAGATCGTATGGCCGATCGTATTCTAGGTATGGGTGACGTGGTTTCCTTAGTAGAGCGTGCACAACAGCAATACGACGAAGAAGAAGCACGTAAATTGCAAAAGAAAATTGCAAAGAATGAATTCGGTTTTGATGATTTCTTAAGTCAAATTCAACAAGTGAAAAAAATGGGGAACATGAAAGACTTGGTTGGAATGATACCAGGTGCTGGAAAAGCCTTAAAAGATGTAGAAATTGAAGACGATGCGTTCAAACATATCGAAGCGATTATCTATTCTATGACGCCACAAGAAAGAAGCAAACCAACCATTATAGATGTAAAACGTAAAACACGTATTGCAAAAGGTTCGGGACGTAAAGTGGAAGAAGTGAATCAGTTAATGAAACAGTTTGATCAAATGAGCAAAATGATGAAGATGATGCAAGGGCCAGGAGGAAAGAACTTGATGAAGATGATGGGCGGAATGAAAGGCGGAATGCCGGGAATGAAATAAAAAATGAGGTGCGTTTATTCGCGCCTTTTTTCATGAATAAAATACAAGCAACTAAACAATAAACAACACAACAACAATGCAGATTTTAGACGGAAAAAAAGTTTCGGAAGACATTAAAAATGAAATTACGGCCGAAGTAAATGAAATGAAGGCCAATAATGAAAAAGTACCTCATTTGGCGGCTATTATTGTCGGTAATGACGGCGCGAGTTTGACTTATGTAGGAAGTAAAGTAAAAGCTTGCGAACGCGTTGGCTTCGAATCGACTTTGGTTAAAATGCCGAGTACTACTTCTGAAACCGAATTGTTAAAAACCATCCATGAGTTAAATAACGATGACAATATTGATGGTTTTATTGTACAACTTCCGTTACCCGATCAAATAGATACGCAAAAAATCTTGATGGCCATCGATCCAAGTAAAGATGTAGATGGTTTCCATCCTGAAAATTTTGGAAAAATGGCGCTCGATATGAGTACGTTTATTCCAGCAACACCTTTCGGAATTTTAGAGCTTTTGGAACGTTATAATGTAGAAACCAAAGGAAAGCACACGGTGGTTATTGGTCGTAGTCATATTGTGGGAAGGCCAATGAGTATTTTAATGGGACGTAAAGGATTTCCTGGAAATTCTACCGTAACGATTACGCACAGTCACACCAAAAATATCAATCAAATTACCTCGCAAGCCGATATTATCATTACGGCATTAGGCGTTCCGAATTATCTTAAAGCCGAAATGGTTAAAGATGATGTCGTTATTATTGACGTGGGAATTACCCGTGTAGCCGATGAAACAAACGATAAAGGCTATGTTATTACGGGTGATGTTGATTTTGAAAATGTTTCCAAAAAAGCATCTTATATCACTCCTGTTCCAGGTGGAGTAGGTCCGATGACGATTGCTATGTTGCTTAAAAATACTTTATTGGCAAGAGAACAAAAGCGAATGAAGTTAGTGTAATAGAAAAATGTTCCAAAGTTTCGAAAAGTTGATGAATAGAAAATATGCAAATAATTCAAGCGACAAAGCAACAATTATCCATTGTTCAAGAATTGGCTTATAAAATATGGCCCGATGCGTATGCTGAGATCCTTTCGGAAGTCCAATTAGATTACATGTTGGAAAACTTTTATTCGATTGCCGCTTTAGAAACGCAATTGGAAAAAGGTCATGTGTTTTTACTTGCGGAAGAAAATAATTCTTTTTTTGGGTTTGCTTCCTATGAAATCAATTGTAATGAAACGGCTAAAACTAAGCTGCATAAAATTTATGTGTTGCCTTCTACACAAGGCACTGGTTTAGGAAAATTGTTTTTGGAAACGGTTGAAAATTACGCGCGTAAAGCTCAAAATACGCATTTGTTCTTAAACGTTAACAAATACAACAAAGCCCAAAATTTTTACGAAAAGCAAAATTTTAAAATCATTTTGGAAGAAGTGATCCCAATTGGAAATGGCTTCATTATGGATGATTATGTAATGGAAAAAGAATTGTAGGAAAATAGGACTTAGTTTCTTTTTTCTGAATTCTTTTGAATAGCTTTTGGTAAGCTGGCTTCTTCTGTTTTGCTGGAAGGCGCAATTAAAGTATTCAATTCTGCTATTTCGGCATCGGTTAGATCGCGGTAACGCCCTAATGGAATATCTAACGAAATGTTGATGATTCTAGTTCGTTTCAGTGCAGTTACTTCATAACCTAAGTATTCACACATACGACGAATTTGACGGTTTAAACCTTGCGTTAACACGATTCGAAACACATATTTACTTACTTGTTCCACTTTACACTTTCGTGTTACGGTATCCAATATAGGAATGCCATTTCCCATGCGGTCTATAAATCGATCGGTGATGGGTTTGTCAACGGTAACGATGTATTCTTTTTCGTGATTGTTTCGAGCGCGAAGAATTTTGTTTACGATATCGCCGTCATCCGTCATGAAAATCAAGCCTTCACTGGCTTTGTCTAATCGGCCAATTGGGAAAATTCGTTTCGGATAGTTGATATAATCGACAATATTGTCACGTACCGATTGGTTGGTGGTACATTCAATTCCTGCGGGTTTATTAAATGCCAAATAAACTGGTTTGGAAGTTTTTTCACGGATTAATTTTCCATCTACACGTATTTCGTCGTCTAAAGATACTTTTGTCCCCAATTCAGGAATAACACCGTTTATGGTTATACGACCTTCTTCTAACAACCTGTCGGCTTCACGACGGGAACAATATCCTGTTTCAGATAAAAATTTATTAATACGTGTTTTATTTTCTTCCATGAGGCAAAGATAGTAATTCAGTACTCAGTTTACAGTATTCAGTACTCAGTTTTTATTATTTTGGCAAAGGGGAATTATTGTGTCGGAGTTTGATTTATCTATTTTATGAGATTCCTCCATCTTCAGAATTCTAACGTTTTTTTATTTCAAAAACAAAAAATTATATACTTCTTGATACAGTTTGTCATCGTGCATGCTGTGACCTAATCCTTTGGTTTCTAAAAATTGTGCCGATTTCCAAGCTGCTGCAATTTTTTTTCCTTCGTTGACAGAAACGACTTCATCATCAGTATCATGAGCAATTAAACCAGCTACTTTTAGTGTGGAAGCAAAATTCCGACTTGAAAAATCTTCTATTTTTTGTTTGTAATCTTGTAGGTATTTGTTTTCTAAATCTCTGGCGATCGTGGCATTCAAACTTAATAAATTGATATAGTTGTTTAACAGGATTTTGAAATCGCTAGGAGCTCCTAGAATTACAATTTTTTCAATACCATCATTCGGATAACTATGTTGGTAATACAAACAGGTTTTTCCACCAATAGAGTGACCAATAAGAGATTGCGGTTTGTATTTTTGGACAACTTGATGTATGAATTTGGCGTATTGCGGAATGCTAAATTCTTTTCCGCTAGACAATCCGTGGGCAGGAGCATCAATAGCAATAATGGTGCTGCCCGATTTTTTCAAATAGGGTAAGATATTTTCCCAACGTGAGGCATTGCTTTCCCAACCGTGGACCAATAGAATTTTGTGTTCACTTCCTTCCCAAATGTATACTTGAGTATGGTGCTCGTTGTCAAAAAAAGTTTCAGAAGTAGTGTTTTGCAATATTTTGGGAAGCTTTTCCTTCGATAATTTTCCCTCCCTAGGTTCACTGAAAAATTGATAGGCAAGTTGCGTTGCTTTTTTAGGGAACAAAAAACTCAATAGGTTAATGTAAAAACCTATAGATTTAGTGAAAAGAAAAAATAAAATTTTATGCATAAAAAATCCCGATGTTAATCGGGATTTAAATTACTTATATTTTCGCAAATAATTGCTCCATTTTTTCTTTTTCTTCTTCGGCTAAAGCAGTGTCAACCAAAATTCTTCCACTGTGCTCATCTGTAATGATTTTTTTACGAGAAGCAATTTCCATTTGTGTTTGTGGTGGAATCGTAAAGAAAGAACCTGCAGAAGCTCCTCTTTCGATAGAAACTACTGCTAAACCGTTACGAACACTTCCACGGATGCGTTTGTAGGCTGCTAATAAACGCTCTTCAATTTGTCCTTGGTATTCTTCTGATTTTTGAGATAAGAAGTTTTCTTCTTTTTCAGTTTCAGACATAATCGCGTCTAATTCTGATTTTTTGTGTTTTAAGTGAGAAGATTTTGCTTCTAATTTTTCTTTAGATTCAGCGATTACTTCTTTTTTATGCTCGATAGAAGCTTTCATTTCACGAATGTGCTTCTCAGCCAATTGAATTTCTAACTCTTGAAATTCAACTTCTTTAGTTAAAGAATTAAATTCACGGTTGTTACGTACTTCTTTTTGTTGAGTCGTATATTTTTTAATCGCTTCTTTGTGCTCCTCAATAGCAGATTTTTTTACTTTGATTTGCTCTTCAATGCTATCTAAATCGGTTTTTAATTTTTCTAAGCGAGTGCTTAGTCCAGCTACTTCATCTTCTAAATCTTCCACTTCTAAAGGTAATTCCCCTCTTACGTTTCTTATTTCGTCGATTCTAGAATCTATTAATTGTAAATCATACAACGCTCTTAACTTTTCTTCAACGTTCAATTCTTTTGTTGCCATATTCTTATAAGTACTTAACTGGATTTGTATTTATTTGTGATAAATCGACTGCAAAATTAGGAATTTTTTTCGTAAGATAATCAACTATATAGTTTTTTGTGTAACGTTCGCTTTCAAAATGTCCGATATCAGCTAAAAGTAGGCTGTTTTCAGCTTCGTAAAAGTTATGGTATTTCAAATCGGCGGTTAAATAAGCATCGGCTCCAGCTTGTATGGCGTTTTTGATGGCGTAACTTCCAGAACCGCCTAAAACAGCTACTTTTTTTATCTTTTTTCCAGTGAAATCGCTATGCCTAATGCCTCCACAATCCATTTTTTCTTTCACAAAACGTAAAAAATCCAGTTCATTCATTTCGTTGGGAAGTTCTCCTGTCATGCCTAAACCAATGTTTTGATGTGAATTTTGTAAATCGTAAATTTCGTAAGCCACTTCTTCATAAACATGTTTGGAAAATAAAGCTTTCAAAATTTTAGGTTGCAAATATTTTTCAAAAGTGATTTCAATTTTAATTTCTTCGGCTTCCACAAATTCGAAACGTTCTCCAATTTCAGGATTGCTATTCTCATTGCCCATGTAGGTGCCAATTCCTTTAGAATTAAAACTACAATCTTCATAATTGCCTATTTTTCCAGCGCCAGCATCGAATAAAGCGTTGCGTAATTTTTCAACATTTTCAGGAATGGTGTAGGTGACTAATTTTTGAATAAATTGCTGCTTCGGAACCAAGACTTTTGTATTCATTAAACTCAAGGCATCACAAAATATCTTGTTTACTCCGTTGTGATGGTTGTCTAAAGCCGTATGTACCGCATAAATGGCAATGTCGTTTTTAATGGCTTTTAAAATGGAACGTTCTACATAGTTTTTGCCTGT
>JAGORP010000071.1 GCA_018062725.1 Flavobacterium sp.
CGTTTATAATACGTTGTGTCAAGAATTGAAAAATTTTATCGTCATCGATTAAACAAATTCTCTTAGATTCACTCATTTGTCTTTAGATTTATAGAGCTCTACTGTAAATGTACTTCCATGATTCAACAAACTTTTAGCACTAATACTACCGCCCAACGCTTCAATTTGAATTTTAGTAATAAATAATCCAAAACCCTTAGCTTCAGGATGGGAATGAAATGTTTTATGAAGTTTGAAAAGATCATTTTTATTTTTTTTTATGTCGATTCCAAGTCCGTTGTCTTTAATTTCTAAACAAATCCAGCCCTTTTTTTTGAAGCTACGTATGTGAATTTTAGGAGTTCTCTCCGGTGAATGGTAGCGTATAGAATTGCTTACAAGATTATACAAAATGGCGTTAATGTATTTCTTTGAATAATGAATTTTTTTAGTCTTTGTAAAATCGAAGGTGATTTTTGCATTGGATTTCGTGATTTCTTCGTCAAGTTGATTTTTAACAAATTCAATAGTTTTATCCATGTCAATATGCCCCTTTTTGATTGTGGCATCCATTTTTATTTGGGTTGCATAAACCAGTTCTTCGAAGGTAGTTTGTAAGGCTAAAATGATTGGTTTTTGCATTTCGAAATACTTGAATTTGTCTTCAAGAGAATGATTTTCCGAGAGTACTTCGTTTAACAGGATTAAATTACTTAGTGGAGCTCTAAGATTGTGAGCTACTATTTGACAAAATTCTTCCAGTTGCTTTTTTTGATTGGATATTTGGGACAATAATTCGTTTCTTTCATTTAGTTTTTTTAGGAGTTCTGCTTCTGTTTTTTTAAGTTTGGTGATATCAGAAGACAAAATTATGATACCTTCAGGCAAAGGTTGTACGCTTAATTCAAACCATTTTTTTGTTCCATCGGGAAAATCAAAGCGATTAATAATTTCACAACTAGTTCTGGCGGTCATGCAAGACTGAAGCGATTGAAATACTTCCATTTTTTCAATACCAGGATATTTTTCCAACATAGAATTTCCTATCAGCGCTTCTCGTGTCGAAAGTCCATGTCTTGCTAATGAATCATTTACATAGCAATACCGCCAATTATAATCTAAGACTTGAACACCTTCAATCAAATTATCGAAGGCGCTATATTTCTGTACGGCTAACTCCAAATCATCTTTTGCTATGTAAGGTCCCTTTTTCACAATAGTCAAATTACATTCATGATACTAAATTACTGGGTTTTAATGGTCGGCACCTATGAAATCACAAAATGTAATATTTTAATGACAAACAGGGTAAAAATCGAACGTACTTACTTTAAAATTAACTATTTTCTGACAATCGCAGTTACGGTTTTTCCGTAAAAAATGTTAAATAATGGATTTAAATAAAAAAATCTTAGTTAAACGTCCTGCGTTTGACTAAGATTTTAAAAGATTGTACTAGTAAAAATTAATATAGACTAGGGTATTTTTCCGGATTACTTTCGTGCATCATTTCGTAAACCTTTTCGAAGATATCTTCAACTGAAGGTTTCGAAAAATAATCACCATCGGTACCGTAAGCTGGGCGATGTGCTTTTGCTGCCAATGTTTCCGGTTGACTGTCTAGATGTTTGTATCCTTTTTGCTCATCGATGATTTGTTGCAAAATAAAGGCCGAAGCTCCGCCAGGAACATCTTCATCAATCACCAATAAACGGTTCGTTTTAGCTAATGATTTTACAATATCATGATTGATATCAAAAGGTAATAACGATTGAATATCGATGATTTCAGCATCAATCCCAACTTCCAATAATTCTTTAGCTGCTTGCTCTACAAGGCGTAAGGTAGATCCGTATGATACCAAAGTAATGTCTGCTCCTTCTTTTATGGTTTCAACTAATCCAATTGGAGTTTTAAATTCACCCAAATTAGTTGGCATTTTTTCTTTTAATCGGTAACCATTTAAACACTCAATAACCAAGGCAGGTTCGTCAGTTTGTAGTAATGTGTTGTAAAAACCTGCTGCTTTAGTCATATTTCTTGGAACCAAAACATGAATACCACGAATGGCATTGATGATCATTCCCATAGGGGAACCGGAGTGCCAGATACCTTCCAAACGATGTCCGCGAGTACGAATAATTAGCGGTGCTTTTTGACGACCTGCAGTTCTGTATTGTAATGTTGCCAAATCGTCACTCATGATTTGGATTGCATAAAGCAAATAGTCTAAATATTGAATTTCGGCAATTGGACGTAAACCTCTCATTGCCATCCCGATTCCTTGTCCTAAGATAGTTGCTTCACGAATTCCGGCATCGGCTACACGTAATTCACCGTATTTTTCCTGCATTCCTTCTAAGCCTTGGTTCACATCACCAATGTTTCCAGCGTCTTCACCAAAAATTAAGGTTTCAGGATATTTAGAAAAAATAGCATCAAAATTATCACGTAGTACTAAACGAGCATCTACTTCTTCTGCCGTTTCATCGTAAGTTGCTTTCACTTCTTTTACCGAAAATACATTGTTTTCGGATTGAGAAAATAAGTGTGAACTAAATTTTGGCTGAATTTTTTCGGTATAATTAGTAATCCAAGAAGCCAATGCGTTTTTTCCAGATTCTTTGATCACCATTCGTAAAACTTTACGGGCTAATGTGATTAAATCTTTACGGATTGGTTCTTTTATTGCTGCTAAATCATTAGCGTATTTTTCAATAAAAATTTTATTTTCAGAAGTGGAAGCTACTATGTTTAAAACAGCAACTAATTCATCTCTTTCTGCTTTAATAGGAGCCGTAAAATTGGCCCAAGCATTCTTTTTACCTTCGTTTACTTCTTTTTTCGCTTGATTGTCAATGGCGTCTAATTCTTCTAAAGTCGCTAAATTATTTTCCAACAACCATTTGTGCATTTGAGACAAACAATCAAATTCTGCTTCCCAAGCCAAGCGTTCAGCATTTTTATAGCGTTCGTGTGAACCTGAAGTAGAATGACCTTGCGGTTGTGTTAATTCGTCTACGTGAATTAAAACCGGAATGTGTTCTTCACGAGCAATAGCTGCAGCTTTTTGATATGTTTCTACTAAAGCAGGGTAATCCCAACCTTTAACCGTCATGATTTCATAACCGTTATTATCTTCATCGCGTTGGAATCCTTTTAAGATTTCCGAAATATTTTCTTTAGTCGTTTGATGACGGGCATGAACAGAAATTCCGTACTCATCATCCCAAACACTCATCACCATAGGTACTTGTAAAACCCCAGCAGCATTGATAGTTTCAAAAAACAATCCTTCTGATGTAGATGCGTTTCCAATGGTTCCCCAAGCTACTTCATTTCCTTTTTCAGAAAAATTAGTTTGATTAATACCGTCAACGTTTCTGTATATTTTTGAAGCTTGTGCTAACCCTAACAAACGAGGCATTTGACCAGCAGTAGGAGAGATGTCGGCACTAGAATTTTTTTGTTGGGTTAAATTTTTCCATTTTCCATTTTCGTCAAGGGAATGTGTTGCAAAGTGACCACCCATTTGACGACCAGCACTCATTGGGTCAAAATCTAAATCGGTGTGACCATATAAACCGGCAAAAAATTGCTCAATATTCATAGCTCCAATGGTCATCATAAACGTTTGATCACGATAGTATCCCGAACGGAAATCTCCATTTTGAAACGCTTTGGCCAATGCTAATTGAGGTACTTCCTTACCATCACCAAAAATTCCGAATTTAGCTTTACCAGTTAAGACTTCTTTTCGTCCTAAAAGGCTACATTCACGACTTATTCTCGCAATTCTATAATCGTTTAAAACTTCTGTTTTAAAATCTTCAAAGGTTAGTGCTTGTTTTTCTTCTACTTGTGCCATTTCTAATTTGTAAGTACACAAATTTAAACAAAAACACGATATATTCTAATTTTGATATAAAAATATTAATTGAATTATTCGTAATTTAAAATTCAAATACAAAGCTTTAATTGTTTAATTGTTAATATTTGAATTGTTTTTCGATTAAAAATTAAATAAAAACAACTAATTATTGAATTTTAAAACCATTTTCTTGTGAATAGTTTGATTAATGTATTCGGATTTAAAGTGACAATAAAACGGATTTTTTGTCCGTAATTATCCTGTGCCGGTTCAAAACCTTTGGTAGAATAGACTGGGAAAAACAATTCGAAGTAGCCTGGAACAAGATTAAAATGAAGGCCACTATCGTACACAAATTGAGTATTTTGCGAAGTATTTTTATACAACCCAACATCACCATATAACTGTATCCACTTCCAAACAGAAGAAGTTGCATTTAAAGTTGTCATCCATTGATTTGCGTAGGGATTGGCCAAAGTCGATTTAAATCCACCTTCTGCAATGACCAATTGTTGACTGAAGAGCCCAGAACTTTCAGAACGACCATATAAATTATAATCAAAAAGTAAATCTTGAGGTTTGTCCAATCCGAAAGCATATAAATCTTTTTGTTTGTTTTGAAGAAAACTTCCAGCAAACAAGCGAAGACTAAATTGGTAATTATTTTCGAATAGTCTACTATATCCAATTTCAGAGGTTAGTTTACTAAACTGCCCGGCAAAAGTAGCACTTACTCCATAGCCGAAACCTTTTGCAGTTTCACTTTGATTGCTGGAAAACCCAATAGTAGTAGCGCTAAATCGTAAAGGAACTTTGTCGTTGGCTAGTAACGGAGAAGATTGTTTATTGACATAATTTTGTTTAATATATACGCTTTGACCAACATTCTTAGTTAAATCCAAATCTCTAAAATTCAAACTAATAGAAGGGGTAGCTTTAAAATAGGCAGTGTTTTTGAAATAATGAAAATAAGAACTTCCAAAAGAATAGCGAATACTATGTAATTTTGAATTGCTTCTTTGATGGTTGTAAGACATACCAAAGGAACCCGTTGGTGTTTGAGGAATAGTAGAGTAACTTGGACTAAAATCAAACACGAATGGCTTGTTGATGATGCTTTTGTTGTGAAAACTTAACGTCAATATTGCACCGTCATATACGTTATAACCAACTTCTGGAACATAGTAAATTTGATGGTAATTTGCATTTTCTATATCTCGCAAGAATGTAAATTTAAAGGGTTTGTTAAAAGCTAACGGTCCTTTCAAATTTTTATAATTGTTCCGATTGTTGATTTCGGTGAAAAAATTCTTGTGATTGAGTATTAATTTATCTACTTCATTGGTGTTAATCGTAAATATAGAGTCTTTTTTAGGTTCGTGAATCCATTTTTCAAAAACTTTTTCTCTGTTTTTAAAACCCGAGACTAAATAAGGAACATTGCTGTTTGTTTTGTTTTTTATGGTTACAAATCTGGTTTCGGCTTCTTTAGTAATGTCGCTAAAAGAAAAATCGATTGCTTCTTTAGAATGAATCATTTCATCAAAAAACCATTGGATGTTTTTTGAAGCATTCCTTGTTAAAACTTCTTTAAAATCATGATTTGCAGTATATTTTGATTTGTTCAACTCAATAAATTCTTTAATTGAATTGTTTAAAAAATCACCACCAATATAACGATCGAGAAATTTGAAGGCTAAGCCTGCTTTGTATTTTAATGCTATTTGCTCATTAAATTTTACCAATTTTTCTTTCGAAAGTTCAAGGCTTTGATCTAAATTTTTTCTAGCCATTAATAAATATGCCAATTGATATTGGTCGTTAAATTTTGCATTTGACAATTGATATCCTTTGGTGAGTTTGAATCTGCTTAAACTTCCAATTAAATGCAAATCGGGATGATTTTCCTCGATATAATTCATTAACAAATAGGTTTGAATTCCATTTATTAAGTAGTGATCTTTTCTGAAATCAATATTTAAATTTTGCTTTAAATAGTTTTGAGAATAGACTTTTAAAAACTTTAGTTCGTATAAAAAGGAATCAGGGAACGGACTTAAAAAAGCGGGTAATTGATTCAGTCCATAAAAAGGATTTCTGTCATAATCAATTTGTGAAACCATGATTTTATTCACTTTCGATCTTCCTAAAGTTGAATCAATATAATGGATGATTTTATCAATGATTATAGCTCTTTGAATTTCGTTGACTCTTGAAGTATTCAAATTCGTTTCAACTTCCATTTTATCATTTTTAAAACTTTCAAAACTGACTCTTTTTTCAAGTGCAAATTGGTTTTCTTTTGAAGTTCCAGAAAAAACATTAGCACTTGTTTTAATTAGATTGGAAGTAACAGTATAAGAATCAGGAAGTTGAAAAGCAACACGAATATCGGCAATATCTTCCAATACCGCATCTTCAATATTTTCATTGCTGTAGGTGAGTCCGTCGTTATTGTTTCCAACTTTGGCAACGGAAAGAAAGACATCTTTCAAATAAAAATTATCTTTTTCTCTGCCCCAACGGGTAAATTTAGCATCTGGAATCTTTAATTCATAGTTAATTTCTATTTCAACAGAATCTTTAGGTTGTAACGCTGTTAGTGATAATTCGATGAGATCTATCTGATTTTCAATTCGTGTCCAGTTGCCATAAAACTTATTAACGGTTAAACTATTAATTTTGGTAAAACCTCGTTCTTTTTCGGTTGAAAGATGGAAGTTTCTCACATATTGATCGGACAAGTGTTTTCCTAAATTGGTTTTTCTATTAGAATAAGCATGATTCCAATCATTAATGATCAATTTATGAATTGGAGTGGAGTAGTTATTTTTAAAATTAATTTTTTGATTTACGATAAAAATATTAGAAATGGTATCCAATTTGGCTGTAATAGTCACTTTTTGTTGACTAAAAACAGGCAATGACACCATCATAAATAAGTTTATAAACGAAAAAAAAAGTTTATGCTTCAATTTTTATTTTTTTTAATGGCAATGTAACACTATTTACTGTAATTTTATAATAGATTTGATACTGATGATTTCTAACAATTGATTTTCAATTTGTTAAAAATCTTAATTGTTGGTAATTCTTCATCAGAATTTGGTTTTTCATAGTACAATTTGGTTATCTTGCTCACCCCAAATTTAGTTGTTATGATAAAAAAATTACTTTTCGTATTACTATTTAGTAATATTTCATTTTCACAAGTTTACATTAATGAACTTGATGCGGATACTCCTAGTACTGACATTTTAGAATTCGTTGAATTAAAATCGGTTACTCCAAATTTTTCATTAGACGGGTATGTTTTAGTTTTCTTTAATGCGGGTAATTTAGATAAAGCCTACATGTCATTTGATTTAGATGGATTAGTGACGGATGTAAATGGAATTATTACTTTAGGAAATAGTGGTGTTTCACCAGCTCCGGATCGAATAATTAATGACAATATAATTCAAAATGGTCCTGATGCTGTAGCCATTTATTTAGGAAACCCTTCTGATTTTATTAACGGTACTACAGTTGCTCATCAAACGAACTTAATTGATGCTCTCATTCACAAGACAGCTGATGCCAACCCTGTAAGTTTAATGGCCGCTTTAGGTGAAACATTTGCTTATGATGAATTTATCAGTACGATGAGTCCTAGTGATGCCAATTCTATTCAAAGAAAAAACGATGGGACTTATGAAACAAAGGCGCCAACTCCAGATGTGCCAAATGATGGTTCAGGAACTATAGCAAATGCAATTTTAGCAACCTTTTCTGCTGCAGAATTGAGCGAGCCTAATCCCTTCACTATTACTTTTTCAACACAAACTCTAGTAACGGGGAGTGATTTAGTGTTAAATTATTCTTTAGCCAACGGAACTTTCACCACAGGAGATTATACCGGACCATTAACAGCAACAATTCCAGTAGGTACGTCGAGCGTCATAGTCAATTATACTATGGTTGATGATGTAATTAATGAAGGTGATGAAATACTAAAATTGACAATAGCAGCAGTTGGACCTAATTATTCCTTAACAAACAATAATATTGAAGTACGTGTGCATGACAATGATTATATTGTGCAGCCATGGGGAACTCCAATTGATCCGACCTATGGTTTATGTCCAAGAAATATCCCTGTAGGCTATTATGATTCGTTAGAAGGCAAATCAGGAGCTCAATTAAAACAAGCTATTCAAGACATAATTGCTAATCCAACAGTGGTAAGAGAACATACGTATGCGGATGTGTGGGAAATGTTAAAAGATGCCGATGCTAGCCCTTTAAACAGTAGTGATGTTTGGTTGATGTATGTTGAACATCCTAGTTCAAAATTAAACCAACAAACGGGAACTTCTGGCGCGATTGGGGCTTGGAACAGAGAACATATTTATTGTCAGTCAAGAGGCGCTTTTAATCTAGATACAGGTGCTCCAAATGATGGTATTGATGTTTGGGATACCACTGATGCTAACGATATTACAGCCGGAGGGGCTGACGGTCACCACATTAGAGCAGAAGATAGTCCAGAAAATTCATCAAGAAATAACAAAAATTATGGTGTAGATGCTTCGGGAACCGATGATTATAACGGTCCAACAGGTAACTTAGGTAGCTGGCGAGGTGATGTGGCAAGAGCGGTTTTTTATATGGCCGTGAGGTATAATGGATTAAATGTTGTTCCAGGTTTTCCTTCTGAAACACCAACGGGATATATTGGGGATTTAACAACGTTATTGGCGTGGAATGTTACTGATAAATCGGATGATTTTGAAATGAATCATAATAATGTAGTGTACAACTGGCAAAAAAATAGAAATCCTTTTGTTGATTATCCTGTTTTAGCCGATTATGTTTTTGGATCTCTAGTTGGACAAACATGGAATGCTGCTTTAGCGACACAAGATTTTAATAAACTGAATGTGGTAATGTATCCAAATCCTTCGAATGGTTCTATCCGTATTGCTGGATTGCTGGAATCGGCAACTATTGAAGTGCAGTCAATAACAGGTCAAAAATTAATAGAGAAGTCATATGAAAATGAATCTAGATTGGATTTAGATTTGGCTTCAGGTGTTTATTTGGTTAAAATTACAGAAGGAAATAAATCAGTGATAAAGAAGTTAATTATTAGATAGTTTCCACTAATTAAAACAATAAAGTCCCAAATTTCTGGGACTTTTTTTATAGTAATTCTTCAATGTTTTTCTTGATGTTTTCGGCCATTCTTTGTGTAGGAAGATCATTTTCATCGTTACCGAAAGGCTCTTCTATTTCTTCGGCAATTAATTCTAAACTAGCCAATACATAAAAAATAAAGATCACCACAGGAATTGTATAATAGCCTAAATTAAAAACATAACCAAAAGGAAGTGTCATCACATAAAAAAAGATGAATTTCTTTAAGAAAACACTATAGGAATAGGGTATAGGTGTGTTTTTAATTCGTTCGCAAGCGCCACAAATGTCGGTAAAAGCGGTTAGTTCTAAGTTAATAAAAAGTAACTGCTCATTGGTTAATTTGTTTGCTTTTTTTAATTCATAAACCTTCTTCATGATGAGTTTCATCAACTGATTGGGTTTGTGTTTCTTGTGATCTATATTAATATTAAATTCTTCAAACAATTCTTGACTAATTTTTTCGTCTTTTAAGTGAAGATTTAAAGCTTGAGCATAATACGGAATCGCTTTTCTAAAAAAAAGTTTGTCTTCTTTTAATTCTAAAATAGCCGATAATTTTAAAGCTAAATTTCGACTAGAATTTACCAAACTGCCCCATTGTTTTCGTCCTTCCCACCAACGATCATAGGCCGTATTTGTTCTAAAAACCAACAATAATGAAATCACAAAGCCCAACATACTGTGCATGATGGTAATGTTTTTTAGATGGTGGTTTTCGGATAATTTAAAATACTCAATTTCAAGAAAAGCAATTATTCCAGTGTAGATTCCAATACAAATAATTATAGGAAGTAACTGTCTGAATGTATCGGCTTTGTGAAACCTAAAAATAAATGAAAACCAATCTTTCGGATTATAAGAAATCATATTTTAATGCTCTTTTTCTTTGTAAATTCGAGTCATTTCAATTTTTTCAGGAGCGTGTAATACCATAGGGAACTTTTCAATTTTTACAGATCCACTATCCAAACCGAAGGCTTTTTCTTCCGATAATGAGAATTTTTTAAAGAAGAAATACGTATTCATCACAACTTTTTCATAGAAATGCATGAAACTGTCGTTTGATAAATATTTTTCAGAAAGTACAAATTTGAAATCACCAATAATATTGTTTTTATGTAAAGACTCATATCGACTGGTAATGTCTACTTCACCTTTTTGAACCATGTCTTTAATCACTTCTTTAAACATTAAATTAATTTTAGTCGGTTCTCTAAACCCTAAATTAAAATCAATTCGATACAAATCATCTGCAACGATTTCGGTCACTTTGTATTCTTTTTTATACGGTTCGCTTAAAACATTTACGTGTATAAACCAATATAAATCGGCACGTTTAGGTCTTTTTTGTAAAATAGAATACATTACTTTTTCTTCTATTTCATCTACGCGACCTGCGTTGGTCATATACACTAAATGCGTTGCGTATTTTGGGATAGATAAGTCAACACTTAATTCGGCTAATACCTTTTTATAACTATCAATTTTAACGTATTTGGTATATGATTTTCCAATTTGCTTGGCTTTAAACCAAATGGCCATAATTCCGATTAAGATCGTAGCAATAATTAAAGTTACATAACCGCCATGGGCAAATTTATCTAGGCATGCGACTAAAAAGCTAAATTCAATTACCAGATAAAGTAAAATAATTGGTATAATGATGTATGCTGCCAGTCTTTTCATGACCATATAATACATTAAAAGTAAGGTGGTCATGATCATACAAAGTACAATAGCTAAACCGTAAGCGGCTTCCATTTTACTAGATTCTTCGAAGTACAATACGATTCCAATACAACCAGCAAGAAGTAACCAGTTAATCGATGGAATATAAAGTTGTCCTTTTAATTCTGTTGGGTACTTAATTTTAACTTTTGGCCAAAAATTTAATCGCATGGCTTCATTTATTAAGGTAAAAGAACCAGAAATTAATGCTTGAGAAGCAATAACGGCTGCCATTGTTGCAATTACAATTCCGAACGGTTGAAACCAATCGGCCATCATTAAATAAAACGGGTTTACGTTGTGTGGATTTATACTTGAAAGTGTCTCCCCCTGATGCTTAATCAAATAAGAACCTTGTCCGAAATAGTTTAAAAGCAATGCAATTTTTACAAAAATCCAACTAATTCTGATGTTTTTACGTCCACAATGCCCCATATCCGAATACAAAGCCTCTGCACCTGTGGTACATAAAAATACAAATCCTAAAACATAAAAACCTTCTGGGTGGATTTTTAATAAATGAATAGCATAATAAGGATTTACCGCTTTCAGAACATCAAAATTATGTGAAATTTGAATCGTCCCTATAATCGCTAACATTCCGAACCAAATCATCATCATTGGTGCAAAGAATTTCCCCACTAAACTAGTTCCAAATTGTTGAATGATAAATAAAATACACAAAATAGCGATTACAATTGGCACGGTATTCAGTTCAGGAAAATAAATTTTAACCCCTTCCACTGCCGAAGAGACAGAAATTGGAGGCGTTATAATTCCATCTGCTAAAAGTGCTGAACCTCCAATGATCGCAGGAATAATTAACCATTTTATCTTAGTTCTTTTTACAAGCGCATAGAG
>JAGORP010000005.1 GCA_018062725.1 Flavobacterium sp.
TTTGCAACTGGATTATGTTTTTTTTGAAACGATTCTTTTATATCGAAAGTAAAAACGCTATTGTATCTACATTATCTGCATAATCCCAAAGTTCTGGTTTTTGGGTTTTTCCGAATGGAATGTTATTTTCTATACTGTCTTTGGAAACTATGCATTGAATTTGTTCGGCGTCGTTTTTTAGTTGCGATTGCAGGACTTCACTATCGTTATAATATTCATAAAACACCGAAGATATTGGAGAAGCATAACTGCTGTCTTCTTTTAAAGTCAGAAATTCGTTGTCTAACAATTTAAACAAACTCATCAAAAAAACAGCTTTGTTGTAATCGTAATTGTTTGCATATTTTTCATAATGAATAATGTCGCCGTATTTGTAAATGGCTTCAAAAAAGTTTTTGAAATCATAGTCTTTCGGAACAAATAATTTAGACACATTTCGACATCCCAATCCAAAATATCTAAAAATATCTTCCCCAAGGTTTTCTAAATCTTCTTTAGTTTCTTGTCCATTTAAGACCGCAACCGAATTTCTGCTTTTGCGAATAATACTCGGTTTGTCTTTGAAATAAAATTCAAAATAGCGAGCCGTATTATTGCTTCCTGTTGCAATTACCGCATCAAAATTTTCTAATTTTCCTTCAGTAAAAGTGATGCATTTTTGTAATTCAGGTTCAACAGCTATCAAGTATTCTGCCAAAAAAGGCAATAATTTTTGATCATTGGATGAAGTTTTTACCACAGCATGATGTCCGGAAATAATTACGGAAAGAAAATCATGAAAACCCACTAACGGAATATTTCCCGCTAAAATCAATCCGACTCTCATGGGTTCTTTATTAGAAAACGTATACGAAGAAAGCCAACGATTTATATTTTCTTTGGTTAGAGCTTCTGACCAAGATTGAATGGCAAAATAGACTTGTTCGGGTGTAAACCAACCGTTGTGTGATTGTGACAATTCAATCAGCGAAATAAAACGGTCAAAATAAGCATCGTTGAGTTTGACGCTAGGATTTTTTGTGTTTTCTGACAAAGAAAACTGACTTAAAAACGTTCCTAGTTCAGTAAAAGCATTAATTTTATTCAATTGTGACATTTGTTACTTGCTTATGTGTGGTTTACAATGTAATTTTGCACAAAAATAAGATTTTTCGCTTTAAGCAGTATGCAATATGCTATAAGCTTTTTAAAAATAATTCAAAATAGCTTTTTGCCTAAGGCTGAAAGCATAAAGCAATAGAAAATGGCAATTATAATAACAGACGAATGTATTAACTGCGGGGCTTGTGAACCTGAATGTCCAAATACAGCAATTTACGAAGGTGCCGATGATTGGCGCTGGAAAGATGGTACCAAATTATCAGGAAAAATAATTTTGCCAGATGGTACCGAAGTGGATGCCGATGCGGCACAAATACCGGTTTCAGACGATATTTATTATATTGTCCCAGGAAAATGTACCGAATGTAAAGGGTTTCACGAAGAGCCACAATGTGCTGCCGTTTGTCCGGTAGATTGTTGTGTGCCAGATGATAATCATGTGGAAAGCGAAGAAACGCTTCTAAACAGACAGTCCTTTTTACATAATGAATAAGGATTTAAAGTATATTTTGAAATGGCTTCTACTAGTGTGGAAGCCTTTTTTATGTCAAATAGTTCGACTATTTGCTAAAGTTTTTCTAAATTTGAGGAAAAGTATCCCATGATTAAAAAAATTTACTTGTTTTTTTTATTTGCATCTAATTTTATATTTTCTCAAAATTTAGATTTTAATGTAATAGTAAAAGATATTCTTACTGGTTTACCAATAGAAGAAGTCACCATAAAAGCATTAAACACCAATCAAGGGTTTTTAACCAATAAAGCAGGTGAAGCGGTTATACATTTATCGCAAGAGTCTAATCTTAAGTTTGAGCATTTTGCTTATAAATCCTATGTGGTTAAGTTTTCCGAATTTGATAAAAAAGTGAATGAAGTCTATTTGGAAAGCAATGTCAAGCAATTGGCCGAAGTTATCGTAACGAAGGATCATCCACAGGATATTCTTCAAAAATTAGTCGATAATTCGTTACAAAAAATCACCATTCCAATCAATCTAAAAGTTTATTTACGAGAATTTTATAAAAAAAATGACCAGATTGTTTTTTTTAACGATGGTTTGATCAATTTTCAAGTTTTGGGCAATTCTAAAAACATTAAAAACGATATATTAGTCGAGCAAAATAGAAGTGTCGGGATTTTAGACGAAGACATTACCGAAGAGCTTTTGGGTTATGATTTGAATAACATCATTGAAAATTATTACCAGTTTAAGTATTTGGGAGAAATTCTGACATCCAAAGCCAAGAAAAATTACGATTTTCAGGTGGTTACTTATCCCAATAATGAAAATTATTACATGATAAAAGTGAGTCCGCTACTAGAAGCTAACGGGATTTTATCTGATTTTACCATCGTTTATGACAATACCAAAATGATTATCATGGAAATTAATTCGATGGTGGCCGCAAACCGACTGGAAGAATTACGACAGTCCTTTTTGAATAGTAATAAAATTTTCAAATTAGAATTCAGAAATACCTTTCAATTGGATAACGATGTATATTATTTAGCCAATACTAAAGAAGTAATTGGTTTTGAGAAAAAAAATAAAAAGAAAAGCCGCCGAATAGAAGTCAAAAACCATATGGTAATCACTAATTTTGATAAAAAAATATTCGATTACACCGATAAAAACGTGTTTAAAGGAAAATCTTTAATCAATAAGAAAACACAGTTTTTTAATAATTACTGGGATATAGAATCGGGGTTTTTGTCGACAAAAGAGGAAAAAGAAATCATTGAGCAGCTTTCCACCATAGATAATCCATAGGTAATTCCGAATCCAATTCTTTCATTTTAGTACTTCCGATTTTATCCTTTGAAACTTAATAAGTTTTGAAGTATATTTGCACACTTTTAAAAATTAATCAACATCGAAAGATACTGAATAAATTCAGCAGACTATGAAAGCAGGAATTGTAGGATTACCAAACGTAGGAAAATCGACCTTATTTAATTGTTTATCAAACGCAAAAGCGCAAAGTGCTAACTTTCCTTTTTGTACTATCGAACCTAATATTGGTGTGGTGAATGTGCCGGATCCTAGAATTAACCGTTTGGAAGAATTAGTAAAACCAGAGCGCGTTCAAATGGCAACTGTTGATATTGTCGATATTGCCGGATTGGTTAAAGGAGCAAGTAAAGGAGAAGGTTTAGGGAATCAGTTTCTTGGAAATATAAGAGAATGTAATGCTATTATTCACGTATTGCGTTGTTTTGATAATGATAATATTGTACACGTTGATGGCAATGTAAATCCCATTCGCGATAAAGAAACCATCGACATCGAATTGCAATTAAAAGATTTAGAAACGGTTGATAAACGTCTTGAAAAAGTGAATCGTGCAGCCAAAACTGGGAATAAAGAAGCGCAAGTTGAAAAAGCATTGTTAGATAGAATTCGTGAAGCGTTAATGCAAGCAAAATCAGCGCGTACAGTCGTGCCTCAAAGCAATGATGAAGAAGAATTAATGGAAGATTTTCAATTAATTACGACCAAGCCAGTTTTATATGTATGTAATGTAGACGAGGCTTCGGCTGTAAACGGAAACAAATATGTAGATCAAGTTCGTGAAATGGTTAAAGACGAACAGGCAGAAGTGATTATTCTTTCTGTTGGTGCAGAAGCCGATATTACCGAATTGGAAAGCTACGAAGAACGCCAAGTATTTTTGGAAGATATGGGGTTAACCGAGCCTGGATCGGCGGTGTTAATTCGTGCGGCATATAAATTATTAAAATTGCAGACGTATTTTACCGCAGGCGTGAAAGAAGTGCGTGCTTGGACGATTAATATTGGAGATACAGCACCAAAAGCTGCAGGAGTTATTCATACTGATTTTGAAAAGGGATTTATCCGTGCAGAAGTAATTGCTTTTGAGGATTTTTCAACCTATGGTTCGGAAGCGAAAGTAAAAGAAGCCGGGAAACTTCGTGTTGAAGGAAAAGAATACATTGTAAAAGATGGTGATGTAATGCATTTTAGATTTAATGTATAAGGATCACTTGTTGAAATAAGAGAAAGCGAAGCAGTACTGTTTCGCTTTTTTTATTACTTTTAATGAAATCAAAAATTAACGTATGAAAATCATTGCCTTTGCCGGAAGTAATAGTAAAAACTCTATCAATAAAAAATTAGCGACTTATGTTGCGCATTTATTCGAAAACGCTACAATCGAAGTTTTAGATTTAAATGATTTTGCCTTAGCTGTTTTTGGGGTCGATTTGGAAGCTGAAATAGGCCACCCTCAATTAGCGAAAGCTTTTCTAGACAAACTAGCTTCGGCAGACATTATCGTGATGTCATTGGCAGAAAACAATGGAAGTTATTCGACGGCTTTTAAAAATATTTTCGATTGGGCTTCCCGTCAATACAAAGATGTTTTTCAACAAAAACCAATGTTGTTAATGGCTACTTCGCCAGGTGGTAGAGGAGGAGCAAGTGTGTTAGAATTGGCTCAAGGAAATTTACCGCGATACGGTGCCAATATTAAAGCTGTTTTTTCCTTGCCAAGTTTCAATGAAAATTTTGACGCAGAAAAGCTAGTCATTTCCAATCCTGAATTGGATCTTCAAATTAAAGAAATAGTAGTCAATTTTAGCTTGTCATAGTCCATAAAAAAACCGTCCCAATAAAAATCGGGACGGTTTTCTTTTTATAATAATTTGGTTTTAGAATTTTACACCTAATCTGGCAAATCCAAATAAACCGTTTGAACCCATTTGAACCGAATCAAAATTTCCACCTGTTTCTGTTTCAGTATCTTGAATGTCAGGATACACATTTAAGAAATTGTTGGCTCCAATGGTTAAATTAAAGTTCTTGGTAAACTGATAATTGAAAGAGATATCCGATACAATTTTAGCCCCATAATGGTCAATAGTATCTAGCCAATCAATTAGTTCAACTTCTCCGAATCTTGTGAAACGTAAATTCGTATTGAATTTTTTATTGTAATTATAGTTTATAGAAGCACCAAATTTACTTTCAGGTGCCGAAGCTAATAAGAAATACTTTTCACGTTTTCCAAATAAAGTTTCTGAATCTAAACCACTGGCGTTCACATTTCCAATTTTCATTTTGTTGATGTTTCCAATAAATGACAATCCAAAAGCGTGGTTGTTGAATTTCTTATCGTAAGCTAGTACAAAATCAGTTCCCAATGTTCTAGTACCCAAAGCATTTACGAAAAATTGCACTTTATCTACGTTCATTCCTGAAATTCCGCTTCCATCAAATTGACCTGATAATACAATTCTGTCTTTGATTTCTACAAAATAACCATCAATTGTAGCAGTAAATCCTCCTTTTTTTAAGGTATATCCTAAACTAGCATTAAAGGCAGTTTCTTCTTTTAATTTTTTGATTCCAAATGCCTTTGCGATTTCACTGTCGTTTGAAGCTAATAACGTTTCGGTTCCAACGCCACCCACGAAATCAGTGAATTTTAAATTGTAAAAACTTTGAACCAAAGAAGGCGCTCTAAAACCTGTACTCATCGAGTAACGAAAAGCAGATGCTGGAGATACTTTTATTCTTTGTGCAATTTTAGCATTAAATGTGCTTCCAAAATCGTTGTAATTTTCATAACGTGCTGCAACAGCTAAGTTGATGTTGTCATCATAATCTAATTCGGTATCTACGTAGGCTGCAAAATTAGAACGATTTTTATTAACCACGTTATCAGGACTATAGCCTGGGAAACCTTGTGAACCTCCTGGTCTTGGATCACCAGAAATCGGATCAAAAACATAGTCGGCAGGATTAGTGTCTTCCGTTACTACATTTCCATTTACGTCATATAAAGCATATGAACCTACTTCACCGGCTAAAATTTTGAAATTTTCGACTCTATATTCAGCTCCAAAAGCAACGTTGAAACCTTTTTTGATGTTTTCAAAATTTCTAGTAAAATGAGCTCCAGTTGTATTTTGATAAATACTGTGGCCTCCAGCATCAAAAGCTCTTGGCGAGTTTGTTCCCAAAGAGGCGTTAAGTGTATTGTGAATGTCATATTCGAAACGGTTTGCTCCGTATGTGTTGTTCAAGTCAAATTCCCATTTTCCAAATTTGGTTTTAAACCCTGTTGAAGCTGAATAATCTATAATTTGTGTCCCAATGATTGGATTGAAACCGCCAGGATAGATTTCAGGAATATTTCTAGGGCTGTCGGGAGTTCTGGTAAAAGCATAGGCATCAGAATCTCTTAAACTGGCGCCTCCAAAAACATAAATTTTAGATTCGTTGCCAGTTCCAAATTCACTATTCAAAAATAAACTGCCATTTTTAGCTTCTGCATCCCCAAATTGTTCTCTGTAGATGTCATATTTGTTAGGATTTGCCGGACGATTGGTGTGGTCTTTTTGTGCGACATCTAAAGTTGCGTTGATAAAACCAGAAGTACCTATTTTAAAACCATAGTTTCCGTTTACTTGAATTGTATTTCCGTCAATTCCGCTAGATTTTATATCATCTTTATAGGCTGTATCTGCAGAATAAGCGCCGTAGGAAACATTTCCGTTAAATTCTTCTACATTGTCTTTTAAAACAATATTGATGACACCCGCAATGGCGTCAGAGCCGTATTGTGCAGAAGCGCCATCACGCAAAATTTCAATTCGTTTGATCGCTGCTGCCGGAATAGCATTCATGTCGGTACCTGTATTTCCACGTCCTCTAGAACCAAAAAGGTTAACAAGTGATGATTGATGACGTCTTTTTCCGTTAATTAAAACTAACGTTTGGTCGGGTCCCAATCCTCTTAAAGTTGCGGGGTCAATGTGGTCAGCCCCATCTGAACCAGATTGTTTACTTGCATTGAAAGAAGGTGCTAAATATTGCAATAATGCCGTAATTTCAATCTGACCGGTTTTGGTTACCATGTCCTGAACGTTAATGATGTCAACAGCTACTGGTGAATCGACTACAGTTCTTTTGGTGTTTCTAGAACCTACGGCTTGTACCGTAACTTCTTCTAATTCCTTACTTTGCTCTTTTTCGGTTTCGGTTTCCTGAGAGTATCCGTAGGATAGCGAAAAGAGCATTAAAGGTAAAATTAATTGTTTTTTCATAGTTTGTTAGTTATTGGTTTACGCTAAAATACTAAAATTTACTTTTTGTTTTTAGTTTTTAATTTGTTTTTTATGAGATATAGGGTGTTCATAAATTTGTTCAATAGAATCTTAATAACTTTATAGCTCAACTCTTTTATTTCCTCCCTATTTGCTTTATATTAGCGCCAAATCGATTATTTCAAATAATGCAAGAACAAGAACAATACACCGAAGACAATATACGTTCCCTCGACTGGAAAGAGCATATCCGTATGCGTCCCGGAATGTATATCGGTAAATTAGGAGATGGTTCGTCACCTGATGATGGTATTTATATTTTATTGAAAGAAGTGCTCGATAACTGTATCGACGAATTTGTAATGGGGGCCGGTAAAACCATCGAGGTTACGATGAAAGATAAAATGGTAACTGTTCGCGATTACGGGCGTGGAATTCCACTAGGGAAAGTTGTTGATGTAGTTTCCAAAATGAATACCGGAGGAAAATACGATTCGAAAGCCTTTAAAAAATCGGTGGGATTAAACGGGGTAGGTACCAAAGCAGTAAATGCACTTTCGGCCTTTTTTCGTGTAGAATCGGTTCGAGATAACCAACAAAAAGCAGCCGAATTTTCCGCTGGAAATTTAACTTTAGAAGAAGACGTTCAAGAAACGACCAAACGCAAAGGAACCAAGGTGTCGTTTGTGGCTGATGAAACGATCTTCAAACATTACAAATACCGTAATGAGTATATCATCAAAATGCTCAAAAATTATTGTTATCTAAATACAGGATTAACTATAATTTACAACGGCGAAAAGTTTTATTCGGATAATGGATTAAAAGATTTATTAGAAGAAACGATTTCGGAAGAAGACATGCAGTATCCAATCATTCACTTAATTGGGGATGATATTGAAATTGCCATGACACACAGCAAAACACAGTATTCGGAAGAATATTATTCGTTTGTTAACGGACAAAATACGACTCAAGGTGGAACGCATTTAGGCGCTTTTCGTGAAGCAATCGTTAGAACCATCAAAGAGTTTTACAACAAGCCTTTTGAAGCTTCAGACATTCGTAAATCGATTGTTTCGGCCATTTCTGTAAAAGTAGAAGAACCTGTTTTCGAATCGCAAACCAAAACCAAATTAGGTTCGACCGACATGGGTCCGAATTCTCCTTCTGTGAGAACGTTTGTGAATGATTTTATCAAAACCAAATTAGATAACTTTTTACATAAAAATCCTGAAGTAGCCGATTTGCTGCTTCGTAAAATTCTCCAAGCAGAACGCGAACGTAAAGAACTATCCGGAATTCGAAAATTAGCGAAAGACCGAGCCAAAAAAGCCAGTCTGCACAATAAAAAACTACGCGATTGTCGCGTGCACTTAACCGATGCAAAAAATCCAAGAAGTTTAGAAAGTACACTATTTATTACCGAGGGAGATTCGGCATCTGGGTCGATTACCAAATCTCGTGATGTGAACACACAAGCGGTATTCAGTTTGCGTGGTAAGCCGTTGAACTCGTATGGAATGTCGAAAAAAATTGTATACGAAAACGAAGAATTTAACTTACTTCAAGCAGCTTTAAACATTGAAGAGAGCATGGAAGATTTGCGTTACAACAACATTGTAATCGCTACCGATGCCGATGTCGACGGAATGCACATTCGGTTGTTATTAATTACGTTTTTCTTACAGTTTTTCCCCGAATTAATCAAAGAAGGACATTTGTATATCCTGCAAACGCCTTTGTTTAGGGTGCGAAATAAGAAAGAAACCATTTATTGTTATAGCGATGACGAACGTAAGTTTGCCATCGATAAACTCAAACCAAAACCAGAAATTACACGATTCAAAGGATTGGGAGAAATTTCTCCCGATGAGTTCAAGCATTTTATTGGACAAGACATTCGATTGGATCCTGTGATGCTAGACAAAGCGACATCCATCGAAAAATTATTAGAATTCTATATGGGTAAAAATACGCCTGACCGACAAGAATTTATCATCAATAATTTGAAAGTCGAATTGGATACGGTTGAGGAGTTGACGAATTAAGGTATATTAATTATGATTGATAAGATAAGTTTTAAAAACTATAAAATATTCAAAGAAAAGCAAACTTTGGAATTGAAGCCTATAACAGTGTTAATTGGTAAAAATAATACGGGTAAAAGTGCTATTTTAAAATTGCCGGTTCTTGTAAGTGAAGGATTGAAAGGGGTGCCATTTAATTCAAATTATAAAATTGATGGAGATTCAGAAAATACTATAGAACTTGGTACAGATATACAAGATTTAGTTTATAATAGAAATGAAGCTGGAGCACTTGAATTTGAGATTTCAAATCAGTCTGAATTTATTGAAATAGCTTATAATAAACAGTATGGTGCATTATTATATAAAAGAAATGAAATTGAAGAAGATACATCATCAAAAAAAATTAATGGTTTTTTGGTTGATGGTAAAAAAATAAGTGAATTAGAATTCGATATTGATTATATTGAAGGTATTCGAGTTGAACCTGACTCGCATTATAATTTTTTTAATAATAATTTTAAACTGATTGGAGTCAAAGGTCAAAATACATATCAGATATTAATCGAAGATTTTAAATCTGATGAACGATTAGTTAAAGAAGTAAGCGACTGGTATAAAAATAATTTCGAAAATTGGGAATTAGAGATAATAGAGAGTAAATTAGAAACTGAGACAAATTATACAATTGCTATTAAAAACTCCAAGTTAAATGCAATAAATATCAAACAGGCTGGTCAAGGAATTCATCAAGTATTGCCTATAATTACACGTTCATTTATGAATGTTGTTAAGCCTACATTAATTGTCATTGAAGAACCAGAGACACATTTACATCCTGCAGCACACGGTAACCTAGCACAACGTTTTGTTGAATCTTATTTTCAAGATAAGAAAAAGAATTACTTGATAGAAACGCATTCTAAAAATTTTATTTTGCGATTACAAGCTTTAGTGGCAGACCCAAACTTTAATTTTTCCAATAATGATATTGCAGTTTATTATGTAGATTACATTGAAAGTGAACAAGTAAGTAACTTAAAACGATTAAAAATAGATGAAAGTGGTGAATTTGAAGAATGGCCAGAAGAAATTTTTAATGAAAGTTACAGAGAATTATTATTGTTAAAGCAAAATCAATCCAAGAAAGATGATAGTAACGATTAAATCAGAAGTTTTTAATGATTCAAAAAACGATTCTGATTTAAATGATTTAATGCATTTTTTCAGAAAAGGCAGGCATAGATTGTATTTGCAAAAAGCTATTGATTTTGAAGCTTTTGAAAAATCTCAGTGGAAAGAAAAATTATCAAAGAGTGATGTTGATATTTTGAAAGAAGGTATTGGTAGAATAGATAAGAAAGAGATTGTAGTTAATAATACAAGTAATGAAGTAGAGTTCAATTTGAAAGAAGCATATGCTTATTTGCAACAGCCACTTTCAATAATAGTTGAAAATTATGAATATGAACCAGCTTTTGTTAATTGCATTTTTAAAAATTTTGGAGATGATTTATTAGTAGCAAAAAATAAACATTGGTTAAAATTTGAAAATGGAGGCGGTGCAAATGACAATACTATAAAAGGAATGCTGAAAGAATTATTCAATGATAACATTTACACAAAAAGTAAAGAAAAATATTTGAGGTGTTATGTGATTAAGGATAGTGATAGAGAATATTGTATATTAAATCAGGATAATACAATAACAGAACAAAATTTGCCGGAACGTAAAATAGAATTTTTAGAAAAAAATAAAATTCCTTATCATATTTTATACAAAAGAGAAAAAGAAAATTATATGACAGATAAGATCTTTAATAGTTTTCTTCAAACAGCAAAAAAAAATGATAAGAAGAAAGAGTTTGCTATATCTTATTTGAAATTAACTCACCATCAAAAGGATTTTTTTGATATTGAGAAAGGTTTTTCAATAAAAGCAGGAAACGGGAGAGAAATAAAAGTAAAAACACAACTAAAAACCGAGGTTCAACAATTATATGATAATCTTTCAGATGAAGATTATAGAAAGATTGGATTAGGTTTAGAAATGGCAAGTTTTAAATCAGAATTTTCAAACTATTTTGAAGATTCAACAAGAGATGATTTAGAAAAAAGAATCCTACATCAGTCGAAGTTAGTATCAAAGGTTAATAAAAATGATACTACTGAACGTAACGAATTTGATCATATAATACATGAAATAAAATATTTATTATGATGGAAAGTGAAGTAAAAATAAAACCAGACAAGGCTTATATTTCTGATTATATTTCCGATTTTGAAAAAGGAAAACTTCAGGTTCCAGCTTTTCAAAGAGATTTTGTGTGGAATAACGATAAAAAATTGCAGCTTTTTGATAGTATAAAAAGTGGATATCCAATAGGATCTGTACTATTGTGGGAACCTTCTTTTGAAAGTGCTACATTTTTTAAAGATTTTAATGGTAAGAAATTAGGTGAGTATTCAATACCTTCACCAAGCAATAATATGTTTTATATATTGGATGGATTTCAAAGATTATCAACATTGATTGGTTGTTTGTTGCATCCTGAAAAGGCTAAACAATTAGGCATTGAACGACAAGATGATTGGTATAAGGAATTTAATATTGTTTATAATTTAAGAGATCAAGAATTTGAAATTAATCGATTGAAGGATTTTAGTAGATTAAGTATTTTTCAAATTCCTATCTATAAATTAGTTGATGGTAAAGAGTTTTTTCAATTTCAAAAAAGTTTATTTCAAGAAAATGATATTGAAATCGAAGAATATATTCGTAGGTATGAAGAAATGAGTTTAATATTTCAAAAATATGAAATACCAAATATAAAATTGCACGGAGGTTCAATATCTGAAGCGATAGAAATTTTCCAAAGATTAAATTCTCAAGGGGCACCCATAACCACGGATTGGGTCATTTCTGCAAGTTTGATTGAAAAAGATCCAAGTTTTAGATTAGGAGATCAAATATCTAATTTATTAGAAGACCATTTAAAATATTATAGTTTTGATACAATTAAAAGAGATGTTATTCTAAACTGTGTCACAAATTCATTTGGAGGTGTTTATTTTGATACTATTTCAAAAAATGACAATAAAAAAATTGAAGTTTTAGCTCAAAGAGATGATTTTATAAGTATTACAAAAAGAACTTTTGAGGCAATAAAATTAACAGCTGAGTTTATGTTTGAAGAGTTAATGATTTTAGATGCAAAATTGATTCCATATAATAACCAATTTATTTTTATTGCAGATTTCTTCAATAAAGTTGAAAGACCAACTTCAAAACAATTGTTAGAATTAAAAAAATGGTTTTGGATAACTACTTATTCTAATTATTTTACAATTTATAATCTTAGTAAGCAAAGGTTAGCATATAATCAATTTCAAAAATTTATTGAGGATGAAAATGTTAATCCTGTTTATTATGATAATAGTAATGGAGTTTTTTCGACTCCTGATTTTCCTGAAAAAATTTCAATGGGAAGTGTAAGAGGCAAAGCTTTAGCTTTGTTTATGATAAATTATAATGTAAATATTAAAAAGATATTGGAATCACCTAATAAGGTTAATTCTGATGATATTGATGGTTATAAAGCATTTAAGTTATTTGTAAATAAGGATAATATGCTCCCTGAGAATACAATTTTTGATTTTTTGAGATATAATTCAACAGATAACTTTTCTAAAAAAAATAAAGAACTTAAGTATTTATTGGAGTATGATTCTTATGATGACTATAATAATTTATTCATTTCTGAAGAAATGAGGTATGAATATGAAAAGGGTGATATTGAAAATATTCTTGAAATAAGAAAAAAAATAATTATCAAAGAAGAGAGGGCTTTTGTTGAAAGTTTAGGAGTTACCTATCATGAGTGATAATTAAGTTAATTTTAACTATGAGCGAAGAAAACGAAAATATAAACGAAGAAGAAGTAAACCCTCAAGAGGAAGAAACGGGGAATGAAGAATCTAGCGAGGAGTCTAGCGAAGGTATTCCAACTGTAGAGGCCAAGCATTTTGAAGGAGAACATTTTTACGAGCAGGACGAAAATCCCGAAGATACCATTACCAAAGTTACCGGAATGTACAAAGACTGGTTTTTGGATTATGCTTCTTACGTAATCCTTGAACGTGCTGTTCCTGCTATTGAAGACGGTTTTAAACCAGTACAACGTCGTATCATGCACTCCATGAAAGAGTTGGATGATGGCCGTTACAATAAAGTAGCGAATGTAGTAGGTCACACCATGCAGTACCACCCTCACGGTGATGCCAGTATTGGTGATGCGATGGTGCAAATTGGTCAAAAGGATTTGTTGATTGATTGCCAAGGGAACTGGGGAAATATCTTAACGGGTGATGGAGCCGCGGCCTCGCGTTATATTGAAGCACGTATCTCAAAATTCGGGTTGGAAGTATTGTATTCTCCAAAAATTACCGAATGGGGATTGTCCTACGATGGTCGTCGTGCGGAACCGATTAATCTTCCAGTAAAATTTCCGCTATTGTTAGCGCAAGGAGGGGAAGGGATAGCCGTTGGTTTATCGACCAAAATCTTACCCCATAATTTTAATGAGTTAATCGATTCTTCTATAAAAATATTAAAAGGAAAACCTTTTACGTTGTTTCCTGATTTTCCAACTTCGGGAATTGCCGATGTTTCCAATTATAATGACGGATTGCGTGGCGGTCGTGTGCGTGTGCGTGCCAAAATTTCACAATTGGACAAGCAAACCTTAGTGATTACTCAAATTCCATTTTCGACCAATACATCAACGTTGATTGATAGTATTTTGAAAGCGAATGAAAAAGGGAAAATCAAAATCAAAAAAATTGAAGACAATACTGCTGCTGAAGTTGAAATATTAATTCACCTTCCACCAGGTGTTTCTCCCGATAAAACGATAGATGCCTTGTATGCGTTCACTGCTTGTGAAACATCCATTGCGCCGTTAGGTTGTGTGATTGAAGACAACAAACCGTTGTTTATTGGAGTTTCGGAAATGTTGAAGATTTCGACGAATCGAACGGTCGATTTGTTGCGTCAAGAGCTTGAAATTCAATTGCAAGAACTAGAAACCAAATGGCATTTCTCCACTTTGGAAAAAATCTTCATTCGGGAAGAAATGTACATCGATTTCAAATTGTATTCCGATAAAGAATCGCTTTTTGCATACATGTATACGGCTTTTGAACCGTTTAGAAAATCATTTGTACGTGATATTGTAGATGAAGATTTACAAAAATTAACGCAAATTCCGATGATTCGTATTACGCGTTTCGATTCCGATAAAGCAGATGATGCGATTGCAAAATTGGAGGAGGAAATGGAACAAGTAAAGCATCACTTGGCAAACTTAATCGACTTTGCTATTGATTATTTTACGCGTTTGAAAGAAAAATACGGTAAAGGAAGAGAGCGTTTAACCGAGTTACGTTCTTTTGATACTATTGAAGCAACAAAAGTAGTTTTACGAAACACGAAGTTGTATGTCAATAGAGAAGAAGGATTTATAGGAACTGGACTCAAGAAAGATGAATATGTAGCTGATTGTTCGGATATTGACGATGTAATTGTTTTCCTACGCGATGGAAAAATGGTAATTACCAAAGTCGATGAAAAGAAATTCATTGGAAAAGATATTATCCATATTGCTGTTTTTGATAAAAATGACAAACGAACCATTTACAACATGATGTATCGTGATGGAAAAAATGGTGCGACTTTTGTCAAACGTTTTAATGTTTCGGGAGTAACTCGTGATAAAGAATACGATTTGACTCAAGAAAAATCAGGTTCACAAGTATTGTATTTCACTGCCAATCCGAATGGAGAAGCCGAAACGGTTACGATTTTATTACGTCAAGTAGGAAGTGTGAAGAAACTGAAATGGGATTTAGATTTTGCCGAAATTATGATTAAAGGTCGTGCTTCCAAAGGAAATACGGTTTCTAAATATCCAATCAAGAAAATTGAATTAAAAGAAAAAGGCATTTCAACACTTCGTCCTCGAAAAGTCTGGTTTGACGATACCGTACAGCGATTAAACGTTGATGGAAGAGGAGAATTGTTGGGCGAATTCCGTCCGAATGATCGTTTGTTAATCATCAATCAGTCCGGAAAGTTAAAAACCATCATTCCGGAATTGACCACACATTTTGATGAAGATATGATTGTGTTGGAAAAATGGCATCCTAAAAAGCCCATTTCTTGTATTTATTTTGATGGCGAAAAAGAGCGTTATTTTGTCAAACGTTTCCTGATTGAAAATGAAAACAAAGAAGAAATTTTTATTACCGAACACGAAAAATCACAATTAGAAATTGTTTCAACCGATTGGCGTCCGGTGGCAGAAATTGTTTTCGCCAAAAACAAAGGGGTTCAAAAAGAAAATCAGACGATTGACTTAGAGCAATTCATTACCATAAAAGGGATTAAGGCGATTGGAAATCAATTGACGACGGATAAACTGAAGCAAATCAATTTGTTGGAGCCACTTCCGTATGAAGAACCTATAGAAGTCATTCCGGAAGAAATTGAAGTCAATGAATCGACTGATGAAGAAGGAACCGATTTAACAGATTATAATATTAGTCTCGATGATGATGGTCAAATAACCTTAAGTTTAGAATAAAAAAAATCCCGTTTAAAAGCGGGATTTTTTAATATGATTCATTGAAATGTTCTTCCAATTCTTTATCAATAATTTTATTATTATGACGTTTTATTTTTGGATTTTTTCATTTTCATGTTTAAAAATTCTACTATTAAAGAGAAGGTAATGGCAAAGTACAAATAACCTTTTGGTACAGCTCCTACGTGTTGCCCTACTAAAGCAGCATCAGATAAATGCATACTCTCAGTTATTAGCATGAATCCGATCAAGATTAAGAAAGCCAGACCTAAGATTTGGATGGAAGGATTTGCGTTTACAAAATTCCCTACTGGTACTGCAAATAACATCATTACGGCTACAGAAATAATAACGGCAGCAATCATTATATAGAGAGCACCTTCTATTCCGTTGGTCATTCCGACAGCAGTTAAAATACTATCAACCGAAAAGATTAAATCGATTAATAAAATTTGAAAAATGACATTTCCAAACGACTTAGTAGCTGTACTTTTTAAATCTTTTTCTTCTTCACCTTTATGGTCTACTTTTTCGTGAATTTCTTTGGTGCTTTTATAAATTAGAAAAATCCCTCCCGCCAATAGTATTAGGGCTTGACCTGTAAAGTTTGCTTTAAACCAACCCCAATCAATACTAAACCAAGGTTCTTTCATTGCAATTAAATAGGTGATTCCCATTAATAAAGCAATTCTCATGAACATGGCTAAAAATAAACCTATTTGAGTGGCTTTTTTACGATTTTCAACAGGTAATTTTCCAGTCACTATAGATATAAAGATGATATTGTCTATACCTAATACAATTTCTAGAAATGTCAAGGTTAAAAGGGCTACCCATGCATCGGGGTTTAAAAATACTTCCATTTATTTAGTTATTTACTTTTAGGGTTATACGAGATTAATCGATTTTTGTTACAGTTCCTTTTTGTTTTTTTGCATCGCCAACAAAGGAATATTCAAACTGATATTGGTTCTCCTTGGTTGTCAATATTTTAATGGCAATTGCTTTTTTTTCCTGCATGTTTTTTGGATGTAATTTTTGCAAAATATATTCACAATCATTGATCCATCGAATACTTGCGGTATCAGTTTTGCCGTTAAAGGTTTCAATTTGTACCGAATCATTTCGCTCAAAAACGGAAGTCATTTTTTTGCCATTAATTTCTTGAGAAAATTCAAATTTTCCGGTTTTAAAGTCTTTACAATTTCTTTCGACTTGATAACAGGAAACGATAGTCAGGCAAAGTAGTACGAAGGGTAATTTAGTCATTGTTATTGGGATGCAAATTTAAGTAGTTACTAATCATTGTAATAAGTTTTGTTCTGTCTAAAGGTTTCGATATATAATCTGTGAAACCTGCATTTTCAATTTTTATTTTATCTTCTTCTGATGAATAGGCCGTTTGAGCAATAATTGGAATGTTAGGATAAATGGGTCTAATTTGTAAAATAGCTTCAAATCCTGATAAAATAGGCATTTTAATATCCATCAAAATTAAGTTTATTTCTGGATTATTTTTACAAATTGTTACGGCTTCTTGACCATCTTTGGCTCTAATGATATTATAATTGAAATCGGCTATTATTTTTTGAAATAATAAGAAGTTTATATTGTCGTCTTCAGCAATTAAAATGGTTTTTTTAAAATCATTTACAGGTTTGTTTTCTTTTGCTTTTTTTAGTTTTTTTGGTGCTTCAAATTCATATTGTAGCGGTATTGTAAAGTAGAATCGAGATCCTTCACCAATTTTAGATTCTAGGGCAATGGTTCCGTTTAGCAATTCAATGTATGCTTTTGAAATAGATAAACCTAAGCCTAATCCGCCAACTTTTATAGATAAATCACTTTCAATTCTTCTGAATCGTTCAAAAATTTTGTCTAAATTTTCTTCGTTGATGCCAATTCCGGTATCGAGTACATAAAATTGAATATTTTGCGAGGCTTCATCAATTTTGTATCCTAGTGTAACGGTACCGTTTTCTGTAAATTTTATAGCGTTTGTGACTAAATTCGTGATAATTTGTTTTAATTTAGTTTCATCAGTAATGATATGGTGAGGAGGTTTGTAGTCTCCTGGAATTAGTTTGAGTGTTATTTTTTTGTTGGGATCAACGGTAACTTTAATGCTTTCGAATAATTCTTTAACGGCAGCCACTAAATCGATAGCCGAATAATTAGGGGTAATCAAATTGGATTCAATTTTTGACATTTCAATCAAATCATCAATGATATTGATAAGATTTTGGCCACTTTTATTGATTACATTTAAGTATTCTTTTCGTTCTTCAATATTTGTTTTTGTATTAAGTAATAATTCAGAAAATCCGTTAATTGCGTTTATGGGTGTTCTAATTTCATGGGATAAGTTGACCAAAAAAGCTGATTTTAATTTGTCACTTTTTTTGGCATCTAATTTGGCATTGATGAGTTTTGATTTCTGATTGTTGTTGTCTTCAAATAAGTCGCCAATATGTCCAAATTCTCCTTTTATTTTTTGTAATTCACTAATGGTTTTGGTATTGTTGTTTGATTCTAGTATGTTCGTAATGAGTTGTAAAGGTCTGTAATACCATTTACGAGAAAAATAAAGTATAACTAGAAGATTGACTATGAATGCGGCAATAATTACTTGTAAAATAATTTTGGCTGTGGTAAAGTCTTTGTGGTATTTTTTACTAAAGTGAAATTTTCCAATTTCGTTTCCTTTCCAATTTTTTAAAACTTTTGTATATTCAACACTATTGCCATCCGATTGGATATCTCCATAAATCATTTTGCAATTTTTAGCACTACTTATTTGTTGTATTTTTTTGAGATAGTTCGAGTAAAGACAGATGGCCATAAAAAAATAGCCAGATGGTTTGTGTAATGTTTTGTTTGGATCGTTTGAAGGGTGAATTGTTGCGCTATAAACATTATAGACATATTTTCCGTTTTTTATAAAAAAGTTTAGATACTTTTTCTGGTACAGTAACGGGAAAAATTCTTTAGGAATAATATCTTGATTGTAACCATTACTGGTCTTCGCGTCTATTAAATTACCTTGCAAATCATAAACAGAAACGAGATCTAGTTTATAGACTTCAATGGCTGTTCCCACATAAAATTCAAACCATTTTTTATTTTTTTGATGCGTATATTTTACAAAATCATCCCAAAAAGACATATCGGCTACTTGATTCTCATAGGAATCCCAATTGGATTTTAATAAGGATTCAATTTCTTTTTGAAAATCGGCTGTGGAAGTTTGAAAATCTTTTTTTTCTTGCCAAATGATGTACAAATACAACGTAAAAAAAAGAACTAAGAAGAAGCTGCTGGAAATTGTAATTAACAGTATTGATTTTTTGTAAGTTGACCAATTCATACTTCCAGCCTTTCCCATAGGTGTTGATAGAAGTTAAATATACGACTTTTAGGAATATAATTATTAAAAATTATTCAGATAATAAATCAATAAAGAAAGAAAAATAAAATTGAAAAATGAAATAAAAAGTAGGTTTCTAAATTTATTTATTTCAGAAATTTCAACCGAAAGTTTTGTTTGGCAAAACTTAATTAAAAGCCACCATAGAAAACCGCCAAATTGATTGTAGAAATCAGTCATAAATGATTCATAAACACGTCGGTATAATTATTGTATTTTTTTCAATTCCTCATCAGTGAAATGCTTTAAACTTTTGTCTTTTGAAAATTTATCAGCGTTGTAGTCATTGGATTTGTTTTTAGGGATGGAAAGGCTAGTCCATTCACTTTTTTTAAGCATTTTGGCATAAAAAACGATTTGCCCAATGTGATATGGATAATGTGCCAATTGACGATTGATGGCGTCCATAGCAGTTTGTCCTTCGTTGCGAATGTAAATGATTTGAGAAAGTTGTTGGGGTTGTAAATCATTAATGGCAGTAAAAAAACAATTCCATCCTGAATCCCAAAGTTGTAGTAAGACTATTTTTGAAGTCGTTTCAGTTTCAAATTCACCATCCCGATTGCGCCATTGTTTTTCTCCATCGGAAGTCAAAAAATCGGTCCAACGCGAAAGCATATTTCCTGCCATATGTTTTATGATGACTGCAATACTGTTGGTGTCTTCGTTAGCACTGAAAAACAGTTGTTCATCTTCTAATTGTTCCATAGCTTTTTCAGCAATGGTTTTGTAATAGAGCATTTGCTTTTTTACACTTTCTAGATAGATGTGGTTAGTTTCCATTGAATAAGCTTTTCATAATGGTTTGGATACCCTTAAAGATAAGAAAAATTGCCGATAAGCACATAATAATTCCCAATCCTAAAATGGGTATATAAAACGGATGTTCTTGGTTTTTAAACGAGCTGAAAATTACGGAAGGTCCAATAAACAGTAGTGGTAAAGCGAATAAAAGATATTTAATTCCTTTAGACAATATTTCTTTGTTGGTTGACATTATTATTTATTTTGATTGATAACTCTCTACTGCTTTCCTTACACTTCCATATTCTTTTAGTAATTTTTCGGCTTCTTCATAGCTCACCGGAATCTCGCTCATAATCATGCGGACGCCACGGTCAATGAGTTTCACATTGCTTAATTGCATATCGACCATTTTGTTCCCTTTTACACGTCCCAACTGAATCATAGCAGCAGTAGAAATCATATTTAAAACTAATTTTTGTGCAGTTCCGGCTTTCATACGACTACTGCCTGTGACGAATTCGGGTCCAACAACAATTTCAATTGGTAATTGAGCGGTTTGTGCCAGCGGACTTCCTTGATTACAGGTAATACAGCCCGTTGCAATGTTATTTTCGTTGCATTTTTCCAAGCCACCAATGACATACGGAGTAGTCCCTGAAGCAGCGATGCCGATTACTACATCCTTTTCGTTGATGTTCCATTCTTGTAAGTCTTTCCAAGCTTGATTTTTGTCGTCTTCGGCAAATTCTACGGCTTTACGAATGGCTACGTCACCACCGGCAATAATTCCGATAACTAAATCAAATGGTACTCCAAAAGTAGGTGGACATTCGGAAGCATCAACAATTCCCAGTCGGCCTGAAGTTCCCGCGCCGATGTAAAACAACCGACCGCCTTTTTTTAGCTGCGTTACTACTTTGGTCACAACAGTTTCAATTTGAGGCAAGGCTTTTTCTATGGCTAACGGAACCGTTTTGTCTTCGTAATTGATATTGGTTAACAAATCGTGGACTGACATTTGTTCTAAATGCTCGTATTTGGATGATTGCTCGGTAGTTTTGGTAAAAGTCATTTTTTTAAAGTTGGAAAGTGACAAAGGTTCAAAGTTACAAAGTTTTTGGTTTGCGTGAAGGATAGTAGCGGAAATCCTGTAATTGCGTTGGATAAAACAAGATAAAGATTGCTTCGTTCCTCGCAATGACAGATTGCAGCGAATAGCCTGACCCGAAGGGACACGCCCAAAATTACATAAAATACGCCAATACAATCCCCAATACAATAGCGCTTAATTTGGCCAAATTAAATTTATGACCTTCGCTACTTTCAAAGATAATAGTAGAGGAAATATGGAATAAAATTCCGATGACAAAGGCTGTGATTTCTTTTTGATACTGTATTAATCCCGTTGAATATTGAGCAGTATAGGTTCCTAAAGGGGTCATTACTGCAAAAACCATCATAAAAATAAAAGTCGAAAACGTATTTAAGTGCGATTGCATTAAAAAGGTGGTCAAAATAATGGCAATAGGGAAGTGGTGCACCGAAATTCCCCAAGCCAAATGATGGTGCTGACTTACCGGCATTCCTTCTAATAGCGCATGCAAACACAAACTGATGAACAACGCCCACGGAATGTGATTCATTTTGTCATGGCCATGTACGTGACCGTGTTCGGCACCTTGTGAGAAATATTCTAAAATGATTTGAAACACAATTCCAATCATAATAAAAATCCCAATGTTGTTATGGGTGTGGCCTTCGTGATTTGTAGATTCGGTGGTGTAAATCTCAGGTAACAAATGCGAAACTGTCAGCGCCAACAAAAAAGCACCACTAAAAGCCAAAAGTAATTTTAAATTTTTCTTGTTTTTGGGTTCGAGTAGATTAGCAATTCCGTACCCAAAAACCACCGATAAAAAAGGGATTATGTATATCATTTGTGTTGGGTGTTAGATGATGGGTGTTAGATGATTTTATCCATCACCAAACTTCCATCATCCATCATTTATTTAAATATCATTATCAATCGTTCCGAATCGTTTTTAAAGAATTTTCGTAATTTGTAATCTCCAAAAATATCCAATAAATAAATGTCGGCTTTTTCCATCATGGTCTCAAAATCTTGAATCGTTAAAGCCCTAACTTTTTCAGTAAAATGGAATTTTTGTCCTTGGTCTTCAAAATCGATTTCTTTACAAATATGTCCGTCCTTAACATAGCGTTTAATGTGGAAGTCAATGTTTTCAACTGTTTTTACTTCTTCCGGAACTAAATTATTGATGACATAATTCGCATTCATAAAATCGATCACCGCAAAACCATATTCGGTTAAGCTTTCTTTTATGGCTAACAATGTTTTGAAGTTGTCTTCTTCGTTTTCAAAATAGCCAAAACTGGTAAATAAGTTAAAAACGGCGTCATACTTTTCTTCGGTACGCTCACGCATGTCGTGAACTTTAAAACGAAGGGTGTCGGTACTTGATTTTGAAGCTTCTGCAATGCTGTTTTCTGATAAATCGACTCCAGTCACATCAAAACCTAATTGGTTTAAATAAATCGCATGACGGCCTTTACCACAAGCCAAATCGAGAATTTTTGCTTCTTCGGGTAAATTTAAATAATGCGTTAAATTATCCATGAATTGTTCAGCTTCGGTTTCATCACGATTTTTATATAAAATATGATAATACTTGGAATCGAACCAGGTTTCGAACCAGTTTTCTGATTTAGGATTTGACGAATCTGACATTTATGTATGGTTAAAGTGCAAATTTAATGTATTTTGATGATGAAATAATAAACTCCAGATAACAAATTCCAAAATCCAAATAAATTAGAGTATTTTTGCAACCTAAAATAACAAATAACAAATCCCAAACGGCAATTATTATTCGAACCGGAATAGCGGTTGTTTTTTTGGAATTTAGAAATTGGGATTTATTACAATATGGAACAGAACTTTAAAATGATAGCCAAAACGCTTTTTGGCTTCGAAGAAATATTAGCCAAAGAACTACAACAATTAGGGGCTCAGGAAGTTGAAATGGGCACACGAATGGTACGTTTTGTGGGCGATAAAGGATTTATGTACAAAGCCAATTTAGCGTTGCGTACCGCCTTAAAAATTTTAAAACCAATATATCATTTTAGAGCCACAAACGAAACAAGTTTGTACAAAGGCATTCAAGGAATTGATTGGTCACAGTACATGAACTCTAATCAAACGTTTGTCATTGATACTACGGTGCATTCCGAAAATTTTAAGCACACCCAATTTGTAGCTCAAAAGTGTAAAGATGCCATTGTTGATCAATTTAAGGATAAATATGGGCAACGTCCTAGTGTGGATAAAGATTATCCAGATGTAAGAATCAATATTCATATCGATCGTGATCAATGTTCGGTTTCATTAGATTCTTCGGGCGCTTCATTGCACCAGCGTGGATATAAAACAGCGACGAATATTGCGCCAATTAACGAAGTATTAGCAGCAGGAATGTTGTTGTTGTCGGGTTGGGATGGAAGCTCTGATTTCCTAGACCCGATGTGTGGCTCTGGAACCATTTTGGCTGAAGCCGCTATGATTGCGTGTAATATTCCGGCAAATATTAATCGTAAGGAATTTGCTTTTGAAAAATGGAGCGATTGGGACAACGATTTGTTTGATCAAATTGTGAATTCGTTGATGAAAAAAACGAAAGAATTTCATTATACGATCACAGGTTATGACAAAGCGCCAAGTGCGGTTATGAAAGCGAAAGATAATGTTAGAAATGCCAATCTAGACGATTATATCAAAATTTCAGAACGCAACTTCTTTGAAACCGAAAAGGAGAATAAAGGACCGTTGCACATGGTCTTTAATCCGCCGTATGGAGAACGTTTGGATATTCATTTGGAGCGTTTTTACAGAGAAATTGGCGATACTTTAAAACAAAGTTATCCTAATACCAATGCTTGGTTTATCACGGCCAATTTAGAAGCGCTGAAGTTTGTGGGACTAAAACCATCTCGAAAAATTAAATTATTCAATGGAAAATTAGAAACTCGTTTTGCGAAATACGAAATGTATGCAGGTAGTAAAAGAGAGAAGTTTCAAAAATCAAATGATAATTAAAAAAGACAAACATGAGTAAAAAAGTAAAAGCATTCCTTTATAATTTATTAGGTTTTGCAGTAGTATTCATTCCGGTTCGAATTTTGCTTTCGACCTACACTAATTTAGAAGGTTTATTCATACCATTAACTGCGTTTGTAATAGGTACATTAGTAGCTCCGAAATTTCAAACGGTGCAAACCAATGAAGGTGAAAAGCTTTTTATGAAATGGTTATTTACTAAAGGAGTGAAGGAAATTAAATAAAAGTAATCCGTATAAATAATAAAAAATCCCAATTAGTACTAATTGGGATTTTTTATTATTTTTTCTTTTTATACAGCGGAATGAAATACGTGATGGTATAATTCCAACCTGCCCCAAATTTTCCATCATAAGTACGATTAAATCCTGGAATATAAAGATTGTCGAAATTGTCTGGTTTTTTCTGAGAAATCAAATAATTCATGCGCACACTTACACCCGCATAAACATTGTTGAATAGTTTGGCTTTCATTCCAGCCACCACTTCTGCCCATTGGGCTGATAATCCGTCATATTTTTTGCCAGAAGCCACCGAGTTTCCAGTGGGAAAATAACCAGAAGTATCATATATTTTATAGGTGTTCAATTCTTGGCTAAATGAACTTACACCGTATCGAAGTCCGATGTGAATCATGTTTTCCATGTCCAACCAATTCTCGTAAAAATTAGAGTCAAATCCCACTTTAAAATACGTTCCTTTGGTTGTAAAATTAACACGATCGTCATCGGTGGTTTTATTTTCATTACCCAATTCACCAGCGAGATACATTTTTTTGGTCAAACGATAATCAGCCACTAATTCTAGCCCTTTGTAATTTTTATCGTAGAGTGTTCTTGCAAGTTTGGAAATATCGGCACCAATTCTCAGTCCGTAACGTTGCGTTTTCTTGGTCGTGTCTTTTGGCTGTTCTTGAGCAAAATTGACCAAAGAAACCAAAGTAAAAAGGATACTAAAAGAATATTTTAACATGAGTTTCATTTTCGTTTTCGATAGTAAATTTCTGAATCGTTATTTCTTTAATCCAATTGTCAATATCTGAAGTCAGAACCATCCCGTTCGGATTTGCATTTAAATTATAAATGGTTTTAAAACCACAAGCTCTTGAAATATAAACATCCTTTCTTGAATAGTTTATGGCAATTTTGTCTTCATTTTGTAAAGTAACATCTGCATTTTTAGAATCAAAAACCAAATTGTAATTTACCAAATTGGCATCTGTTTTTAAAGGCAACTCAATTTTGCTAACAGCGTTATATTCTAACGATGAAGTCATTCCATCAGCAGTAACTTTTAAATCGGTTACCACTTTTTTATTGGTCGGACTCGAATTGTCGTAAAATTCTATGATTAATTTTGGAGTCGTTGGTGTACCATCTTCACAAATATCATCCTTTTCGCAATTCCAAATCGAAAAAGCAAAAAGTAAAGTGAATAATCCGAATAGTATTTTTTTCATAAATTTAAATAGTAAAATAGCACTTCCTTTTGTGACAAAAGGAGTACTGAGACTGCAACTAATTTCTTTTCTCCAAAAGGACTACATTTTCTACGTGATGCGTTTGCGGAAACATATCCACAGGACGCACACGAGTGACTTTATACATTTCGTCCATCAAAGCCAAATCACGCGCTTGTGTTGCCGAATTACAGCTTACATACACTACTTTTTGAGGAGCAATACTCAAAATTTGTTTCACTACATCGGCATGCATACCGTCACGAGGTGGATCGGTAATAATGACATCCGGATGACCGTGTGTTGCAATGAATTCATCGTTGAAAACATTTTTCATATCTCCCACAAAAAACTCACAATTGGTTATATTATTGCGTGTTGCATTTACTTTTGCCTCGGCAATGGCTTCTGGAACGGCTTCTACACCAATTACTTTTTTGGCCTTTTTGGAAACAAATTGAGCAATAGTTCCTGTTCCTGTATACAAATCATACACCAATTCATCACCGGTTAAGCCTGCAAAATCTCTTGTAATGGCATATAATTCGTAGGCTTGTTCCGAATTGGTTTGGTAAAATGATTTGGCATTGATGCTAAATTGTAAACCTTCCATTTCTTCCAGAATGTAATCACGACCCTTAAACAAAATAATATCTTGGTCGTACAAGGTATCATTGGCTTTTTGGTTGATTACATATAATAATGAAGTAATTTCAGGAAAACGTTCTGCCAAGAAATTCATCATCAATTCAATTTCTTTTTTATTGTTATCAAAGAACTGAATCAGTACCATTAGCTCTCCCGTCGACGCCGTACGAATCATTAGCGTTCTCAATAAACCTTCGTGATTTCTAGGATTAAAAAACGATAAATTATTGGCATTAGCAAACGTTCTAATTTCGTTACGAATGGCGTTGGAAGGATCTTGCTGTAAATGACATTTTTCAATATCTAAAATTTTATCCCACATTTTTGGAATGTGAAATCCAACGGCATTTTTATTGTCAAATTCGGCGCCGCTTTCCACTTCTTCTTGGGTCATCCAACGCGAAGAAGAGAATCCGAACTCCATTTTATTACGATAGAAAAATTGTTTTTCCGAACCTAAAATAGGTTCAAATTCAGGTAATTCAACTTTTCCAATTCTTTTTAAGTTGTTATAAACTTCTTGATTTTTATAAAATAATTGTTGGCTGTACTTCATGTTTTGCCATTTGCAACCGCCGCATACGCCAAAATGTTCACAAACAGGTTCTGTACGATGTTCTGAAAAGGAATGAAATTTTACGGCCTTTCCTTCAAAATAGGATTTTCTTTTTTTGAAAGTTTGCACATCTACCACGTCGCCAGGAACGACATTTGGTATAAAAATAACCTGACCTTCTGGAGCTTTTGCTACACTTACGCCTTTTGCACCTGCATCAAGGACTTTTACGTTTTCGAATACGATTTTGTCTGTTTTTTTTCTTCCCATGGGGCAAAGATAGTAAATGAAGTGAGAAGTACGAAGTTAGAAGTGTGAAGTAAAAACAATAAAAAACTGCAATGGATTTAAATTGCAGTTTTTAATGTTGAAAAGGTTCTAATTTCTATACGGCTTAATGAATAATTTTGATTGTTTTTAATATTCCTGATTCGGTTTTCACTTGAACGAGTAAGATGTTTTTATCGGAGCTCAAATTCAGTTTAAAGTTGGTGTTGTTTACGGTTTCATTTTCGAATAGTTTTCGTCCCAAAATATCAAAAATGAGCACTGATTTTATGATTTCAGCCGAAGAGTTAATGTGAATACTGTTAAAATCGGAAGACACAGAAATGTTAGTCGAATTTCCAAATTCAGAAATGCCCAAAGTACCGCTATTGGCTCGAATGGCATAATTGTACAATACTTCATTGCAGTCGTCATTTTCAACTGTTACTGTGGCGTTTTTTGTACCTACAACACTCGCGTCGAAAAGAATGTTGAAGGATAAATTTCCTCCAGCCGTAATTACCGCAGGGAATGTAGTTCCAGAAAGCGTAAAACGGGAAGCGTCTGTTCCTGAAATTCCAATATTTTTAATGGTTAAGGCAGTCGCTCCCGTATTTTGAATTTTATAGGATTTTGATGTATTCGCACTCACGGTTCCAAAATCGGTGTTATTTGTTGTGCTTGGACTAACACTATTATACAGAATGTTGTTATTGTTTCCAGTGATATTAATTTCTTTGGCATCACAACAAGTCCAATTGGCGCTCCAACCTGCTTTTGTAGTCGAATTATCTGAAGTGAATCGTAACGTTAAACTTCCGCCAGTGGAATTAACTACAGGAGGCAAAGTGGTTCCGGAATAGGTTCCTAATAATGTGGAAGCTGTGGTCGGACCATCATAAATTCTGAGCAAATCAAAACTCGCTTCGGTGTTAAAACTGTCAAAGGTTAATTTTATAGAGGTAGCTCCTATAGGCGCAATGGTAAAGGTGTAGTTTTCGTTGTTGCGATAACCTCCAATTTCTTCGCCAGTGTCTGTAAAACGACCAGTACAAGTGGTTGTAGTCATGTTTATGGTAGCAGATGTTTTAATAAATTCTTTACCCATCCATGCCGAACTGTTTAGTTCGTTGCAAATGGCTCGTACTTGCCATAAATAGCGCCCATCGGAAGCCATTCCTGTAGCATCAAATTGCGAAATAGTCGTAGTAAAAGTCTCCCAAGTCGCTTGTAAGGCATGTCGATATCGTATTTCATAAGAAGTGGCTGTAGTAACATCTGCCCAATCGAAACGTACCGTATTGTGTGTCAAATTGCTTTCAGTTAATGCCGTTGGTTCTTCACAAAGAGGTGCGGTCGTATTGCAGGACCAATTGGCTGCCCAACCTGAAGCTACGGTAGCGCAATCGGTTCTAAATTCTAATAATAATTTACCGCTTGTTCCAATAATGGTTGGAGGAATGGTAGTTCCGTTTAAGGTTGCAATTAAGGGATCGTTGTAACTTTCGCCGTCATATACATATAAATAATCGTAATTGGTTTCTAAGTTTAAACTGCTAAAATTCAACGAAACGGTTCCGGCTCCAGCAGGCTTAATCAAATAGAAAATACGTTCATCACTACCATAATTCGCTCCAGAACCTCCGCTATCATAAAAAGTTCCAGAACAAGTAGTGTAGGTATTTACTGTAGCAGCAGCAAACGGATTTAATAAATCGTAATATTTGTTCCAATCCCAATACGGTCCAGGGTCTACGTGTGTTTGCGACGGAAAATGTTGGTGGCCTTTGATTTTAAAACAGCCATCGCTTATCTGATTTGTGCCAGAATCTCCGTTTTTGTCGTAGGTTCTTTTTAGGTTAATACCACGACGAGTTGCCATGTCTTCCGTAAGTTTTGCCGAAACAACATACATATTATTAGTATACCATGAGGCGTCTTCAATGTAGCCTTCATGTTCGATTCCAATGGTATACGGATTGGAATTACTCACGTGCCACGCTTTGTCAATTTCGCAAACCGATTGTGTAATCTGACCATCGGATGCACGAATGTTGTAATGTGCCGAAACATTGGCCGACGGGTTTTGAAACCACGAAATCGCACCAGCATAGGTACCTTGCATGGTGTGGATCGTCACATGCGTAATGGCAGTGCCACTTCGGGAACTGTAATTTCCGGGATCGGCAGGCGCTGCTAAAACGGTATAAGGGAATCCAGCTGAAACATCACTACATGGCGGCGCCATTATTTTATGTTGCTGATAGGTTTTTCCATCTTCAGTTTCAATTTTGTCTTTTGTAATTTTGATGGATTTCGATTGTAAAATATTTAAATTTTGGCCAAAGACTCTTTCGAAATTGATGTTGTAATTCGGTAATTGATGAATGGCTTGAAATGGTGGTTGATTCATGTTCATCAGCACCGAATAAAAAAAGGAATCCAAGAAATAGGAGTTTTTTTCGGGTAACTCACTCAGCTGATTTAAAACGACACGCTGATTCTCAATCGATTTGTCTTCCACTTGTTGTAATAGTAGATGATAGGCTTTTGCATAGGCCAAAATGTTAGTTCGAGGAACTTCTTTTATCTCTTTTTCTGAAAAACCAGATAAAGTACTAATCAATTTTAAATTGTTTCTAAAGTAATTTTTGCCATCTTGGGTTAAACCCATCACACCAAAAACGTTTGGTAAACCAACACAACTTGGATGGTCAGGATTCGGTATAATATGTTTTAAATGAGTATTAGTGTAGGCGACTGATTCTAAAATACCTCGTGGAATTTCGGGATAAATCCGATACGCTTCTTCAAAATAAAAATTGTAATCGGTATTGGTTTTGATTTCCCAATTTTGAGCGTTTGTTGGTTTGGCGTACAGAAATAGTAATGCGAATAATAATAATGTTTTTTTCATAATTTTTTTGGCTTATAACTTGTTTTACTTCAGCAATATATCAATTTAAAATAAAAAAACAAAAAGTGTTTATAAGTTCGCTTCGAATGGAGTTAAAATAAAAATAGTGTAGTTTTGTTAAAAATTTTAAAAATGGTTACACATTTGGTTTTACTCCGTGGCATCAACGTTTCGGGACACAACATGATAAAAATGGAAGCGTTAAAGCAACTATTAGATAACATGGGTTTTCAGAATGTACAAACCTATATCCAATCCGGAAATGTTTTTGTGGATGCTGAAGAAGAACATGGTGCGACCGTGGGATTCAAAATCAAGCAAGAGATTTTTAAAGAAATGGGATTAGACGTGCCTACTGTGGTTATTTCGAAATCCGATTTGGAAGCTTGTTTTGCCACTAATCCGTTTTTAAAAGAAAAAGAAGCAGATACCAAAAAATTGTACGTTGCTTTTATCTCCAAAGAATTGAATTCCGACCATTTGAATGACTTAAAAATGAGTCAGTTTAAACCGGATGAAGTCCATATTGACAGCAGTCGCATTTATATTAAATATGCGGTGGGTGCCGGAAAAACACGTTTTGATCAGAAGTATATTGAGAAAAAGCTAAATGTAACGGCAACCATTCGAAATTGGAATACCGTTACCAATTTGATTTCGATGTATGAAGAGCGAACTCTTTAATAACTCGGATTGTTTAGTGTTTTAATGAAAGCAATCAAATCTTGAATTTCCTTTTTTGTTAAATTTAAGGAATCTGTAGGTAAGGTTTGATTGTCGAGATTTATCCCTATTCCAGAGCCACCACCACGGTTGTAAAAGTCAAGTACTTCTTCTAAATTTTGATACACACCATTGTGCATGTACGGAAACGTTATAGCACTATTTCTTACCGTTGGTGTTTTAAAAGCATGTTTTTTCAAAGGAGCTTTGGAAATTAAATATTCTCCTAAATCACTATCAATTTTTGCCTTTTCTGTGTTATTGGTTGCAGGAACTCCTAAAACTTCACTTTCGGTGTCGTTGTATAAAGGTGGCACACTTCCGTTGAACAAAGGGAAAAAGTGACAGGTCGCGCATTTGGCTTTCCCCATATACAAATTGAAGCCTTTCTTCTCGCTGGAAGTAAGCTGGGTTTTTCCACGTAAATAATGGTCAAATTTTGAATTTAGTTTTGATAACGAGCGGACATAACTAGCTAATGATTTTAGCAGATTTTGCTCGGTGATTTCTATGTCGGAAGGAAAATTTTTTTTAAAGGAGGCTCGATATACCTTGCTTTTATTGATTTTGTCTAAGGCATTGGAAAAACTTCCGTGCATTTCGTCCTTGTTGTTGATGACGCTTTTGGCCTGATCTTCTAAATACGTCACACGACCATCTAAAAATTGGGTGTTTTGAAAAGCCGAATTCAGTAAAGTGGGTGTGTTTCTGGTGTTTAATTTGTTTTTTACAGCTTTTGTTTTATGATCCGCATAGCCTTGATTTGGAAGATGACAAGTAGCACATGAAACGGTGTTGTTTCCGCTTAATATGGGGTCGAAGAACAATTTTTCGCCTAATGCAATTTGTGATTGACTTGGTTTTTGATTGTAATTTGGAGCAAAATAATCCTGATTGAAGGCACCTTCTTCAAAAATATTTTTTTTATTAAGGTTAATGGCATTGTTATATGGATTGGTTTCGATTTTTAATTTTTGTTGAATTTCGTGAATGGAATTGGAAATGGGAATGCAATAATTCAATACAAAATCTGCTCGGTCGAAATCATTGAAATTTTGATTTTTGTCCAAGTACATTTTCGTTTTGGTAATGATTGCTTCAAATTTTTTATCCTTTGAAAAAAGACCAACCACTTCCGAAATACCCTCAATGGTTGCTTTGGCTTCTGGAATGGAATGTAGCGCAATTGGGGAATCGAAACCAGAAATTCCCAAACTCATCAAACGAACCATTTGTAGTTTTTGAGCCTCAAAGACATTGCTATCGGAAAGTTGGATGTTTTCGATATTACTTTTTAAGGACTGATTGAAGCCGTTTAAAATTCCAACTTGTTTTTTTAATTCTTCAGCATCAATTTCATCCGAAAATAAGAGTTCTTCCACCTTTTGAAAACCGGTGGCATATTCTACCTTCCGGCTGGTTTCTTCAATATCATTTTCATTAATGGCAGCACCGTTAATGTTTTTTGAAGTTTCCGGAAAATAGAAAGTCAAGAAACTTTCGATTTTTTTATACTGCAAACGTGTTTGTTTGAAGGTATTTTGTATTTTTTGGATGTCTGATTTTGCATGAACCAGATGGTCTAATCTTTTAGAACTGTTCGCAAACTGAGTGTAGTTTTGTAGCAGGCTTTGTTTGGTGTTTTCTATTGGTGATAATTCCTTATAATTAGTATTTTGACATGCGAATACTACTATGCTGATAGCTATAAGTGCAACGTATTTTCTCATTTTATATAAATTAAAATTAGGAATGTGATGCTTCACATTCCTAATTAAGGGTATTCAAAATCGTTTTTATCTTGGTAAACCTTTGATTAAAATTACTTGACTTCCTTGATTTTCATTTGGACGAATTGTTCCGCCATCAACACCTTTGAAAGCATCACTTCTCCAAGTATGCGCCTGAATGGAAAGCATGAAAGTATTCGGTATTCCAATCGTTTCTGAAACATCAATCAAGGCACCATATTCCCATGAACCAAAAGTAGAAGTCGCACTTAGGAACTTATTGGTTGGGTCTGAACGTTTGTGATCTAATTCAAAAACAACTTTCAATTCTTTGGTCGCAATATTGTATTGGTAAATATAAGCGTCGTGCGTTTCATCACCATATCCGTTGGCGTCTTCTTGAACATACACGAAATTCTTAGTAACGCAAATGTTATCTACATTTTGGAATTTTTTTGCTTTTCCAGCTCTGTCATCTCCATCAAGAACTAAAGTCAATTGTCCGCTTAACGGATTGTTTGTATTCAATTCCAATTTGTATACACGTCCGTATTTAGATCTTGAATTATCGGCATTTACGCCTGTATTATCTTGTCCAGTAACATTGAAGTATACTTCTCTTTCTTTTCCTGCTCCTTTTCTAAAGTCAATATCTTCTACACGCCCAAAAGCAATTGCTTGTGCTGTTTGCGCTGCTTGATTGTTCTGAAGACCAGTGTTCGTTTTTGCATTTGTAATTTCTACAAATTCTACTGGATACGTATTGTTTTCAGTCATGGTTCTTTCGTTAGTGATGTTATCTGTTCTTTTCATAACATACACTTTTCCGTTGTTTAAATCGCCAGTTGTACTTTTGTACATTACTAGTTGACCTCCGTAAGTTCCAGAATCATCATCTCCTAATAAAATAACTGTTTGTCCTGCAAATGCTTCTTTGGCTAACGGCACGGCGTTTTCTGCACACCATCTTCCAAAGCCAGCAATTGGTCGAGGTGAACTGTTGTTTGCTTTGGTGTCGTAAGGTGTTAAACCAATAACTTGTGATTCGTTGTTGCTTTCTCCAGCCGTTAAAAAAATAGGACCAAAACCGTGAATTTCAGGAGTTACTAATGTTGCAGAACACAATCTGTTTCCAGCTCCGTTTGAATTTAAAATATATTCTCCAGCAACAGGTTTGAAGTTTTTGTTAAATTTAATCTTAGATACTGCAAAGTTATCTTCATTATTTACTAAGAACGTATAGGTGTTATCACAGTTTTTAAATAATCCAGAACCATCTGCCGAACCTCCGAAAACATATTCCGGGGTTTCCATAAAGGTGTCTTCACTTGAAAATAAAGCAAAGGTTTTAAGGGAAGAAAAATCGGCTGTTGGGTGTATTAAAACCGGTGTGATGGAATGATTTTTTAATTGTACAGGATTAGTGCTTCCAATAATTGGAGTAGTAGCATTGTCGTCTGAACTGCACGAAATGATTGTAGTAATCATGGCAATACTTAAAATACCGTTGGTAAGTTTCATGGTTTGTTTAATTTTCGTTTAACAAGGCAAACTTAGAACGCTACTGTTATGAAACTTTAATCGCAATATTTTTAAATTTGTAAGAAAAGGTTAACAAACAAATAACAAGTAACTTTAATGTAAGGAAAAGATGTATTTTGTTAACTTATTTAGGACTTGGAGGACAATAGAATCTGATTTAGTGCAGGACTAGAAATTGTAATACTGTCCCACATTGTTAAATATGTATCAAGACTAGCGCTAAAAAATCTAAGAAATTGTACCTTAGTAGGATTAATCGAAAGTTATGTTTAGAAGTGCCATTTCAGGATTAGAATTTCAGGATAATGAAAAAGTTTTGGGAAAAACGATCCGAATCCCAGTCTTGAATTTAATTAAAGAAGATCATCCCAATTTTAGCGTTCAAGAGTATATCGCCGATACCGAGTTGAATATTTATCGTGAAAAATACATATCACGGTATTTGTCTACCGAAGTGAATCAGTTATCCGATTTACATAAAAAAATCATTCACTCCATCAACGATGATAAGTCATTTGTAAATAAAGTGGAAGATGAGGTTGATGTTCGAAACTACGGCCAAATAATTGCCGATAAAGTAGCGGCTTTCGGCGGAAGTTGGACTTTTATCATCGCGTTTTTTATTTTTATTCTATTTTGGATTGGTTCCAATGTGCTTCTTTTGACGAATAAAGGATTTGACCCGTATCCCTTCATCTTATTAAATTTGATTTTGTCTTGTATTGCGGCATTACAAGCTCCCGTTATTATGATGAGTCAAAACCGACAAGAAGAAAAAGATCGCGAACGGGCTAAAAAAGATTACATGATTAATTTAAAAGCGGAAGTTGAAATACGAATGCTAGATGAAAAAATCGACCATCTTATTATGAATCAGCAACAAGAGTTAATCGAGATACAAAAAGTGCAAATAGAAATGATGAATGATATTTTACAACGCATTCAAAAATAATCCTATTTTTGCAGGAGTTATGGATGATTTCTCTCCACAAGTAGGAATTGCGATTTTACCAATCAATAAAAATTTTAGTATGGCAGTTTTAGAAAAATTAAGTTCAGCAGAAGCCATTGCATTAGAAGACAAACATGGAGCACACAATTATCATCCACTACCTGTAGTATTGAATAGAGGTGAAGGTGTTTATGTTTGGGATGTAGAAGGAAAAAAATATTACGATTTCTTGTCGGCGTATTCGGCAGTAAATCAAGGACATTGTCACCCTAAAATTGTAGGAGCAATGATCGAGCAAGCGCAAACCTTAACGCTTACTTCTCGTGCATTTTACAATGATAAATTAGGGGTTTATGAACAGTTTATAACCAATTATTTTGGTTTTGATAAAGTATTACCGATGAATACGGGTGCCGAAGCAGTGGAAACGGCTTTGAAGTTGTGCAGAAAATGGGCGTACGAGAAAAAAGGCATCAACGAAAATGAAGCTCAAATAATTGTTTGTGAAAATAACTTCCACGGAAGAACCACTACTATTATTTCTTTTTCAAATGATGAAAATGCCCGTAAAAACTTCGGTCCGTATACGGCAGGTTTTATCAAAATTGCGTACGATGATGTAGATGCTTTAGAAAAGGCCATTACTTCTTCTCCAAATATCGCAGGATTTTTAGTAGAGCCTATTCAAGGTGAAGCTGGAGTATATGTACCCTCTGAAGGTTATTTGGCCAAAGCCAAAGCATTGTGTGAAAAACATAACGTATTGTTTATTGCAGATGAAGTGCAAACAGGAATTGCACGTACTGGGAAATTATTAGCCGTACACCATGAAAATGTACAACCGGATATCTTGATTTTAGGGAAAGCGATTTCAGGTGGAGCGTATCCCGTTTCGGCAGTATTGGCAAACGACGCCATCATGAATGTGATTAAGCCGGGACAACATGGTTCTACTTTTGGAGGAAACCCAGTAGCGGCCGCAGTTGCTATTGCTGCATTAGAAGTGGTAACCGACGAGAAATTAGCCGAAAATGCAGAGCGTTTGGGTCAAATTTTCCGTGCAGAATTAGATAAATTCATTCAAACTTCTTCAGTTGCGACTTTAGTCCGTGGTAAAGGATTGTTAAATGCTGTAGTAATTAACGATACGGAAGAAAGCGATACGGCTTGGAATATTTGTATGCGTTTGGCAGAGAATGGCTTATTAGCCAAACCTACCCACGGAAACATTATTCGCTTTGCGCCACCTTTAGTCATGAATGAAGAGCAATTGCATGATTGTATCGGCATTATTATTTCGACGTTAAAAGAGTTTGAAAAATAAGAAATTAAGAATCCGCTTGAAAGCGGATTTTTTTATATAAAATGCTTCCAAATGTAGGAGGCAATCATGATAGAAAGGTTTAGCAAAAATAGAAGGTTTAGTAAGAATTTGTAATTTTTGGATTTGTCAAATAGATGAAGACCAAAAACAAAGACTAAAGGAAAAAGAGAGTAAATAGCCGGATACATATAAAACGCCTCTTCAAATTTTCCTTGTATCAATAAAATTAAAGCCCTCTGAATACCACAGCCTAGACAATCAATGCCTAAAAATTGTTTGCTTAAACAAGGGAGTAGGTAGTCTTCCATGAAATTTCTTGTTTTTCAATATTACAAAAAAGATAGAATATAAAAGTGCTGTGAACTAAAGTTTTTTACTTTTGCTAAAATGTTCAAAAGTATGTTTGCTAAAGGAGATAAAGTATCGGTTCTTGATGACAATTTAGACGGAAGGGTGTTGAAAGTAAATCAACAACAAATTACCATTGAAACCAATGACGGCTTTGAGTTGACTTTTCATGAAAAAGAGCTAATTTTAATCGAAGCATCGGGCGATTTGATGCATAATTTTTCTAATACTAATTTTTCTTCAGTAAAGAAAGAGAAAGAAATTCCAAAAGCCAGAAGTTTCGTCAAAGAAAAAAAATCGAAAAAAGACGAATTTGTATTAGAAATCGATTTGCACATTGAAAAGTTGGTGCCCAACAAACGCGGCATGTCTAATTACGATATTTTAACCTTACAAACCGAAACGGTCAAACGCCAAATTGATTTTGCGCTACGCAACCGAATTCCGAGAATTGTCTTTATTCACGGTGTAGGAGAAGGCGTTCTTAAAGCCGAACTCGATTTTCTTTTAGGCCGTTATGATAACCTTACGTTTCAAGATGCCAATTATCAAAAATACGGTGTTGGCGCTACGGAAGTGTATTTTATTCAGAAGAAATTGGTATAATTAATTCGTAATCCATTCCCCGAAAGTGTAATCAGCATTTGGCGCAGGACTGTAGGTTTTTACCCCTTTTTTGAAAGTGGTATTGTACAGTTTTATCACGTGTTTATAAGTCGTTGGAGAATCTACGGTTGTTTCTACTTTAATAATGCCGCTAGTGCTTGTTACACCATCTTCCGCGATCCATTCTTCTGTTAACGTTGGACTTGTAGGTGGAATGGCCGAACAAAAGAAATTGGTATTTAAACTTCCGTTGTAAACACGATAAGTGACTTTATTTGTAGTGCTAATTAAGGCTGTTTTGGTACCAATTGTATGATCAAATAAAGCAGGGTCGACATCCAGTAAAAGCGCGTTGGTGTTGTTAAATTTAAAAATTAGATTGTTTCCAGGGCAAGTCTGTGTTATTGCTGTATCGTAATCAAATGCTAAATCAATTACTTCGGTTCTGTAGTTTCCAAATTCATAATTTGCATATACCACCTGTTTTGTCGGTGCTGTAAAAGTGATGTTTTTGAATGTGATTTTATGATTGTAAGCAATAACTTCAGTTGGGTTGGTTGTGTCAAATATTTTAGTCGAAATGACTTCAATACTTCCACCCGTTACAAACCATTCTTCCACAACTGGAAGTGTTGGAGTGCCACAAATGTTCTCGGAAGTGGTTGTAGTACCATATTTTTTATAAAGAATCGAAGTAGTCCCAGAAACAGGAATGGTTTGCGTGCCTTCTGCGTTAGGAAATGTTGTTTCAGGAGTATTTAAAACAAGCGCTTCATTATCACTTATTTTGTATAAAACCGAGGAAGAAGCACATTTTTGTACCGTTGCATTCGCAAAGTTGAATGTTTCTTCAATGATATCGCCATCATCGCAACCGGTTAGAACTAAAAAACTTACTAAAAGTGAAAGGAAGTACTTCATCATTATTAATTTTAAGCAAAAATACTATTTTTAAATTTTAATACAACTAATTATTATATTTGAACCAACTAACTAAAAAAACATGAATCAAAATCAAACCACAAAGCCTTTAATCATTATTGTAGCTTTGTTTTTTATCTTCGGATTTGTCACTTGGGCCAACGGAACGTTAATACCATTTTTTAAATTATCTTTTGGTTTATCAAACACACAAGCTTTTTTTGTAACGTTCGCTTCTTATATAGCGTATTTCTTTTTGGCCTTGCCTTCGTCTTGGATCTTAAAACAGTTGGGTTTTAAAAACGGTATTATTGTTGGATTATTCATCCTAGGATTGGGTTCATTAGTCTTTATTCCTGCGGCGCAGTCCAAATCATTTCCGTTCTTTTTAGCGGGTATTTTTATTCAAGGAGCCGCTTTGGCTTTGTTGCAAACCGCTGCTAATCCGTATTTAAGTATTATCGGACCGATAGAAAGTGCTGCCAAACGAATTAGTATAGCCGGAATTTTCAACAAGTTTGCCGGAATGATTGTGCCTGTAATTATGGGTTCTTTATTCTTAAAAAATGCGGCAGAAATCGAACAAAAAATCGCCACTGCCACCGGAATCGAAAAAGAAACGATTTTAAACGATGTCTTGTCGAGAGTTAATACACCTTACATTGTGTTGGCTATAATATTCTCGGTTTTTGCCATAATTATTAAATATACTCACTTGCCCGAAGTGGAAGTAGAAGAAGATGTTGTCGATGAAAATAGTGGCGAAACCATTAAGCATACTTCTATTTTTCAGTTTCCACATTTGTTTTTAGGAGCCTTTTGTATTTTCGTGTATGTGGCTGCCGAAGTAATGGCTGGAGATATTATTAGTGTGTATGGGAAGGCCTTAGGAATTGCGCCAGATACCGCTAAATATTTAACATCAGTAACGTTGTTTAGTATGTTAATCGGTTATGTGATTGGAATTTTTACCATTCCGAAATACATGTCGCAACAAAAAGCCTTACGCATTTGTGCCATTTTAGGAATTGTATTTTGCACTTTAGCCTTTTTAACAGTGAGCTCACAATATTCGGTTTTGTTTATTGCGTTATTAGGATTGTCTAATTCGTTAATGTGGCCGGCCATTTTTCCACTTGGTATCAATCATTTGGGGAAATTTACTAAAACAGGTTCAGCCTTTATGATTATGGGTATTGCGGGTGGAGCTATTTGGCCTTTACTTTATGGGTATTTGAGTGATTTACCGGAGCAGGGCGGGTTAGGTATTCCTTTCCATACGGCATTTTATATGGCTATCTTGCCGTGTTATTTATTCATTTTATATTTTGCGATTAAAGGACATAAAGTAGGAATTCAACATAAGTTTTAAGGGATTACGTTTCTTAAATTAGCGTTAATTTAAATAATCGGAGTAAAGGAAATCAGTACTTTTACTCCGATTATTTTTTATATGAGAAATTATTTTGCCATTCTACTTCTTAGTTTTTTTAGCGTGTCATACGGACAATCGTTAAAAGAGAAATACAATCTAAGTACCAAAGCCTATCAAGACAAAGATTTTGCTGCTTTTTTAAAACTGACAAAAGAATTGGACAGTCTTCGTCCTTCGCATCCTACCTATACCTATAATCTGGCATGTGCCTACGCCTTAAATGGAAAAACAGAAGCATCGATTGCGACACTAAAAAAGTGTTTGTTAATGAATAATTTGGTGGCTTTTGAAAAGGAAACCGATTTGGAAAGCATTAAAACGTCCAGCCAATATGCCTCATTACTTAGTTTGCAATCGGAATTAAACAATCCGGTGATCTCTTCTGTGAAAACAGTCATTTTATCTGAAAGAGATTTGCATCCGGAAGGTTTGTTATATTTGAAAAAATCAAAACAATGGTTAGCCACGAGTATTCGAAACCGAAAAATAGTAAGTTTTGATATGAAATCAGGTACATGTACCGATTGGTTTACAGACGAAAATCTCTACGCTGTTTTAGCGATGAAAGCGGATGCTGATGAAAAAATACTTTGGGTAACTTCTTCGACTATGCCCGAAATGAAAGGCTATACTTCGAGTTGGGAAGGAAAATCAGAAGTGTTGAAAATTGATATCAAAACTAAAAAAATCATCCAGCGATTTGCATTGGAAGGCAATCATGTGTTGGGCGATTTAGTGGTCAATAAAAACGGGAATGTGTTTATTTCCGATAGTGGAGAAGCTACAATTTTTACCATTTCTAAGGATAAATTGGAAGTATGGTTGGATTTGAAAAAGGAGGCTTTTAACTTACAAGGGCTGACTTTTAACGACAAACAATCCGAATTATTTATTGCCGATTATCTGAAAGGTATTTTAAGAATTAATATTGCTAATCCTTCCGAAAGAAATTGGTTGGAATTTCCTGTCAATGCCACCAAAAAAGGGATTGATGGTTTGCTTTGGTATAATAAAACATTGTTGGCTATTCACAATGGGGCAAAACCAATTCGAGTAGTGCAATATTTTTTAAACGATGGCAACGAGATCTTAAGTGCTAAAGTTTTGGATAATAACCGTCCCGAATTTAACGAACCAGCATTAGGCACAGTAGTAGGGAACAAATTTTACTTTTTTGCAAACGCACCTTGGAAAGCGTATGATAAAGACGGTGTTTTAGACGAATCTATTATCGATTTTCCTACTTTATTTTCTTATCAATTACCATAAAATGCAACTTAATAATTACTTTTTCTCAGCGTTATTGTCTTTTTTTATTTGGGGATTTTTTAGCTTGGCTTTAAAACCATTACATGATTATCCTTCTTTGGATATTCTTTTTTATCGCGTGTTTTATGCGACAACATTATTATTGGTTATCAATTTGTTGTTCCGAAAAGGAAAGCTAAAAAAAGATCTAGCTGTTTTTAATTCCTTCGAAAAAGCTGAAAAAAAGAAAACGTTGTTGTTGACTGTTTTTGGTGGATTTTTACTCACCTTCAATTGGTTTTTATTCATGTATTGTGTGAATCATGTGAGTTTGCAATCGGCTTCCTTTGCCTATTTGATTTGCCCGATTATCACCACTATTTTGGCTTTTTTAATTTTAAAAGAGCAACTTAGTAAGTGGCAATGGTTTTCGGTTTTTTTATGTGTAATTAGTTGTGGTATTTTATCCTATGGTCACGTTACAGAATTGATATACAGTCTTATCATTGCCACTACTTTTGCTTTGTATTTAATCAGTCAGCGTAAGAATAATCAGTTTGATCGATTTGTGGTGTTAACCGTTCAAATGGTCATTGCTTCGGTAGTATTATTGCCATTTTATCCTTTTTATAAAGACGTTACCCCAACCGCTTCATTATTTTGGATTCTGATGACGTTAATTGTGCTGCTTTTCACCATTATTCCGTTATTTTTGAATTTGTACGCGCTAAAAGGGATGAATTCTTCTGCCGTAGGAATTTTGATGTATACCAATCCGTTAATCAATTTTTTACTAGCCATTTTTTACTTTAAAGAAAATATCAACCTGTCACAAATCATGGCGTATTCACTTATATTAGTGTCCATTGTTATTTTTAATGAAAAGGTTTTGTTTGAGAAATTTTGATCTTCATAAGTCAAAAGGTGTGTTTTTGTCATTTTGTCATATATATTACTTTAAAAACTGACAATTTATTCTATTTTATTCCTTGGCACAATCCTTGTCATTTTGGATTTCGAGTGATTAAAACGAATTACACAATAATTAAATATAGTAAAAATGGGTAAAATAATCGGAATTGACTTAGGAACAACGAACTCTTGTGTTTCTGTAATGGAAGGAAATGAGGCAGTAGTTATTCCTAATGCTGAAGGAAAAAGAACAACACCATCGATCATTGCATTTGTGGAAGGTGGCGAAATTAAAGTGGGTGATCCTGCAAAAAGACAAGCAGTAACAAACCCAACGAAAACAGTTGCTTCTATCAAACGTTTTATGGGACATACTTTTTCTGAAACTACTGATGAAGCAAAAAGAGTTCCCTATACTGTAGTAAAAGGAGACAACAATACACCACGTGTGGATATTGATGGTCGTTTATATACAGCGCAAGAATTGTCAGCTATGACACTTCAAAAAATGAAAAAAACGGCTGAAGACTATTTAGGTCAAACCGTTACAGAAGCAGTTATTACTGTTCCGGCGTACTTTAATGATGCACAACGTCAAGCTACGAAAGAAGCGGGTGAAATTGCAGGTCTTAAAGTAATGCGTATCATCAACGAACCTACTGCTGCAGCATTAGCGTACGGATTGGATAAAAAAGGACATGATCAAAAAATTGCAGTATACGATTTAGGGGGAGGTACTTTCGATATTTCTATCCTTGAATTAGGAGACGGCGTTTTTGAAGTATTGTCGACTAACGGAGATACACACTTAGGTGGAGATGATTTTGACCAAACGATCATTGACTGGTTGGCAGATGAATTCAAAGCGGAAGAAGGAATCGACTTACGTCAAGATCCAATGTCATTACAAAGAATTAAAGAAGCAGCTGAAAAAGCTAAAATTGAGTTGTCATCTTCTGCGGAAACAGAAATCAACTTGCCTTACGTTACAGCTACCGCTTCAGGACCGAAACACTTAGTTAAAAAATTATCAAGAGCTAAATTCGAGCAATTATCTGATGCCTTAGTAAAACGTTCTATGGAACCAGTTGCTAAAGCATTAAAAGATGCAGGTTTAAAAACATCTGATATTGACGAAGTAATTTTAGTTGGAGGTTCTACAAGAATGCCAAGAATTGCTGACGAAGTAGAAAAATTCTTCGGTAAAAAAGCGTCTAAAGGAGTTAATCCGGATGAGGTTGTGGCTATTGGAGCTGCTATTCAAGGGGGTGTACTTTCTGGAGATGTAAAAGATGTATTGTTATTAGACGTTACGCC
>JAGORP010000145.1 GCA_018062725.1 Flavobacterium sp.
CGCATGAAATAGAAACAATCTTAAAGGAATTAGAATGAACTACACACTAACAATACTTTTGGAGTTAAGAGAAATGATTCAAAAACAGCATATCGCTTCAAAAAATATATATGAATCTGGTTATAGAGAGGGATTGAACCAGGCCATGACCATTGTTGATTCATATATTGAATGGGAACAACAAACTAACACAGAGGATAAAATAATTTGATTATCCCAAACGGATACATCATTGAAAGCAAGAAAGGATTGAAAATGTATATGTATGGAAAATGGTACACCTACAATCCAAAAGACAAGCGAATTAACAGAAAGATTTTAAAAATCATTGAAAGGAACAAATGAAAAAACTAATCATTATATTATTGGTATTACTAACGAGTTACGCGGTGTATGCCCAATGCTCAACGCATAAAAAGTGTTGCGACTATGACGGCAACTGCATCGTTGTATGTTCTTTGGAGCGTTGCCCTTTGGATTTTCCGCGTGAGATTTGGTAATGACGGATAGAATACTAGACAGCGTTTTTGAAAAGCTTGGAGTTAAACCCAATGCTTTACCCATGAATAAAAACAAGTTCCTTCGATTTGGAGCGAAAAAAGAATGTTACCTTGTAAAAAATGACTTTGGGTTTTCGTTTGGTAATAATCGAACGGGTGAAAAGTTTTACGAAACAACCGTAGATCAAAAAAATGTAGATTGGAACGTCAAATACCATGAGTTACCAACGGCAACCAGTCACCCATATCTAGAGCGAAAGAAAATTCTTGCCCATGGCATAAAGATTGACGAAACTAATAATCTTGTCATTCCCATTTACATCAAAGATAGAATTTCAGCCGTTCAAAAAATCCTTAGTAAAAAAACAAAAGATGGAAACGACAAGTTTATTTTTGGATCAAAACTGTCCGGTTACTTTCCAATGGGTGATTTGTCTAGTGCGGAAAAAATATACATCGCGGAAGGTTTCGCAACAGCGGCAACCATTTATGAATGTTCGCAAGTGCCGACGGTATGCGCATTTGACGCGGGTAATCTTTTACCAGTTGCGGAAGTGATACGAAAAAAATATCCGGATGCACAAATCATTTTTTGTGCGGATAATGATTCAATCAAAGGGCATCGAGTAGGTGAAGTCAAAGCCAAACAAGCGGCGTTTGCGATTTCAGGAAGTGTGGTGTTACCTACATTTAAAAATCTGGAAGGAAAGCCAACAGATTTTAATGACCTTTTTATCATGGAAGGGAAAGACGAAGTTCTATCGCAATTGCAAAATCCAATTCAAGTAGATGTCCCAGGCAAAGAGTCACCTAATAACTTTGATGATGGTGTATATCAGCATGATAAAACCATTTTCAATGGCAACATTAAATTCCTTGGTTACAACAATGAGGGGCATTGGTTTTTGTCTAGACAATTTCTAATTCCAAAAAAGATATCCAAAATATCCACGGATGATTTAACAGACTTAATGCCATTTAACTTTTGGCATGAGCATTTTCCAGCATCTCGCGGAGGAATAGCGATAGACTTAAATCGTGCAGCCGATTCATTAAAAAAGTTTTCGTTTGAAGCAGGTGCCATAGATAAAAAAGTGCTTTTTGGAGCGGGTTTTTATTTTGATGGTGAAAAGTTTTTCATCAATGATGGAAAGAAAATATTTTTTCCGCATACCGGAGAAGAACAAGACTTATTTTCATTTAAAGATAAATTGGGACGTGATTTTTTTGCGGATGGTTCATTTTTAATTCCAGAAACAAAACGAAGAGATGATTTTGAATTACTTCTAGAAAAAGTAGTTGTTAATTTAGAAAAAATTGCATGGAAAGACTCTCGCTCGGCTCAACTTATACTTGGTTGGGCATTTTGCGCAAACGTAGCAGGATCAATACCTTGGCGGCCACATATATGGATAACTGGATCTTCCACGAGTGGAAAAAGTTATTTAAAAGATAATTTTTTAGCAAAAACAATTCCGAATCATATTACCGTGGGTGGAAAAACTACTGAGGCTGGCATACGTTCAAAAATTAAATCAAAAAGTTTAGCTGTATTAATGGATGAAATGGAAACTACAGGAACATATAGCGCGAATCGAATTGCTCAAATTGTAGATTTAACAAGAAACGCAAGCGGGGATTCTTCTTGTGTAGTTGTTAAATCCACTCCTAGCGGAGAGGATCGTGTGTCATTGGCTAGATTTTGCGCAAGTCTTTGTTCCATTAATAGTGGGATTGTATTTGAGCAAGATGATAATCGTTTTTTAATTTTAGAGATTGAGAGAAATGAAAAACTTTCAAAAGAATTTATGGAAAATGGTACGGATCATTTTTTTAAAATAGAATTAACTAAAGATTTTGGAATTGATTTTTTTAGTTTTTGTATTGAGAAGATGCAAACTGAATTTTTCCCAATTCATAATCAAATTCATGAAATTTTAAGAAAGAGAAAAACAGCTAGGTTTGCCGATACGTATTCCCCTGTACTTACTGGATACGCAATTTGTGCAAACATAAAACATCATCAAATTCAAAGTTGGCTTGAACAAAATTTATATTTTGAACCTTTTGAAAAACAGACAGAAACCAACGAAGTAGCGTGTTTGGAGCATTTACTATCATCAACATTTAATGATAATGGAAAACAAATTTCAATTGAAACAGCCATTCAAAAAACATGCCTTCCTGATGGCTATATAGAATGGGAAGACCGTTTAATGAATTTAGGTATAAAAAAAACTAAAGCGTTGCATATTTCAAGAGCTTCAGCATCCATTGATAAAATTTTTTCAGGTACACAATGGGAGAAAAATTGGCCTCATGCTTTAAAAAAATTACCAGGATCAAAATTATCAAGCGCATGGAACGGTCAACGTATTGTAAATACAGTAGCGGTAAGTTTAGTTAATATTTTTAAAGAGAAAGAGTCGGGAGAAGAAAATGAATAAAAAAATATCTAATGAAGTTTTTGGAAATGTTGTAAAGGGGTTTACAACGCCAAATATAAAATTTAAAGATTTAGCCAAAGC
>JAGORP010000146.1 GCA_018062725.1 Flavobacterium sp.
GGCTTGTACTATAATGAATCAATTGGGATTTGAGATAACTTATAACTTAATGGGCGGATTTTCAGAATGGGATGGACCTGTAGCTGAATTAAAATAAAAAAGGGAAGCATTTGCTTCCCTTTTTTAATCCGATATTTTTTTCAATTGACTTTTATTTTTAATAGTAATTTTTTTTCCAGTCAAATCAACCCATCCATTTTTATTAAATTCAGAAAGTAATCGGATACAGCTTTCGGTGGCTGTACCAATCATTCCGGCTAATTCTTCACGTGATAATTGAATTCGCAACGAACCATCTTCGTTAGTTCCAAAACCATCTTCTAAATTAATAAGAGTCTCTGCCAAACGTTCCTTTACACTTTTTTGTGCCATAGAAACCATATGATCATCTGCTTCTCTTAAATCACCACAAATGGTTTTCATCATGTTCATAGAAAACTGATTGTTTTGATTGAAAAACTGCATGATTTCATTTTTTGGAACAAAGCATACTTCCATGTCTTCCAAAGCAATAGCGCTTAAATTAGCAGGTTCATCGCTAATCATAGAGCGTTGGCCTAATAACTCACCAGGTTTCGATAATTTAACAATTTGATCTTTACCGTTTGCACTTAATTTCGACATTTTACAAACGCCCGATTTAACGCAAAAAACACCATTTGTTGTTTCGCCTTCTTCAAAAATAGGTTCGCCTTTTTTTATGGTGTAAGAAGTTTTGCAATTAGCCATTTTTAAAAGCTCTTCTTTTGATAGAGCCTTTAAAGCACTAAATTGTCTAACGATACATTGCTCACACTTATTCATAAATGATATTCCTTACAAAGTACAAATATATCGATTTGTATGACAAAAATCATATTTTAAATAGATATAAAATTGCAACTTTGTCTTAGGTAAATGAGCAAATTATGAAATCGCTACTAAATCACAAGTTTAGAGTCAATAAACACTTGTATTTATTAGATCGATACCATATGTGGCCTATAACAAATTAATTTTTGCACATATGAATACACAAAATTGTTTCCATTGTGGTAATGATGTCGTGAAAGCAAATGAAGTTTTTTTTGATGAAAAATGGTTTTGCTGTGTAGGCTGTAAAACAGTCTATGAGATTTTTAGTCTAAATGATCTGACATGTTATTATGATTTTGAAAAATCACCAGGCGCAACACCACAAGATATTAAAGGGAAATATGATTTTTTAGAAAATGAAGAAATTAGTACAAAACTCCTCGATTTTCAAGAGGATTCCACCCATATTATTTCATTGTACATACCTCATATACATTGTAGCTCGTGTATTTGGATTTTGGAAAATCTACAAAAACTTCAAAAAGGAATAAGTTGTTCTCAAGTAAATTTTCACGAAAAGAAAGTTCGTGTTACTTTCGATCCTGCACAAGTTAACTTGAAAACAATTGTTGAAATGCTGAGTAATATTGGGTATGAACCTTATATCAGCTTGGAAAATTTTGATGCCAAAAGAGAAAATATTGATAGAACGTTAATTTATAAAATTGGTGTAGCCTTTTTTTCTTTCGGAAACATTATGTTACTCTCTTTTCCCGAATATTTTGAAGTAGGAGAATTTTGGATTGACCAATACAAAGGTTTTTTTCGTTGGTTAATTTTTGCTTTAGCACTACCGCCTTTTTTTTATTCGGCTTGGGGATATTACGTTTCGGCTTGGAAAAGTATAAAATCGAAAATGCTCAATATAGATATTCCAATCGCTTTGGGTATTGTGGTGATGTTTGTGAGAAGTACAGTTGATATTTTATTTGATTATGGGCAAGGTTTTTTTGATAGCATGTGCGGATTGATTTTCTTCATGTTATTAGGAAAACTGTTTCAACAAAAAACGTATAATTTTCTGTCATTTGAACGCGATTACAAATCGTATTTTCCCATAGCGATTACTAAAATTGAGGCTAATGGAACCGAAATTCCGGTTCAAGTATACGATATTGAAAAAGGAGACCGGTTGTTAATTCGAAATCAAGAATTAATTCCAGTTGATGGTATTTTAATCTCTTCGGAAGCTTCTATTGATTATAGTTTTGTTACGGGAGAAGCTGTAGCTATAACTAAAAAATCGGGTGATAAAGTTTATGCTGGAGGCAAACAAATTGGTCAAGTCATCGAAATGGAAGTTTTGCATTCGGTTTCGCAAAGTTACTTGACTCAATTATGGAGTAATGATGTTTTTCAGAAAAAAGTTACAATAAAGTACAAAACAATCACAGATACTATAAGCAGGTATTTCACTCCGGCATTATTGTTGTTGGCTTTCATTTCTTTCGGAATTTGGATTTTTAAAGATACTACCACCGCTTTTAATGTATTTACCGCTATTTTAATTGTCGCTTGTCCCTGTGCCTTGGCGTTAACAGCTCCCTTTACACTTGGAAATGTCTTGCGAATTATGGGGTATAAAAAATTGTATTTAAAAAATGCTACGGTTATCGAACAATTGGCCAAAGTAACGACCATCGTATTTGATAAAACGGGGACCATCACCACCAATAAAAAGACTTCAATCACTTATGAAGGAACAGAATTAAAAACTTCCGAATTACAATTGTTGAAAAATGTATTGCGTGGCTCCAATCATCCATTAAGTAGAAGACTTTATGATTTTATCCCAAATCAAGAAAAGTTAGACATCACTAGTTTTGAAGAAATCATCGGAAAAGGAATTTTCGCAGAAATAAAAGGGCATTCGGTAAAATTGGGTTCTTCTCAATTTTTACAGCATATGAGTGAAAATACCCATAAAAAAACCAAAGTACATGTTGAAATAGATGGCGTTTATAAAGGGAGTTATGTATTTAACAATCAGTATCGAGAAGGCTTAGAAAGATTATTTGAAAACTTATCCAAAAAATATGATTTGGTTGTGTTGTCTGGAGATAATGACGGTGAACGTAGAATTTTAGAAAAAATGCTTCCAGAAACGACCTCTTTAGTATTCAATCAAAAGCCAGAAGAGAAATTGAAGTATATCGAAAACCTTCAAAAGC
>JAGORP010000072.1 GCA_018062725.1 Flavobacterium sp.
CGCCAATAAAGCATTTGGCATTCCATAACCATACTCTGCATGTTTATTCGGATATAAATGAGAAGTTTGACGCATTTTTGTCAAAACTTGATCACGTGTCCATGATGGATTTTTGGCCCAAACTAAGGCCGCAATACCTGCTGTGGTAGCCGTGGCTACCGAAGAACCTCCAACATAATCACCTTGTGCATCATAATAACTATTCACTGGAATATGATTTCCAGAAGTTCGTTCCATCATAATAGTAAAATCTACTTTCCCTCCGGTGTGACAAACATCACAAGCCTGATACGTACTGGCTTCTTTAATACCTGTTACCGCAACCGTTTCGGCCATCCAAGCTGGAAAAATCACTCCTGCAAATGTTGTAAAACTTGTAGACGTACCAGCTGCACAGAAAATTAGTTTCCCTTTACTATAAGCATATCTAACACCGTCTTCGATTTTACCTACCGAAATAATATGTCCCATTGACATTGAAATGATTTTGACATTAGCATTATTTCCTAAAGCTGTAAAAGCATTCTTCACACCATTTTGTTCATGATAACCATCTAATACGACATTGGAAGCTGCTCGATACGTAACAAGATTTGCATTATAAGCCACACCAACAGGTTGCCCTTTATCGTTACGAGGCGCAGTAGCTACAGAAGCCATACTGGTTCCATGACCACATAAATCATTTACGCCGTCAGTTGTAGTACTCCAAGGCCAAATTGAATCAACATAAACCCCATATTTTTGCACCGTTCTGCCTGTCGATAGTCCATTATTAAAACTTGCATTTAACAATGTATTTGCTGTAGAAGCACCCGAATCTACAACTCCTAAGCCAATACCTTTCCCAGAAGAATATGCCCAAGCTGATGGGATATTGTGTTTGTAAAAGGCCCACGGCGCTTTAGCATTTGGCGTAACAATTGTATAATCTAACGAATTTATGGCTAGTGACTCTAAACCACATCCCGAAGAAGAAGACGTTGCAGAAGCAGTAACATTTTTTTGATTAAATGCTTCATTTTCTAATCTAAAATCGGACGGTTCAACATAACGAACATATCCTAATCTGCGTAAGGCAATCACAGTTTCTTGCTTTTCTATAATAACATCCACTAGATTTAAGTAGGTATCGGCATTAATTAAAATTTTAGCAATAGGTTTTCCTTCGAATTTAGAAATCAAATTTAAAAGTTGATTTTGCAAATACACATGATTACTAGATTTGCTTCTGTCAAAATCGGTCTTAGAATTACCAAAACCGATAGTACAAACATTTTTCCCGTTTTGCAGTGCGCTCCAGATTACATAATCTGTGGTTGATCCCCAATTAAACTGTTTGTTTTGATTCACTTGTTCCAAAACTTTTGATTTCACTTCTGCGGCAGTCATTGGCGTTTTTTGAGATTCCGGAATTGAAATAGGCGCTTCAATTGGAGTAGTATCTTCCTTGCTACACGAAGCCAGCACAATTATAGAAAATGTGCAAATTTTTAAGAATTTTTTAGTCATTTGGTTGGTTTTAATTTGTTTATCTTACCAAACTATTAAAAATAATTAAAAAATACCATTCAAAATCGACGAAATGCAATAAAATACCGACAAAATACATTCACTTGATAATCAGTTGATTTTAAAAAAAATACTTTCAAAAATTGAAAACACCAATTTTTACTTTAAATTTGCCAACCTATGTTAAAAACTGTAAACATACTCAACAAAAGAGCCAAATTCGATTATGAAATTATCGATAGATATACCGCTGGAATTGTTTTAACTGGAACGGAAATTAAATCGATTCGTTTAGGAAAAGCGGGGATTGCTGAAAGTTTTTGTGAATTTCATAATAACGAACTTTTTGTGATTAATTCGAATATTGAAGAATATCATTTTGGCAATCAGTTTAACCACAAAGCTAAAAGTGAACGCAAGCTTTTATTAAACAAAAAAGAGTTAAAAGCGTTATTAAAAGATGTTCAAAACAAAGGACTTACCATTATTCCCCTTCGATTATTTACCAATGAAAAAGGATTGGCTAAGTTAGATATCGCTTTATGTCGCGGAAAGAAAAACTATGACAAAAGAGAAACCATTAAAGACAGGGACAACAAACGAGATTTAGATAGAATCAAAAAAGAGTATAAATAAAAAAGTCTTACATTTCTGTAAGACTTTTTTATATTCTTTTGGCTGATTAGAATTTCATTCCAAATCCCATTCCAAATACCCATGGATTTAATTCTACTTTTGCCAGAATACTTAATCCTGCGGCTAAATTAGAAGCATCTACAGTAACATCTGTTTTTAAGAACAATTGTTTCAAGTCGGCATTAATAAAAAACGTATCAGTTATCATTAAGTCAAAACCAGCCTGTGCTGCATAACCTAGAGCATTTTTATACGTGATTCCCTTTACAACATCACCTTGCTTAACATCATAAAAAATAGTATAATTTAAACCTGCTCCAAGATATGGTTTTAAAACATTATCACAAGATTGATTAAAATGATACTGAACCGTTAATGTTGGAGGTAACAAACGAACGGAACCCAAATCGACATTAGCACTAGTGGCACCGCCGACTGCCGAAATATCAGAACCAATTGTACTGATATCATGCTTGGAAGTTCCCAAAATCAACTCAGCTGCAATATTTTTAGTAAAAAAATAAGTAAAATCTAATTCTGGGATTAATTCATTGGAAGCGTCTACCTTTCCGCCAATCGTTTTGATTGTTGATTTTTCTTCGGGAACAACCCCAACTCCTCTAACGCGTACTTTCCAACGTAATAAATCTGCTTTCTTTATTCATAATTGCAACAGTTGCGCATTTTATAAATACAAAAAAAAGTCGGCTATAAAACCGACTTTAAAACTTGCTAAGTTATTCTAATTAATTTCCAAAAAATCGACTAAAAAAACCTCTTCTTTCTTCTTCCTCTTCTTCATAAATATTCTCAGAAACCGTTTGAACAACTTGTTGCTGAACTTTGCTATCATCTATCATTAATTTGGTGATTAAATCAACATAACTAAGTCCTTTTTCTTCTAAGTAACCAATTAAATATTTTTCACTAGCCACTAACCCACCAGCTTGTTCAATTTGCAACAATCTTTTATATAGAGGTTCTATGTGATTACTAATAACAGCTTGAGGAACTGCTTTTCTTCGAGCAATGTAATTTTTTATGACTCCGTCTTCATCTTTTAAATATTCAAAATCGGTTATTACCCAATAATAACGGCCCGATTTTGCTAAATTTTTAACGATACCGTGAAATTTATTTCCGAGTTTAATTTTATCCCAAAGCACTTTAAAAACCACTTTAGGCATGTCTGGATGTCTAATAATGTTGTGAGGTTGGGCCATCAATTCGTAATCTTCATAACCACAAACATCCACAAATGCTTCATTTGCATATTCGATAGTTCCATATAAGTCGGTTTTACTCATAATGGTTTGAGTTTTATCCCATGAAACTTCTTTATCAATTGGAATTGGTCTTGTAATGTTGCCTATCACTTCGCTCATACTTTTATTTTTTAAAATTTATTTTTCAAAAGTAGTATGCGGCCTAAAAGTAAAAAATGATTTTATCAGGTTGGATGTCTTAATTTTTATCTTCTAACAAAGGTACAAACCGAAAATCGCCCAATTCATGCTTTTCAAATTGAGTTTCAGATTTTCTGATTAATAATGTCATCACTTGGGTATCTTCTCCCACAGGAATTACAAGTCTTCCACCAATTTTAAGTTGTGCCATAAGAGGTTGTGGAATTATAGGCGCACCAGCCGTAACAATTATACTGTCGTATGGAGCATAATTTGGAAGCCCTTTATATCCATCTCCAAAAGAAAGATGCTTGGGACGAATTCCCATTTTCGGCAATAAGACAGAGGTTTTTTTAAAAAGTTCGTTTTGTCGCTCAACAGAATATACTTTGGCCCCCATAGTACATAATACAGCGGTTTGATACCCACTCCCGGTACCTATTTCAAGTACTTTATCCTCTTTTTTTACCTCTAATAATTGTGACTGAAAAGCAACAGTGTAAGGTTGTGAAATCGTTTGACCAGCACCAATAGGAAAAGGCTTGTCTTGATAAGCAAAATCTTCAAAACTAGAATCTAAAAAAAGGTGTCTTGGTATCTTTCTAATCGCTTCCAATACATTTTTATCGACAATCCCTTTCTGCTCTAAAAGGCTTACCAATTGATTTCTAAGTCCTTGATGTTTGTTGGTATCTTTCAACTTTTTTAGTAATTATATTTGGTAAAAATACCTTTAAAATTTCAATTTCAAAAAAACAATTATAAATAAATTTGAAATTCAAAATAATCACTTTTAAATCCATTTTTGATGAAAATTTTTTAAAATATATTTGTCATTTGACTTTTGTTTTTTGTTATTTCCTTTCGGAAATTGCTATTTTTGTTTAAAATACAATTCTATGCTTAAAGTTGGCGTGTTAGGTGCTGGGCACCTCGGAAAAATACATTTACGATTACTGAAAGAATCAACACAATATGAATTAGTAGGCTTTTATGATGAAAATGCCGAATATGCAGATAAAATCGCTGCCGAATTTGGATACAAACGTTTTGACACCATTGCTAAATTAATTCATGCCGTGGATGTTATTGATATTGTAACCCCTACCCTTTCGCATTACAAATGTGCCAAAGTGGCTATCAAAAGTGGTAAACATGTTTTTATTGAAAAACCAATCGCAACCACAGTAGAAGAGGCGGAAGAAATCATCGCTTTAGCTAACGAATATAAAGTAAAAGGGCAAGTAGGCCACGTAGAACGTTTCAATCCTGCTTTTAAAGCGGTAAAAGATAAAATTGAAAATCCGATGTTTATTGAAACGCATCGTTTGGCCGAATTCAATCCGCGTGGCACTGATGTTCCTGTAGTTTTAGACTTGATGATTCACGATATTGATGCGATTTTGAGTGTCGTACGATCGAAAGTAAAAAGCGTCAACGCCAGTGGTGTTTCCGTTTTAAGCGATTCGCCAGACATTTCGAATGCTAGAATTGAATTTGAAAACGGTTGTGTCGCCAATATCACTTCAAGTCGTATTTCGATGAAAAACATGCGTAAATCGCGCTTTTTTCAAAAAGACGCATATATCTCTGTCGATTATTTAGATAAAGTTTGTGAGGTCGTAAAAATGAAAGACGCTCCGGAAGTTCCAGGTGATTTCGATATGATTTTACAAAATGCCGAAGGTGTGAAAAAGCAAATTTATTACGATAACCCTTCCGTAGAACCGAATAACGCGATTTTAGATGAATTAGAATCATTCGCAGATGCCATCAATAATAACAAAACACCGGTTGTAACTCTAGAACAGGCTACAGAAGCATTGCGTGTGGCCTACATGATCATTGATGAAATGAAAAAATAAATTTACCTCGAATTCACGAATATTTCTAATCAATCATTTGTGAATTCGAGACAACAAATAAATAAAAAACACAATTAAAATAAAAATGAAACACATTGCAGTAATTGGAGCAGGAACGATGGGTAACGGAATTGCTCATACTTTCGCGCAAAGCGGATTTACCGTAAAATTAATTGATATTTCAGAAAAATCATTAGAAAAAGGAATGGCAACTATTGCTGCTAACCTTGATCGTATGGTGACAAAAGGTGCTATTTCTGAAGAAGACAAACACAAAACAATCGGAAATATTATCACTTACACCGATATGAAAGATGGGGTGGTAGGTTGTGACTTGGTTGTAGAAGCAGCTACCGAAAATGTGACTTTAAAACTAAACATCTTCAAACAACTGAGTGATATTTGCGATCATAATGTGATCTTAGCAACCAATACATCTTCTATTTCAATTACGCAAATAGCGGCCCAAGTCGTACATCCTGAACGAGTTATCGGAATGCACTTTATGAATCCGGTGCCGATTATGAAATTGGTAGAAATTATTCGTGGGTATTCTACTTCTGATGAAGTGACTAAAATTATCATGGATTTATCGGTAAAATTGGGTAAAACACCTACGGAAGTAAACGATTATCCGGGATTTGTAGCCAATAGAATTTTAATGCCGATGATTAACGAATCGATTGAAACCTTATACAATGGCGTGGCGGGCGTGCAAGAAATTGATACCGTAATGAAATTAGGAATGGCGCACCCTATGGGACCGTTACAACTAGCCGATTTTATTGGTCTTGATGTATGTTTATCGATTTTAAACGTAATGTACGACGGTTTCAAAAACCCAAAATATGCTCCTTGTCCGTTATTAGTCAACATGGTAATGGCGGGTAAACTTGGTGTAAAATCAGGAGAAGGTTTCTATGATTATAGCGAAAGTAAAAAAGCAGAAAAAGTTTCAAAGCAATTTGCATAATTAACAATGGATAATTGATAATTGATAATTTTTGAAACGAATTGTCAATTATTAATTGTCAATTATCAATTGAATAAATGGCCAAAATAATTCCTTTTAAAGCAGTTCGTCCTGCACCGGATAAAGTCGGTTTGGTTTCCTGTAGAATGTATGATGATTATTCGCCTGCCGAATTAGCGGCGTGGTTGAATTTTAATCCGTACTCGTTTTTACATGTCATTAATCCAGCTTATGTCAATGCGCAACGCATTACTTCCGACAAACGATTTAAGGCCGTAACGCTAAAATACAACGATTTTAAAAACGAAAAAATAGTATTTCAAGAAGAGAAACCTGTTTTTTATTTGTATGAAATTCAAACGAAAACGAACTCATTTACTGGAATTATTGCCGGAACTTCGATAGCTGATTATCAAAACGATGTCATTAAAAAACACGAAGACACCTTGCAATATCGCGTTGAACTCTTTAAAGATTATTTACACCAAACAGGGTTTAATACCGAACCAGTTTTAATTACTTATCCAGATAGTTCTGAAATCAATACGTTTATTGCCATTCACAAAAAAAGCAAACCTATTTACGAGTTTTCGACCACCAATAAAGAAAAGCACACGCTTTGGAAAATTGACACCGAAACCGAAATCAATTTGTTAATCGATCATTTTGCTAGTATTCCGAATTTATACATAGCCGATGGTCATCATCGTTCGGCTTCGGCAGAGTTGTTATACGAACAAAACAAAGCCTCAGGAAACCCGAATTTGAATTATTTTATGAGCTTTTTAATTGCCGAAAGCAATGTCAAAATATATGAATTTAATCGTGTAGTACGCGATTTAAATGGGCATACCCAAGAAGAGTTCATAAAACTGGTCGCTAAAAACTTTGTAATAACCGACAAACAAAGTGAATTGTTTCAGCCGAAAAACAAATATGAATTTGGTATGTATCTTAATGGCAATTTTTATGCCTTACAATACAAACATAAAGAAAGCACCAAAGGAATTTTAGAAAATCTAGATGCTCAAATTTTGTATGATACTATTTTGAATCCAGTTTTAGGTCTAGAAGATTTACGAAACGACGAACGCATTGATTATTTACCAGGTAAACAGTCCATTTTACACATGAAAGAAATGATTGATGAAGACGAATTTAAAGTCGGTTTTATGCTGTACCCTTCCGATATTAATGAAATAAAATTACTCGCTGACAACAACTTGATCATGCCTCCAAAAAGTACATACATAGAGCCTAAGTTTAGAAGTGGCCTTTTGATATATGAATTGTAATTTAAGAGAAAAGAAGCAAGAAAAAAGATAAAAGACTTTCACAATATTGTCATTTTGAACGGAGTAAAAAATCTTATGGTGGGATTCCTTTTTCGTTGAAATGATAAAACAATATAAATTATGTTATCAATAGCACAAAACCTTAACCACATAAAATCATCACTTCCTGAGCACGTTACACTGGTAGCGGTTTCTAAAACCAAACCTGTACATGATTTAATGGAAGCTTACAATGCCGGTCAACGCATTTTTGGAGAAAACAAAATCCAAGAAATGACCGAAAAATGGGAAGTCATGCCCAAAGACATCGAATGGCATATGATTGGACATGTTCAATCCAACAAAGTAAAATACATGATTCCGTATGTAAAATTGATTCATGGCGTTGATAGTTTAAAATTATTGAAAGAAATAAATCGATTAGCGGTCAAATGGCGCAAACATATTAATATATTACTTCAAGTATATATCGCTGAAGAAGAGACAAAATTTGGATTGGATGAAAAAGAATTAGACGAAATCCTTCATGCTGAAGAAGTCAAACAAATGACGAACATTACCATAACAGGATTAATGGGAATGGCCAGCTTCACGGAAGACAAAGCACAAATCAAAAAAGAGTTTTTGCATTTGAAATCAATTTTTGACAAATACAAAACACTGAATACTGAAAATTGCCAACTAAAAACTTTATCTATGGGCATGAGTGGCGATTATACATTAGCCATTGAATGTGGCAGTACGATGATTCGAGTAGGAAGTAGTATATTTGGAACGAGATAAGCTCAACCGCAATGACCGCAAAGAAATTTCGCTATGTACGCGAAGTTTTTTTTGCGAACTTTGCGAAAACCTTGCGCACTTAGCGGTTAAAAAAGAAATAGTATTTACGCAATTATCGACATAGAAACCACCGGAGGTCAATACAATGAAGAAGGTATTACCGAAATCGCCATCTATAAATTTGATGGTCATGACGTCGTGGATCAATTTATCAGTTTGGTGAATCCGGAGAAGGAAATTCAGCCTTTTGTAGTCAAACTAACAGGAATAAATAACGCCATGCTTCGTAGTGCCCCAAAATTTTTTGAAGTTGCGAAACGCATTATCGAAATTACAGAAGATTGTATCGTAGTAGCACACAACGCTTCTTTCGATTATAGAATTTTACGAACAGAGTTCCGTCGTTTGGGGTATCATTTTCAAAAACCAACACTTTGTACTGTTGAATTATCAAAAAAATTAATTCCAGACCAACCTTCTTACAGCCTTGGCAAACTAGTTCGTGGCTTAGGAATTCCGGTAACTGACCGTCATAGAGCCAGTGGAGATGCTTTGGCAACGGTGAAATTATTCAAAATGCTATTGGCTAAAGATCTTGAAAAAAGCATTGTCAAGACGTTTATAAAAACCGAAATCAAATCAGGCATGTCACCCAAATTATTAGATATCGTTGAAGCCTTACCCAGCAAAGTAGGCATCTATTATATTCATAATGAAAAAGGGGAACTTATATACATTGGCAAAAGCAGAAATATAAAAAAACGAGTGAATCAGCATTTTACTGGAACTACCAACAAATGCAAAAAAATACAAATGGAAGTATTTGCCGTTACATTTGAAGAAACAGGCAGCGAACTCATTGCCTTACTCAAAGAAAGTGAAGAAATAAAAATAAACAAACCCATTTATAACAGAGCACAACGTAAAACCATTTTCCCATGGGCGTTGTATGCCGAAAAAGATGAAAAAGGGTATTTAGCTTTAAAAGTCCTAAAAGCTGATGGACGCAAAAAAGAAATCACTTCTTTTTCTACCCAACAAGAAGGGAAAAATGCCTTGTTTAAAATCACCGAAAAACACCAATTGTGTCAGAAAGTAAACGGACTGTATGATACAAAAAAAGGATGTTTCCAATATGATATTAAACAGTGTTTGGGAGCTTGTATCGGAAAAGAACAACCTGATGATTACAACGTCAGGGTAGAGAATTTTATTCAAAATCATCAGTTTAACAATCAAAATATGGTGATTATTGATAAAGGCCGTACTTCTAATGAGCGTAGTGCTGTTTTGCTGGAAAATGGCATTTATAAAGGCTATTGTTTTTACGATTTAAATCATCAAATCAACAACATAGAAATTCTGAAAACTATTATTATTCCGATGCAAAACAATCGAGATACTCGAAATATCATCCAGAATTTCATCAATAAAAAAAGAGTTCATAAAATCATAAAATTTTAATGAGTGCACCAAATAAAGACGTTACGTTTCCATTAACAAATTACGATAAGCTTTGTTTTTTGAAGAACATCATCAAAAACCCCAATATAATTGTTGGAGATTACACATATTATGATGATTTTGAGAATGTTGAAAACTTTGAAAAGAACGTAAAATACCATTTTGATTTTATTGGCGATAAACTAATCATTGGCAAATTTTGTATGATTGCTTCCGATGTTAAATTCATTATGAACGGAGGGAATCATCTGACCGATTCAATTTCAGCATACCCCTTTGCAATTTTTGGAGGAGACTGGAAAGACGCCATGCAAGGAAAATCATACCCAACAAAAGGTAATACTGTCATTGGTAACGATGTTTGGATTTGTCATAATGCTACAATTATGCCTGGGGTAACCATTGGAGATGGTGCCGTTATTGCGACCAACGCAACCGTTACAAAAGATGTCGAACCGTATACCATTGTGGGTGGAAACCCAGCTCAAATTATTAAAAATAGATTTTCGAAAGAAATAATCGATTTACTTTTAGAACTTCAATGGTGGTATTGGGATATTGAAAAAATATCAAGAAATGTACAAATTTTAACAAGTCCTGATTTCGAAAAATTAAAAACCTTACCCTAATAAATAGAAATAATGTCAAAAAAAATCATTTTTACAGAAAAAGCACCTGCTCCTATCGGACCTTATAGTCAAGCCGTTTTAAGCGGAAATACGTTATACACTTCTGGTCAAGTGGCAATTAATCCTGCCAATGGCGAATTGGTTTTAGACAACATCGAAGTAGAAACAGAGCAAGTGATGCAGAACCTAAAAGCTGTTTTGGAAGCGGCTGACATGACTTTTGAACACGTGATTAAATCTACTATTTTCATTATGAATATGGGTGATTTTGCAAGAATCAATGCGGTTTACGGAAAATATTTTAGTGAAGCTACAGCCCCAGCACGTGAAACCGTTCAGGTAGCGACTTTGCCTAAAAATGTAAACATTGAAATTTCGATGATTGCAGTGAAATAGTTTTCAACCTTAAAGTTAACGAAATGTGATTCCACTTTCGTCGGAATGACAAAAAACAAAAACCCGAACCATTTCTGATTCGGGTTTTCTTTTATTTAAAGCTTCGACAAGCTCAGCTTAAGCGATTCACACAATTTTGCTACTCAAAATTGGTTCTCTGCTTATTTTACTTCTTCAAATTCTACGTCTTGAACATTGTCACCTTCAGCT
>JAGORP010000073.1 GCA_018062725.1 Flavobacterium sp.
GTTTATTAATACGTTGCCATCCATTGGTCATTAAAAAAGCACCCGATACTTTATCAGTAAACTGATGATTTAATTTAATTCCTGTCATAAAATAAGGAGAGTTTTCGGCTAAAATAGAACGAGTAGCGGTCAAATTGGAATGTGAAGTCGCCGTTTCAAAACCAATATAACTTGGTAAAATTCCTGCTTCCAATGACGTTTTTTTTGATTCATTCAAAAAGACACCCAAATATGCTTCGCTTAAAATTTTCAAATCTTCGGCTGCATAGTTATCATCCACATAGGTACCGGCATGAATTGACATTTTTGCATAAATGTTTTGATACGAAACACTTGCTCTGAGTAATCCAATATTAACATTAAACTCATTGTGTCGATTATAATTGTATAAAAATGGAAGCTTCGTCGCTGTATTTGGATTGCTAAAATCGTACGAATAATACACATCTATAAAACCCGAAATATCAATTTTTGGTTTAGTTTCTTGAGAAAAAACATTTTCGTTAAAAATCAATGTTATTACAAGTGCAAGAAATAGAGTTACTATTTTTTTCATAGGGTAAAAGTAAATTATTTTCTGTTTAATTCAATATTTGTCACTGGGCTATAAATCACTGGTACATTCTCGATTTCTACATCACTTTTTTCTAGACCGAAGGCTTTTTCATCGGAAATGGAAAGTCTTTTGAGCCAGAAATAAGAAGTTAACAACCAACCATCTTTCAATTCAAAATCATTTTCAACGGATAAAAATTTCTCAATGATGATGAATTTAAAATCGGGTTCTGAATTATATTTTGTAGAACCATCAGGACGAATGTGCAAATTGAGTTCTCTTCGATCTACAAGTTCTTGAACAATCTTTTTAAAGTATAACTCTACTTTGGGTTGTACTCTGAAACCAAGATTTAGGATTACTTTAATTACTTTATCATCTAAAATTTCAACGATTTCATAATTTAATGTAAACGGATCATTGGTTCTATTGATGTGTAAAAACCAATACACATCAGCTCTTTTCGGTTTTTTAGCGCAAATTGATTTCATTATTTTTTCTTCAATTTCATAGGTTTTATCTGCTTTGGATAAATAAATCAAATGTGTCGAATACTTAGGAATTGCATCATCATCGCTCAATTCATTTAGCATAGGAGATTGCTCCACTAAATTGGTAAACTTCAAAAATCGATTATTAATTTTTCTAGAATAATACCAAACATACATAACCATAAAAATGAATAACTCAAAGAATAAAAACATCCAACGTTCTTTAATTTTAACCACATTGGCAATAAAGAAAGACACTTCAACAATGGAGAAAATAAGCAGTACAATGGCAACCCAACCCAATTTAATCTTCTTGATAAAAATTAAATAATACGAGAGTAATACGGTGGTCATTAACATGGCAATGGTGATTGAAAAACCGTAGGCAGCTTCCATGTGTGCCGAATTTTTAAAATATAAAATCATTAAAATACAACCTGCCCACAGGATAGTATTCACGGACGGAATGTAAATTTGCCCTTTTAAATTGGTTGGGTTTTTCAATGCTACTCTAGGCCAAAAATTCAAGGAAATGGCTTCGTTAATTAAAGTAAACGAACCACTAATTAAAGCTTGAGAAGCAATAATAGCTGCCAACGTAGCGATGGTAATTCCAATAATTAAAAACCATTGTGGCATAATGGTATAGAAAGGATTTTGCCCGTTCAAAAACTCATTTCCTTGATGCATCAACCAAGCGCCTTGCCCTAAATAATTGGTTACCAAAGCAGTTTTTACAAAAATCCAAGTAATTCTGATATTCTCTTTTCCACAGTGCCCTAAATCAGAATACAAAGCTTCGGCACCGGTTGTACATAAAAACACAGCTCCCAAAAGCCAAAATCCATGCGGATATTCAACCAATAATTTATAGCCATACATTGGATTCAAAGCTTTTAAAATATCTGGATGGTGTACAATTTGTAAAATCCCTAAAACCAATAACATTGAAAACCAGACAACCATTGCAGGGCCAAAAATGTAGCCTACTTTTTGAGTTCCAAAACGTTGAAATGCAAACAAACCCGAAAGAATGGCAATTACAATCGGTATGGTGGGTAAATTAGGGACAATAGCTTCTAAACCTTCTACGGCAGAAGCAACAGATATTGGAGGCGTTATAATTCCATCAGCCAATAAAGTTGTCGCTCCCAAAATGGTAGGAATGACTAATTTTCCTTTTCCAAAACGTTTGACCAATGCATATAAAGAAAAAACACCACCTTCTCCTTGATTATCGGCAGAAAGAGTTAGGAAAACATATTTGAAAGTGGTTTGAAAAGTTAAGGTCCAAAACACACAGGAAATCCCACCATAGACTAATAATTCAGTAATGGCTCTATCTCCAATAATGGATTTCATTACATACAACGGACTGGTTCCGATATCTCCGTAAATAATCCCAAGAGCCACTAAAAGTGAGGCCGCACTGACTTTCTGTATTGTTGATTTGTTCATTTTATTCGTATTTTAAAATTTAATTGAGTTCATTTTTGAGCATAGCAAAGCCTGATCACGATGAAAAAGGTATTCGCAATAGAAATTATTTCAGAAAATAATGGTTTGATTATCCAGAATTGAACCGGTAGCCTACCCCCGATTCGGTTACGATGTATTTAGGTCGGTTGGGATCTTCTTCCAATTTCTTTCGGAGTTGTGCGACAAAAACCCTTAAATATTGCGTTTGTTCCGAATAACTTTGCCCCCAGATTTCTTTGAGAATGTATTGATGGGTTAAAACTCTTCCGTCGTTTTTGAGTAACAATTTTAAAAGGGCGTATTCCGTTGCAGTTAATCTTATAATTTCTTCCTGGACCATAACAATTCTGGAAGCAAAATCAACTGTTACACTTCCAAATTGCATCGAAGATTCATTAGTAGCAAGACTCATTTTGCCTCTCAACGCCGTTCGCATTCGGGCCAGTAATTCCTGAGTTCGAAAAGGCTTGGTCAAATAATCATTAGCCCCGTGATCTAAGGCCTTCACGATTTCTTCCTCAGCACTTTTAACGGTTAAAATAATGATTGGGTTTTGAAACCATTCGCGTAATTTCACCAAAATTTCCTGACCGTCTTCATCAGGTAAACCCAAATCCAACAAGATCAAATCTGGTTGGTGGCTGGCAGCCATTGTGATTCCTTCTTTCCCATCTACAGCAAATAGTACTTTATAATCATTGGCTTCTAATGAAATTTCAAGTAGTTTTCGTATTTGAACTTCATCATCAATCACTAATATGGAAAAGCCATTATTCATTTTCTAAAGAATTTATAGGTAAACAATCAACATTAAATTCAAGAGTAAATTCTGCGCCACCTTCTTCTCTATTTTTCAGACTAATGGTACCATTTTGTGCTTGTACAAATCCTTTTACAATTGACAAACCTAACCCAGTTCCGCCAGTTTTAGCACTTTTAAATCGGTAAAATTTATCAAAGGCGCGGTCAATTTCACCTTCTGGAAAACCATAGCCATCATCAGCAATCGTAATGATACATTTTTTGATTAAATCGATATGACTATCATAATCGGCATCTACATCATACTCTGCTTTAATTATAATATGGGCTCCTTTAGGTGTATGTTGCGTACAATTATAGACCAAATTATAAATGATTTGTTCCATCAAACCGTAATCGAGTTTAAATAAAGGCAAATTATCTTCAATATGATACGTGATTTTATGATCTACAGTTTCTTCGCGCAATCGATTGCACACATTATAGATAATTTCTTTTACATCACACCAATCAAATTTAGGTTGAATATAGCCCGATTCCAATCGGGACATATTCAATAAATTTTCTACTTGATAGTTCAGTTTCATCGAAGCTTTTTCGATTTCATTGTGGAGTTTTTCTTGTGTTTCGGAAGATAAATGAACACTTTTTTGCTGTAAGGTATCTATTGAACCCAAAATAGCAGCAATTGGTGTTCGTAGTTCATGAGAAAGTGAATCCAAAAGCGTATTGTACAATTTCATGGTACTCGCTCTGGTTTCAATAATGTGAATGGCGCGTTGCATCCTTCTGAATTTGTTCGTCAAGACCGCATTAATCAATGCAATGATGAAAAACAGAAACAACAAAAATGCATCTTCGGCATTAGCAATATGCAACGTATAATAAGGCTTTATGAATAAAAAATTCAATGCTAATGCACTTAAAACTGCTCCTACTAAAACGGGTTTTATTTCAAGAAAAATGGCTAATAAAGAAACGACAACCAATAACAAATAGCCAACTACTTTGTATTCGATGAAATCTCTAACAAACAAACAAAGTAGTGCAACACTAACTACAGATAGTAAACTGATAGCATATTGGCTTTTTGGTCTTTTATATTTTACAATCCTTTTCACTTCTTTACGATTTACACTGCAAAGTTAAAGCATCTGTTGTAAGTATTTTATAATATAAAAGCGATAAGATATAAAGATTTTATAAAGATTTAGTTGGCGTTCTTCCTCCTTGTATCAATTAAGTGAACAATCTTCCATTGTCCATTTTCTTTGAAAAAAGTAAAGGCATTCACCCCTGAATGGCTCTTTTTTCCGTTCATATAAAACTCATACGGCGTCCAAGCATGTGCCATGGCGCCATCGATTTGAACTTTATAACTCAATATTTTTTCTTCGAATTTCATATCGACAGGAAACGTAGTAAACGATTTATAAAATTCTGACGTTTTTTCATCAAATAATTTGGCTCCTTTTTGGCCTTCCATAACCGATTGCAAAATCATTCGCTCATGACAAACTGATTTGATTTTCAAAGTATCTTTGGCATGAAATCCTTTAAAAAAAGTGTTAACCGCATTTTCGATTTCTTGATTTTGGGCATTGCCATAAAAAGGCAATAGAATCAACATGTAAATAATAATCTTTTTCATAGTTTTTTAATTTTAAATCATTTGACGAAAACTTAAGTATTTTGTTACAAAACCATTCTTTTTAGTAATTTTACAGTTTCTAAATGTTTGAATTATGTCAACTGCTAAAAGTGATTACAAAAGAGTAACGACCAAATCGTTAATAGATATGAAAGTCAAAGGTGAAAAAATTTCTATGCTTACGGCATACGATTACACCATGGCTAAAATTGTGGACTCCGCTGGCGTTGATGTCATTCTTGTAGGCGACTCGGCGAGTAATGTAATGGCGGGGCATGAAACGACTTTACCAATCACATTAGATCAAATGATTTACCATGCTTCTTCGGTGGTGAGAGCTTGTGAAAGAGCATTGATTGTGGTCGATTTACCATTTGGAACTTATCAATCAGACTCCAAAGAAGCGTTGCGTTCGTCCATACGTGTGATGAAAGAAAGTGGCGGTCATGCCGTAAAATTAGAAGGTGGAAAAGAAATAAAAGAATCAATCAAAAAAATATTACAAGCAGGAATACCCGTAATGGGACATTTAGGTTTAACTCCACAATCGATCTATAAATTCGGAACTTATACCGTTCGTGCAAAAGAAGAGGAAGAAGCAGAAAAACTATTGGAAGACGCTAAATTATTAGAAAAACTTGGCTGTTTTGCCTTGGTTTTGGAAAAAATCCCTTCTGCTTTGGCACAAAAAGTAGCTGAAAGTATTTCGATTCCCGTTATTGGAATTGGTGCTGGAAGTGGTGTTGACGGACAGGTTTTGGTTTTACATGATATGATTGGAATGACACATGAATTTAGTCCACGTTTTTTACGTCGTTATATGAATTTATATGAAGACATGACTAAAGCAATTGGACAGTATGTAACAGATGTTAAGGCAGTTGATTTTCCGAATGCGAATGAGCAATATTAATTTAGACTTCTTAGAATACTTAGATCTTTAGACTACTTAGAATAGATAGAAAATATTATGCATCAATTTAAAGAATTGGGAATTTGGAAAAAAAGCAGATTGTTTTGTTCTGAAATATATAGTATCACTTCAAGTTTTCCGAATGATGAAAAATTTGGATTAACCAATCAATTAAGAAGAGCATCTGTATCGATTCCTTCCAATATTGCCGAAGGTTCTTCTAAAAATTCAAACAAAGGCTTTTCAAGATTTTTAGAAATCGCTATTGGTTCCGCATACGAAATTTAAACACAACTTCTAATTGCATCCGATTTAGGATTTATTCATCAAGAAAAATTAGCACTATTAATTACGCAACTAGAAGAAATAATAAAAATGACATCTAAATCTAGAGCTACTTTATAACAGATACAATCTAAAATCTAAGAAGTCTAAATGAAAATAGTTACTACCAAAGATAACCTCCAAATTCTACACGAAGACAATCACATTATTGTGGTCAACAAGCGCGTAGGTGATATTGTACAAGGGGATAAAACGGGTGACAAACCCTTGTCGGATGTAGTTAAAGAATACATCAAAGAAAAATACAACAAACCTGGTGATGTTTTTTTGGGCGTGGTACATCGTTTAGATCGTCCTACAACAGGAATTGTGGTTTTTGCTCGAACTAGTAAGGCTTTAACGCGTTTGAATGATTTATTTAAGAATAGAGAAACACAAAAGACCTACTGGGCGGTTGTAAAAAACAAACCCGAAAAAAATGAAGCTACTTTAATTCATTTTTTAAAACGAAACGAGAAAAACAATACGTCAAAAGCACATATAAATGAAGTTCCGGACAGCAAAAAAGCGAGTTTGGATTATAAAATTATTGCCACGTTAAACAATTATTTCGGATTAGAAATCAATCTACACACCGGTCGTCATCACCAAATTAGAGCGCAATTATCGGCTATCGGTTGTCCCATAAAAGGCGATTTAAAATATGGTTTCGACAGAAGTAATCCCGACGGAGGTATTCATCTTCACGCCCGAAAACTGAAGTTTATACATCCCGTATCGAAAGAACCCATAGAAATTATCGCTCCAGTTCCCGATGATGTGATTTGGAAATCGATTTAATTTTTATCTTTAGAAAAAAATTGTCCAATGTATTCAGTATCCGAAAGAAAAGCGGCCTTACAAAAGCTTTTGAAAAACATTATTGTGCACGAAGAAGAAATTCTAGAGGCTTTGCATAAAGATTTTAGAAAACCAAAATTCGAAGGAGTCATTTCAGAGACTTCCTATGTCATTAATGATTTGAAACATACCCTCAGTAATCTTTCTTCTTGGGCAAAGCCGAAACGTGTATTTCCTTCACTACTAAATTTCCCTTCAACCGATAAAATTTATAGCGAACCTTACGGAAGGGTTTTAATTATTTCTCCTTGGAATTATCCGTTTCAATTGGCTTTCTCCCCACTAATTGCAGCCATTGCAGCTGGAAATAGTGTAACGTTAAAACCATCGGAATTAACCCCTTATACTTCCGCAGTAGTTTCCAAAATTGTCCGCGAATCGTTTGATGTCAGACAAGCCTTAGTCGTTACTGGAGATGCTTCTATTGCTCAAGATTTATTAAAAAAACGTTGGGATTATATTTTCTTTACGGGAAGTGTACCCGTTGGAAAAATTGTGGCACAAGCAGCGGCAGAGCATTTAACACCAGTCACTTTAGAATTGGGTGGAAAAAGTCCATGTATTGTTGATGAAACAGCCAACTTACCACTGGCTGCCAAACGAATTATTTGGGGAAAATTATTTAATGCAGGTCAAACTTGCATTGCTCCCGACTATATTGTGGTGCATTATCGGATGAAAAACAAATTGGTTTCACTTTTAATCAAAGAAATCGAAGCTGCTTTAGGCGAAAATCCAGAAGAATCTAAAGATTTTGCCCGAATTGTAAACTTAAAAAACTGGAGAAGACAAGTCGCTTTAATTGAAAATCAATTTGTGCTTTATGGAGGGCAACACAAGGAAGAAGAATTATACATGGCTCCGACACTTCTTGATGAACCAATGGCTGAAAGTACCGTAATGCAAGAGGAAATTTTTGGACCAATTCTCCCTATTATTACTTACGAAAACAAAGCCGATTTACACAAAATAATATCGCGTTACGAAAAACCATTGGCTTTGTATATCTTTTCAGACAACCACTCTTTTCAAAAAGAAATTTTAAACAAATATTCCTTTGGAGGAGGCTGTATCAATGACACTTTGGTTCATTTTAGTAATAAAAGATTGCCATTTGGAGGTGTTGGTCACAGTGGCATTGGCGCCTATCACGGAAAACTAGGTTTTGATACTTTTTCACACCAAAAAGCCGTGGTAGAAAAAGCCAATTGGTTAGACGTTCCCTTGCGATATGCACCTTATAAAGGAAAGCTAAAAATGATTAAACGAATTTTAAATTGGACATAAATATGGAAAACCCGTCAAAAAGAATTGATGTAGGCGCAACACTTAACCATGCAATTGAACTTTATAAAAAGACATTTTTAATAAGTGGAATGGCCTTTTTATTCATTACGGTATTCTTAATGACCATTGCATTTATTGGTATTCAGTTTTTTATCGGATTTGAAGTCGCTGCCGAACAAATGAAAACATTTGATCCCGCAAATTTATCACTAAAAGGCACTTTGATTTATTTGTGTGCGCTGCTATTGATTACAATCTTAATTGCGCCTTTTTCGGCTGGGATTTTAAAAATGATGCAAGATGCCGATTCAAATGAAGAAGTTACCCTTTCTTCTTTATTTTATTATGTAAATAGTCCTTATTATACTCCAATTATAATGTCAACCGTCATATTATCCATAATCAGTTTTGGATTGAATATTGGTGTACAAAAAATTATCCCAGATAAATCTATGGGAAGTATTATTTCCATGCTTTTATCTATTATTTTTTCTGTTATCACCCTTTTATCAATACCCAATATTATTTTTAAAGACATGCCGGTTTTAAGGGCGATAAAAAGCAGTATTTCTCAAACTTCAAGTAACTTTTTTCAAATATTATTATTACTGGCAATTGCTGTAATTATTGGCTATTTCGGATTAATTGCCTTCTGTATTGGAATATTTTTTACCTTCCCCATCTATTTTGCAGTACAATATTGTATTTACAAATCTTTAGAATAAAAACAAAAAGACCGAAGCTACAAACTTCGGTCTTTTTGATTTAACCCATTAGTAAAATAAATTTGTGTTGTGACTATAGAATTAATAACATCTTTAACCTAACTAAATTTACACAACCTATTCTAAACTACACAACTTATTCTATATTCAGCAAAAAAAAACGATTAATAACATTTAACCATTTTTTTTATCTACCTAAAAAAACAAAAAAGCCTCTTCTCAGAGGCTTCATTTTTATTCTTAGGAGTGTTTATCTTAATGTAAAACTTGTTTTAGAAACCAATTCCGATTTATCAAAAACATTTACAAAAAATGTACCTTCTTGAATGTCGCTAACAGGTAAATCTCTTTCAATTTTTACGGTTTTGTTTTCATACTTAACCGTAGCAACAAAACTGTAAGTCAAACTTTTTTCACCAAAACTTTCTACTTTCTTATCTCCCAAAACATTGTTTTTACTGTCGATAACTTGAACATAATAAACTTTATCCCCCGATTTTGCAATTTGATTTTCGGCAATCATGAAACTTACTTTTAACACATCTGCTCTGTTGGCTTTATCTGTTTCAACTTGTTTCCCGGAACTTTTTTGTTTTACAGCCAATGTTTGTAAATTTAACACCGATAATTTTGAACCTCTTTCAACTTTTTTGGCTAAATTATCATTTTGAGAAACCAATGTATCGTTCATTGATCTTGCTTGAGACAAGACTGTGTTTGTACTATCAATTCTAGTATTTAAATTTGAATTTTCCTTTTGAAGCCCTTCTATTTGCTTCATTAAATTTGCAATTTTAGCCTGCAATTTTTGAGCTTCTCCTTTGTATTTTGAAATAGTTGCGGCGTCATTCCCTTTTGTATTTTCTAAATCGGCCATTAATTGTTGAATTTTGTCTCGTTCTGCAATTAATTCATCCGACATAGTTGTGTTTGATGCAATGGCTTCGTCTAAAGATTGCTTAGTCACTTCCAAATCCTTCATAACAGATTCCTTCTCACTTTTTAATAAAGATAATGATTCTTGAGAATTCGTAGAAAGCTTGTACATGTATCCTAAACTTCCTAAAAGCAAAAGCGCTAAAACGGCAATAATAGCCTTTAATCCCCTGTTATTAGAATTAGCTGATGTAGATTGAATTGTCATTATTATTGTTTTTGGTTATAATTGATTATTAGGCTAATTTAATTTTTTTATTAAACATTACAAACCATAACGCAAGTTTCTATAAAAATAGTATTTTTGGAAACCTATATTTTTTAACAATGGAAAATTTAATTCGGTTTAAACAATCTGATTTATCAAAAATCACGGCTTTTAGAAATGGAGAAGTGAAATTTGGAGAAAAACTAATTATTGTTCCAAAGGACGAAGATGTATTTGAATTCTTAAAAAATAGTGAAGCCAAATATGTGCTTCTTGGCATCCCTGAAGATGTAGGTATTCGAGCCAACTTAGGCCGAAGTGGTGCAAATTCTGCATGGGAAAGTGCCATTAAAAGCATTGCCAACATTCAGCACAACCGTTTTTGCAAAGGTTCGCAAATTATTGTTTTGGGTCAAGTAGATACCAGTCAAGAAATGGAAGCTGCTAAAAATCTTGACGAAAACAATGCCGATGATCGTAAACTGCTCTTTAAAATTGTAGAACAAATTGATAAAGAAGTATCTCATATTATTTTCAACATTGTAAAATCGGGTAAAATTCCAATTATAATTGGCGGTGGTCATAATAATTCTTACGGGAATATTAAAGGAACCGCACTTGGTAAAGGAAAATCAATCAATGCGGTAAATTTTGATGCGCATTCCGATTTTAGAATTTTGGAAGGTCGACACAGCGGTAATGGTTTTTCCTATGCATTTGAAGAAGGATTTCTTAAAAACTATTTTATTTTTGGATTGCACGAAAGTTATACTTCCAAAAATGTTTTGGATATCATAAAAAACCTCACAGAAAGAGTAAAATACAACACCTACGACCAAATAAAAATTCGACAAGAAAAAAATTACCAATCTGAGATCAATAAAGCATTCGAACATATAAAAAATGACTCATATGG
>JAGORP010000074.1 GCA_018062725.1 Flavobacterium sp.
CTGCTACACCACAAAGGATAACGAACACCATAAAGAACTCATATAAATTGTGGATTTCAAATCCAGCAAAAGTGGTATTAGCCATTGGCAATTGCTCTTTTTCAAATAAAGCAACTTGTTCAGCTGTTAACGTTACTTTTTTATCTAATACTTCTTGAAGGTTGATTCCTAATTTTTCCGCTTTTTGGAATTTATCTCCTGTTGCTGGAATAATCGCTCCTAAAGAACCTGCCAAAGCATAACCCGCTGCATTAGAGATGAAGAACACACCATATAATAAAGAAGCAAAACGTTTTGGCGCCAATTTACCTACTAATGACAATCCAATTGGAGACAAACAAAGTTCTCCCATAGTTTGGATTAAGTATAACAACATTAACCATTTGATAGCTAACAATCCACTGTTTCCTAAATCTTTTACATTGTGTGCAATAATAAAATAACTCAACGCAATTAATGCCAAACCAATCGCTTGTTTTAATGGAGAAACCGGCTCCTGACCTTTAGCTCTTAATTTGTCCCAAAGCAAACTGAAAGGTAATGCCAAAGCCACAACGAATAATCCGTTAAAAATTTGAACCATTGATGGCGGCATGTCCCAACCAAAAATATGTCTGTCCGTTTGATTATCGGCAATGAATGTTAAAGAGGAACCCGCTTGTTCAAAAGCAGCCCAGAAGAAAATAATAAAGAACGAAACGATATAAATTACCCAAATTCTTTGTCTTTCCACTTTATTTTCAGCAGAGCTCATAATTAAGAACGCTAAAGCAATACCTGCAGAATAGATAAACGGATAAATAATTCCTTTGATTAATTGACCCATTTCCACAGATGTGAAACCAAACTCCCCAACTAATACATATCTGAATACAAAAAATAAAGCTACAAATAATGCAATGGCAATACCAATTGATTTACCTGAAAATTTAGCAGTTTGTGTTTCACCTTCTTCAAAATCATCACTTGTATTGTGTTTTGGCAAGCCACCAATTGGCCTACCTTCTGGAGTCACTACATATTTATTTTTAAGAATAAAGAAAGTCACTGTTCCTATTATCATCGCAATTGAAGCCGCTAAGAAACCCCATTTGAAGGCAAAAATATCACGGACACCTGCATCATCTTTCACATCCCCTAAATAAGGACAAATGAACTGCCCTAAAAAGGCGCCCATGTTAATTCCCATATAAAAAATGGTGAACGCAGAGTCTAATTTTGATTTTTCTTGTTTTGGATACAAACTTCCAACCATTGAAGAAATATTCGGTTTGAAGAAACCATTTCCAAAAATGATAATGAACAAAGCTATCCACATGATGGTTTTAGCGCCTCCTAAGTTTGAAGAAAAAGTAGAAGCACTTAAAAATAATAAAAACTGTCCGATAGCCATTAAGGTTCCTCCAACAAGAATACAATTTCTATTTCCTAAATATTTATCGGCAATAAATCCGCCCAATAGTGGAGTTAAATAACATAATGCTAAAAATCCACCATAGATAATTGCGGCATCCGCTTCCTTTATTAAAAGAGAATTTACCATGAAAAGCGTTAATAACGCTCTCATTCCATAGAAATTGAAACGCTCCCACATTTCCGTTCCGAATAATACCCAAAGTCCCTTTGGATGTCCAGTTTTTACTGTTTCACTCATATTTATTTGTTTTGGTTTTTATTTTTGGTTGTTATGTCATCACAAATTGTGAAAACATATTTATTTTCTATAATTTCTCTTTAATGAAATTCGTCATTTTAGTGTACAATTGTAAACGCGTTTTTCCTCCATAAATACCGTGGTTCTTGTCTGGATAAATCGCCCAATCAAATTGTTTGTTGGCTTGTACAAGCGCTTCAATCATTTTCATGGTATTTTGCACATGAACGTTATCATCGGCAGTACCATGTATTAATAAAAAGTTACCTTTTAACTTACTTACATGCGTAATTGGTGAATTTTCATCATAACCACTCGCATTTTCCTGTGGAGTTTGCATGTAACGCTCTGTGTAAATACTATCATAATTTCTCCAAGAAGTTACGGGTGCTACAGCAATAGCCGTTTTAAACACATCTGCGCCTTGAAAAATACAGTTAGATGCCATAAATCCTCCATACGACCAGCCAAATATACCAATTCTAGATTTATCTACATACGGATAGTTTCCGATTACTTTGGCTGCATCAATTTGGTCAATGACTTCCAATTTCCCTAACTCTTTTTGAGTGCACTTTTTAAATTCGGCTCCTTTAAAACCCGTTCCTCTTCCATCAACACACGCCACAATATAACCTTGCTGTGTCAACATTAAAAACCAATAATCATCGGTTGAATTCCAAGCATTATCTACTTGTTGTGACCCTGGACCCGAATATTGAAACATGAAAACAGGATATTTTTTGGAAGGATCAAAATCTTTTGGTTTTAATATCCATGAATTTAATTTGTGTCCTTTTTCGGTAGTTAATTCAAAAAACTCTTTTGTTGGAAGATTGTACGCTGCTAATTTAGCTTCTAACGCTTCATTGGAGACAATTGTTTTAATTACATTTCCAGTTTTAGAATCGTTCAACGTATATTTAGTTGCGTTTTTAGCACTTGAAAAAGAGTTGATAAAATATTGAAAGTTTGGACTGAAAGTGGCGTTATTTGTTCCTGTTTGCGTAGTTAAACGTTTTTTACCGGTTCCGTTTAATTTCACTGCATACACATCACGATTAATCGATCCGTTTTCAACCGATTGGTAATAGATCATTCCGTTTTTTTCATCGAAACCATAATAAGAGGTTACTTCCCATGACCCTTTGGTAATTTGATTCTTTAATTTCCCTGATTTATCGTAGTGATAAATATGGTTAAATCCGTCTTTTTCAGACGTCCAAATAAAACTGTTATCTTTTAAAAAGGTAAGATTATCAGTTATATCAACGTACGCTTTATCTTTTTCATTCAACACCACTTTGGTAGCTCCCGAATTTCCATCAACAAACAACAAGTCTGAATTATCTTGGTGTCTGTTTAAAACCTGAGCACATAAAGTATTGGTGTCATTCGTCCATTTCATACGTGCAATATAAAAATCGCTGTACGTATCAAGGTTTATCTTTTGTGTTTTTCCCGATTTCACATCATAAATATGCAATGATACCTCTGCATTTTTCTCCCCTGCTTTTGGGTATTTAAATACACTTTGTGTTGGATACAATCCTTGGTTGTACAAATCCATTGAAAATTCAGGCACATTGGTTTCATCAAAACGAATAAAGGCAATTTTATCAGAACCTGTATTCCAATCGAACGCTTTTACAAAGGCAAATTCTTCTTCATATACCCAATCCGTAATTCCATTTATAATCGAATTCTCTTTACCGTCTTTTGTAATACGAGTATGCGTTTTCGAAGCAATATCATAAACATACAAATCATTTTCGAAAGCATAACTAATTTTAGTTCCATCTGGCGAAAAAGTAGGCTCTTGTACTTTATAATCTGCCAATTTAGTTAGCTTCTGTGACGCGATATCGTAAATAAAATAATGTGCCACGAAGGAATGTCTGAAAATTTGATCGCTATTATTGGCAATTAAAATTTTCTTTTCATCGTTACTAAAAGTGTAACTATCGATGCCTTCAAGTAATTTTGAATCTTTAGAATCTACAAGTGTCGCTACCTTGTTTAGCGTTGCAAAATCATATAAATCGATTTGTGCTGAATTGTTTTTTCGATCGGAATTTAAAACCGTGTATTGGTTGGTATTTTTCAAAGCACTTAAGGCATCCATACCTTTGGCTCTAAAAGCCCCACCCCAAATTTCCTCAAGGGTTAATTTTTGCTGTCCAAAAGTAGATAAAGAAACTACTAAAAGGCAAACTAAAGATAAAATTCTATTTTTCATTGATGTCAATTCTTAAAAGAGCCCAATTTTAGTGAAAAATTTCCAAATGAAACCTAAATTAAATGTTAAAAGCATTTTCCAACAGGAATTTTGGCTTCAATTCAATCACTAATTTTATCTTTGCAAATCAAAATTTATGCAAAATGACTAAAGCCATTAGTGGATTTTCAAAACTAACCAAAGAAGAAAAAATAAATTGGATTGCGACTCACCATTTTTCGAATGCAGCAGAAGCAACTCAAATCATTAAAAAATATTGGAATTCGGATGTAGAATTACAAAAACTGCACGATGAATTTATAGAAAACACGATTACCAATTTTTATTTACCATTGGGTGTGGCGCCAAATTTCACCATAAACGAGAAAAATTACACCATCCCGTTTGTTGTTGAAGAAAGTTCGGTTGTGGCAGCGGCGAGTAAATCGGCTAAATTTTGGGGTTCACGAGGCGGATTCAAAGCAACCGTAATCAATACCGAAAAAATTGGTCAAGTGCATTTTATATATAAAGGTGACACCCAAAAACTAAACTCTTTTTTCACCAAAATAAAACCCAAATTCTTCACCGAAACCGAAGGCATCACCAAAAACATGCAAAAACGTGGCGGTGGAATTTTAGATATTCTTTTGAAAGACAAAACGGCTGAACTAGACCATTACTACCAGTTGCATGCGACTTTTGAAACCAAAGATTCGATGGGCGCTAATTTTATCAATTCTTGTTTAGAGCAATTTGCCAAAACACTAAAAGAAGAAGCGCAGCATTTTGAGGGATTTACTGCAGATGAGAAAAACATCACAGTAGTTATGAGCATCTTGTCGAATTATGTTCCCAACTGTGTGGTTCGTGCCGAAGTTTCCTGTCAAGTTTCAGATTTAGCCGAAAAACACATCGAAAACCCACAAGAATTTGCTGAGAAATTTGTTCAAGCGGTTCGCATTGCCGAAATTGAACCCTATAGAGCGGTCACCCACAACAAGGGTATCATGAACGGTATCGATGCCGTGGTTTTAGCCACTGGAAATGATTTCAGAGCAGTGGAAGCTGGAATTCACGCGTATGCCTCTCGCAACGGACAATATTCAAGTTTGTCTCATGCCAAAATCGAAAATGGCATTTTTACCTTTTGGATGGAAATTCCCTTAGCATTAGGTACAGTTGGCGGATTGACCAGTTTACACCCAATGGTGAAAATTGCTTTAGAAATGTTAGGCAAACCTTCGGCACAAGAACTGATGCAAGTCGTTGCGGTAGCCGGATTAGCACAAAACTTTGCTGCTTTGCGTAGTTTGACGACTACGGGAATTCAGCAAGGACACATGAAGATGCACTTGATGAATATCTTGAACCAATGTCAAGCCAATGATGACGAACGCAAAAAAGTGGTGAAACATTTTGAAAAAAATACTGTTACGCATAGTGCGGTGGTGGAATATTTAGCAGAAATACGAAAATAACATTAGTTTGCTTCACTTAGGCTTCGCTCAGTGCTAGCATCTCGCAATGACTATGAAAGAAACCTTCTACAGCCATGGAAAATTATTAATCACAGGTGAATATGTGGTGCTTGATGGTGCAAAAGCGTTGGCATTACCTACTAAGTTTGGTCAGAATTTAATTGTAAGCGAAGGTAAAAACAAGACTATCGACTGGAAAAGTTATGACAGTGACGGCAGCATCTGGTTCGAAAGCCATATTTCGTTTGAATCGATTGTAACGAAAGAAATTTTTGAAGAGGAGCCTATAAAAACAACACTGGTAGAAATTTTACACCATACCTATTTATTAAACCCGAGTTTTATAACCAATTCTGAAGGATACAGTATAAAAACCGAATTGACCTTCCCTAAGTTTTGGGGACTGGGCACATCATCAACACTACTAAACAATATCGCACAATGGCAACAAATTGATGCGTTTATGTTACTTCGAAATAGCTTTGGAGGCAGTGGTTACGATGTGGCTTGCGCACAAAACAACACCCCTATTGTATATCAGTTACAGGATGAAAAACCAATCATTACTGTGGTTCCCTTTCATCCTACTTTTGCGGATAAAATTCATTTTGTTTACCTCAATAAGAAACAAAGCAGCAAGATAGCCATTGCCAATTATTACAACAAACAAAGCAACATACAAAAGACAATTCCTGCTATAAACTCGATTACAAAAAAGGTTATTGACAGTTCAAATCCCAAAGAATTTGCTCATGCGCTACAACAACATGAAATAGAATTGAGTGCTATTTTAGAAATGGAAACCGTACAAGAAGCCTTGTTCCCAGATTTTAATGGGACTATAAAAAGTCTTGGGGCTTGGGGAGGTGATTTTGTATTGGTGATCTCAAAAGAAAATCCGACCGCATATTTTAAAGAAAGAGGCTACCCTATTGTAATTCCTTATACTGAAATGATCCTATAATTTTGACATTTAATTGTTCAAATACCAAATACTTCCGTTTAATAGCGTTGCAAAACTTACCCAAACTAAATAGGGATAGAGTAATTTAGAAGCCAAAGTATCTATTTTCCCAAATGCTTTTATGGTTTCGAAAATCAGCAACCAAAGCAACAGTATTTCAATAAAGGCCAAAAAAGGATTGCACAATCCAAAAAACAAAATGGACCACAAAGCATTGAGCAACAATTGAACACCAAACAAAAACATGGCCTTCTTTTTATTTTCCCCCTTTTTTACATTTTCATTACTCCAAACTATGGCAAAAGACAAGCCCATGAGAATATAGAGTATTGTCCAAACAGGAGCAAAAACCCAAGCTGGCGGATTAAAAAAAGGTTTTACCAACGTTGGAAACCACGTTTTAACCGAAGATTGCGTAGCAAAACCAGATAAAAACCCCACTAACACACAAACAGCTACCGATATAATACCCTTAGAAAGTTTAATTTTAGCCAAAACAAGATGATTTTAATGAATTTCAAAAGTAAAGAATAAACATTAATTTTAACAACGTAGACAAAAAAAGTATCTTTGCTTAAATTTCACAATCAATGATTTCGGAAAACGATTTTATAGCTTCAAATTATACTTTACAGGTTGAAAAAGGCAACTTCCAATGGAGCGCACCCAGCAATATAGCTTTAGTAAAGTATTGGGGAAAAAAAGACAATCAAATTCCAGCGAACCCTTCTATCAGTTTTACGTTGAATAATTGCAAAACAATTACCAAAATGGGGTTTGCCAAAAAAGCAAACGATGGTAACTTCTCTTTCGATTTATTATTTGAAGGGAAACCCAAAGAAGATTTCAAGCCGAAAATCCAAAAATTTTTCGAACGCATTTTTGAGTATTGTCCATATTTGAAAGATTATCATTTTACGATTGACACCGAAAACACCTTTCCTCACAGTTCCGGAATTGCCTCATCCGCTTCGGGAATGGCGGCGTTGGCGATGAATGTGATGAGTTTGGAAAAAGCATTAAACCCAACTATTTCTGAAAACTATTTCTATCAAAAAGCATCGCTACTAGCACGTTTAGGTTCAGGTAGTGCTTGCAGAAGTATAAAAGGAGAAGTAGTGGTTTGGGGAAAACACACTGAAATTGCAGGAAGCTCTGATCTATTCGGTGTGGAATTTCCATCAGCAATTCACGAGAATTTCAAAAACTACCAAGACACCATTTTGTTAGTCGACAAAGGAGAAAAACAAGTTTCCAGTACCGTAGGCCACGACTTAATGTTTGGACATCCGTTCGCAGAACAACGCTTTGCACAAGCACATGATAATCTTTCTAAAATGAAAGCCGTTTTAGAAAATGGCGATATTACCCGTTTTATACAAATTGTAGAAAGCGAAGCCTTGACCTTGCATGCGATGATGATGACTTCCATGCCTTATTTTATTCTAATGAAGCCAAATACCTTAGAGATTATCAATGCTATTTGGAAATTTAGAAACGAAACGCAAATTCCGGTTTGTTTTACACTCGATGCCGGAGCCAATGTGCATGTATTGTACCCAAATGATACCAAATCAAAAGTTTTAGATTTTATTAAGAGTGAATTAGTTGGCTATTGTCAAAATGGTCAATATATTTGTGACGAAATTGGTACGGGTGCTATGTCGTTTTAATTTGTATCTTTATCATTATAAACTGAATACCAATAACTGTAAACCATATGAAAGGACCTCTATTCTACTCAAAAATTCTACTTTTCGGAGAGTATGGAATCATCAAAGATTCTAAAGGGTTAGCTATTCCATATAACTTTTACAACGGTGCACTAAAAATTGAAGAAAATCCTTCTTCTGAAGCGATTAAATCTAATGAAAGTTTAAAACGTTTTGTTTCTTATCTGGAAACATTACAGTCGGAACAATCAGAATTAGTCACTTTCAACTTAGATGCTTTAAAAGCTGATGTCCTTAATGGAATGTATTTCGACTCGAGTATTCCGCAAGGATACGGAGTAGGAAGTAGTGGTGCATTGGTCGCTGCTATTTATGATAAATATGCTAATGCAAAAATCACGGTGTTGGAAAATTTAACCCGTGAAAAATTATTACAACTGAAAGCAATTTTCTCTCAAATGGAATCGTTTTTCCATGGAAAAAGCTCAGGCTTGGATCCATTGAACAGTTATTTGAGTATTCCCATTTTAATCAATTCGAAAGACAACATTGAAGCTACTGGAATTCCGACACAAAGTACTAGTGGTAAAGGCGCAGTATTTTTGTTAGATTCAGGAATTGTAGGCGAAACAGCTCCAATGGTGAGTATTTTTATGGAAAACTTAAAAGAAGCTGGTTTCCGCAAAATGTTGAAATCACAATTCATTAAGCATACTGATGCTTGTGTAGAAAACTTCTTGCATGGCGATATCAAATCGTTATTTTCCAATACCAAAAAGCTTTCTAAAGTAGTATTGAATAACTTCAAACCAATGATTCCAGAGCAATTTCACCAAGTGTGGCAAAACGGAATTGACACCAATGATTATTACCTTAAATTATGTGGTTCTGGAGGTGGAGGTTACATTTTAGGCTTTACACAAGACTTAGCAAAAGCTAAAGAATCGTTAAAAAATTACAAATTGGAAGTCGTATATCAGTTTTAAAAAATAACTTTAAACTTTTATAACCTTAAACTTTCAACTGCAATATGCTCACAAGAAAAACAAAATTATTACTGATGAAAATTCTCAGTTTGTTTTCTGTGGTGCGCGGTTATAACATCCCCATTATTGTGTTAGCGCAATACTTGTCGTCCATTTTTATTTTGGCTCCCGAGAAACGCGCCCTTGATGTGATCTTAGATTGGCGTCTGCTTATTATTGTTTTTATTTCCACGCTAACCATTGCTTCAGGATACATCATTAATAATTTTTACGATTCGGAAAAAGATTTAATCAACCGTCCTAATAAATCGATGTTAGACCGCTTGGTCAGTCAACAAACCAAATTAAAAGTATATTTCGGACTAAATTTTCTGGCAACAGCATTGGCATTTATCATTTCTTGGCGTGCCGCTATGTTTTTTGCGGTGTATATTTTTCTGATTTGGTTGTATTCCCACAAACTAAAAAAATACCCGATTATCGGAAATCTTACAGCTTCGTTATTGGCCGTGTTACCTTTCTTCGGAATTTTATTGTATTTCAAAAATTTTTATAGTGTCATTTTTGCACATGCTACCTTTTTGCTGTTGCTAATCCTCATTCGAGAAATGATTAAAGATTTGGAAAACATAAAAGGCGACATTGCCAACGATTACCAAACCATTCCCGTTCGTTTTGGAGAAAAAACATCCAAACAAATTATCACAATACTTACAGTTAGTACCGTAATTCCTGTCTATGTTTTAGTGGAAAAATTCAACGTAGGGTATATGGATATTTATTTTTATGTCAGCTTAATCGTACTGATTTTCTTTACGCTTAGATTGTGGAAATCCGGTTCACATCAAGAATATTTACAATTGCACAATATCTTAAAAATGATCATCATCACTGGCGTGTTTTCTATTGTGCTGATAGACCCCTCCGTTTTAATTCACGGTCGAAATTTATTGAAAATTTAATCAAACGATCCTAAATCGCAATTCACAAATCCTAATTCCTTATCTTTGCATCAAATTAAAGATTTATGAATAATTCAGGAGGCAATAAACGTGGTGGTTCAAGACCAAATAGCTCAAGACCAAGTTCTAATAAGCCAAAACCTGCTATGGACAAACGTGCACAAGGTCCTAAAAAAGCAAAAACAACTGCAAAACCAGAAGTGGTTCCCGATAAAGTGGCCAAAAAGCCAAATCCTACAGCAAAAAGACCTAAAAACGCAGATGAAATTCGTTTGAATAAATACATTTCAAACTCAGGCGTTTGTTCGCGTCGTGATGCTGATATTTACATCCAATCAGGTAATGTAAAAGTAAATGGGGTGCCCGTTATTGAAATGGGATACATGGTAAAACCAGGCGATGTGGTAAATTTTGACGGAATGACGTTAAATCCGGAGAAAAAAGAATACATTTTATTAAACAAGCCTAAAAACTTTACTACTTCATTCGACGAAAACGAAATGCATAGAAATGTATCTGAATTGGTTCGTGCTGCAACCAATGCTAAAATACAACCCGTAGGTCGGATGGATAAAAACACAACAGGTTTGTTATTGTTTACCAATGATACTGATATGATTCGTAAATTTAGTTTACCCAATCAGCGTTCTTCTAAAGTATACCAAGTATCTTTAGATAAAAACTTGAAATATGAAGACTTAGAGAAAATTGCCGGTGGCGTAACCTTAGATAATCATCGTTTGTTTGTAGAGGAGATTAGCTATGTAGATGGCGAACCCAAAACAGAAATTGGTTTAAAACTTCGCACGTCGAATGTAAAAGTAGTACGTGCTATTTTTGAAAGTTTCAAATATGATGTTTTAAAGATTGATCGTGTGGCTTTTGCTGGATTAACTAAAAAAAATCTTCCAAGAGGCAATTGGCGCTTTTTAACCGAACAGGAAATCATCAACTTGAAGAATGTATAAATCAAAATCCTGTTAAAACTAACAGGTTTTTTTTTACCCATAAATTTCTAACACTTTTGAATAATAAAAAAACCTCGACGAATCGAGGTTTTATATTTCTTTTAAGAATCGTAATTAAAATTACTACTCCAAATGATACACTTTTAATTTTGTGAAGGGTATACAC
>JAGORP010000147.1 GCA_018062725.1 Flavobacterium sp.
GCATCGTGGTGAAGGGACTTCGGTAGGATTAAACATCGAATTGCCTTTTGAACAACACTTCAATCCCTATATCGATAAAGACAAAAATTTGAATTTCGATTATTTCTTTGTCCGCAAAGTAATGTTTGTGAAATATTCCCAAGGATTTGTGGTTATGCCAGGTGGATTTGGTACACTAGACGAATTATTTGAAGCGATTACCTTAATTCAAACCAAGAAAATTGGAAAATTTCCTATTATTTTAGTGGGAAGTCAATTCTGGAAAGGCTTAATTGACTGGGTAAAAGAAATCATGATCAACCAAGAAAAAACGGTTAGTCCTGGCGATATGGATTTAATTCAAATCGTTGACACCGAAGACGAAGTCGTCGCGGCCCTAGATAATTTCTACAAAAAATACAATTTATCTCCGAACTTCTAATAGCAAAACCTTCAGTACAACTGAAGGTTTTTTTTATTTTGGACAACAAGTTAGTGTAGATTTACGATCCGTACTCCATTTTAGCTAGCTCAAATTTGCAATCCGTGTTTCCACTCCAAAATCAAGAATCTAAAAAATAATTCTTCATAAATTTGCGAAACCGAAAAGTTGCACATATATTTGCAACTGATTAGTTGCTTAATAATTTTAAGAATATGAGAAGAGATGTTTTTCAGGCCATTGCCGATCCAACAAGAAGAGCCATTATTTCCTTGATTGCGATTCAAGCCATGACACCCAATGCCATAGCTGAAAATTTCAACACGACACGACAAGCCATCTCCAAACATTTAAAAATTCTTTCTGAATGTGACTTGGTCAAACAAGAACAACAAGGTCGGGAAATTTACTATTCACTTGAAATAGAAAAAATGAAAGAAATTGATCAATGGTTAGAACAATATAGAAAAATTTGGGAAACGCGTTTTAACCAACTCGATCAGGTATTAACAACACTTAAAAAACTAAAAAATGAAGACTAATTTATTATTTGATTTTCTTGTCGATAAAGAAAACAAAACAATTACAGTTCACAAAGAATTTGATGCTGGCATTCAACTAGTTTGGGACGCCTGGACAAAACCAGAAATTCTCGATCAATGGTGGGCGCCACTCCCCTACAAAAATGAGACCATTTCTATGAATTTCACAAATGGTGGGACATGGTTTTATGCTATGATAAGTCCAGAAAATGAAAAACATTATTGCAAAGCGAATTATAAAAAAATCGAAAACTTAACCTCATTTTCATACAAAGATGCATTTTGCAATGAAAATGGTGAAGATATGATAGAAATGCCTAGCATGAATTGGACAAATAGTTTTTCCGAAAGCAATTCGATTGTAAAAGTGGAAGTCGTTCTGAATTTCGAAACCCTTGAAGCTTTGGAAAACATCATTCAAATGGGATTCAAAGAAGGATTTACAATGGGATTAAATCAATTAGAGGATGTATTAACACAACTAAAATAATTAAAATGGAAACTAATTTGCTTTTCGATTTTACAGTCGATAAACCTGACCAAAAAGTATATATCACCAGAGAATTTGATGCCGAGCTTCCGTTAGTTTGGGATGCTTTTACCAAAGCCGAATTATTAGATCAATGGGTGGCCCCAAAACCTTGGTCCTCTAAAACAAAATATATGAATTTTGAAGTCGGAGGAAAAAGATTCTATGCGATGGTAAGTCCCGAAGGAATAGAACGTTGGTCAATACAGGAATACACTTCTATTACTCCGAAAACCAATTTTAAAATGTTCAATGCTTTTGCAGACGAAAATGAAAATCCACAATTACCAGGTTCTGATTGGGATTATACTTTTACCGAACAAAATGGCATTACAAAAGTAAACATCGCTATTTACAACGAATCACTGGAACGATTAGAAAGAATGATTGAAATGGGCTTCAAAGAAGGCTTTACCATGTCTATCGAAAACTTAGAAAAACTATTGATAACTTTATCAAAGTAATCGTTAAGATTTCCAAAGTCAATGATTTAAAAAATAAGCAAAACAGGATAATATATGAACATTCTAGACCAAATTGAAGGCTACTTCTTAGAACAACCAGAATCAAAACGTCTTGAATTACAAAAGTTACATCAATTTATTCAAGAAATACTACCTGAATGTCGATTATGGTTTTTGAAAGGGAAAGATGTTAAGGGAAAGATGGTTTCCAATCCAAATATAGGTTATGGAAACTATTCCATACGCTATGCCAATGGAAAATCGAAAGACTTTTATCAGATTGGTTTAAGTGCCAACACGACCGGAATTTCGATTTACATTATGGGCATTGACGACAAGACGTATTTAGCACAAAATTTTGGAAAAGCAATAGGAAAAGCGAGTGTAACGGGTTATTGTATCAAGTTTAAAAAATTAGAAGACATTAATCTCGACATTTTAGAAGCGGCCATTTTGTATGGAATTGCGGTTACCAATCAAAAAAAAGCAGAATAAATCTAGACTAATACTAAAAAAAAGCGCCTTACAAACATAGGGCGCTTTTTGTATTCAACCAAACCTATTAGTAACAAACAAACTATTTAGTAGATGCATAAAAGGCAAAAAGGTTGCGTTATAATAAAATATAAAAAAGCGAATCCAAAATGAATTCGCTTTTTTATATGAACTTAGCATAAATCAGATTGCTTCGCTTAGCTTGCAATGACTATGGTAGTTGCTTTGATCACAATTACTTAATAATCGCTTCGCTGAAAAATGACTATCCTAAAATTTCTTTTACTTTTTTACCGATTTCAGCAGGAGAATCTACAACGTGAATACCGTTTTCTCTCATGATACGTTTTTTAGCTTCTGCAGTATCATCTGCTCCACCAACAATGGCACCTGCGTGACCCATAGTTCTTCCTTTTGGAGCCGTTTCACCAGCAATAAAACCAACAACTGGTTTGCGGTTTCCATCGGCCTTAACCCATTTAGCCGCATCTGCTTCTAATTGACCTCCAATT
>JAGORP010000006.1 GCA_018062725.1 Flavobacterium sp.
TCTATATTGGGTTGCACATCGATCAAAGTAAAAACTTTAGCATTCACTCTGCTTGCAAATCCGGAAATCGATTTTCTGTCAATTTGAGTAATGAAACACGATCATTAATCTTTATTAATTTATCATTAATACAGGTTTATAATATGATAAAAGATAAAATTGACGTAACCAAAACACAAATTAATGCTAACAATATTGCTCATTATTTTTTTAAACTTTATCCAGATTATCCTGCCATAAGACTTGAACAAAAGCCGTATCAATATTATGTTGCTCCCACAGATAATTTTTTTCATGATGCTTCAACTTTAAATAATTCAAAAATTGACATTACGATGGTGTATACTGGTGTCTTTGATCAATTTCAATAAATTAGGAATTTAAGTATGAAAATTAAAAAAGGAATAATGCTTCATAATCGGCTTTCAGAAGGAATGGAATCTATTGCCATTAACTCTGGTGTAATTCATCATTCTGAACAAATACATGAAGACGTTAATTATAACGGAATTGTTTTCAAACCTAATTTTGTTGAAGAAGCCTATCTTCCCAAAAGAGACTGGAGAAAATTAAATCCAGAGGAAGTTAAAATGCTTCAATCCAATGATAAGAGAAATGATTCCAATACAATTTATTTGGGTGAAATTCCAAACGATTTAAAAAAATTATATCAAAATTTGAAACTCACCGATTGTAAGAGGCGGGATGAAGTTTTTGCTAGATTTAGAAACAATGAAAAGGCTACAATCGAGTTAAATGCTGCTATGGCTCAATTTTTAAAGACGGTGGCAAATAACAAACCTTTTAAAATTCATTTTCTGGGCTCAAATTTCCCTAATTTAGAAGTTGTTGCCTGTGATACTATGGTTTTGCCAAAAGGATATACCGAAAAAGATTTCAAATTTCTTGGTATTCATAATGATGGTACTCAGTATGTATCTACTTATAAGTTGCGTACTTCTGGAAACAGATTGACCATAAATTTAGGAAATCAAGAGCGTTATTTTTTCTTTATCAATATTACTTTAACCCAGGCATTAAATATGCTAAAAAAGAAAGTCAACCTTCAGGAACAGGATATAGATATCACCAATATCGCCAAATATTTTTTCAAATATTTCCCTGATTATCCTGTGATTAAGATAAAACAAAAACCTTATCAATTTTATATAGCACCAACAGATAATTGTTTTCATGATGGATCAACATTAGGAAACACAACTTTAGATACAATCATAGTTTACTTTGGGGCTTTTCAATTTTAACTGTTTAACGATTTATTTACTAATAAAATGAAACTAAAAAGAGGGATAATGATACAAAATCAATTATCAGAGAACTATGATGTAGTACGTATAAATTCTGGATCGGTTTTTCATAATGAAAGAATCCCCGAAACCGTAAATTTCAATGGATATCAATATACTCCTCAGTATAATGATGATGCTTATATAGTAAAAAGAGACTGGAGAAAATTAACTACTAATGAAAAAAAAGTACTTTCTCCTTCTGGAAATTGTAATGATTACAATACCGTGTATTTAGGGGAAATTCCGAAGGATCTTACCTCGTGTTTTGAAGACTTAAAATTAAGCAATTCAAATACTAGAGACGAAGTGTTGCAAAAGTTTAGCCAAGACCCTCAAAAAACAAAAGAATTAAGTGTAAAACTAGATGCTTTCTTATCAAAATATGCCAATAAAAAACCATATCATTTCCATTGTATTGGGGTGAATCATCCAAATATTGAAATGGTTGCTTGTGATACTACTAAATTAGCTTCCAATTTCAAACCAAGTGATGTACAATTTATGGGTTTGCACAATGACGGGACAAAATTAATGACTATTCATACCGCACATAAATTTGGAAATCGAATTTCAATAAATTTAAGTAACGAATCTCGGTCTTTTATTTTTGTCAATCTTTCTATGATTCAGGCTTTTAATATGTTAAAAAAGAAAGTAAATGTAATGAAGGATGAAGTTAACATTGCTAACATACCACAGTACTTTTTTAAATATTTCCCAGATTATCCTGTTTTAAAAATCGACCTTAAACCTTATCAATACTATATTGCTCCGACAGACAATTGCTTTCATGATGGTTCAACTCTTGGAAATGTGAATTTAGATATCTGTCTCGTTTATTTTGGGTCATTTCAAAACTAGTCTAGTTAAGCTGTTTTTAAGTCGTATTATTTAGGATTCGGAATTAATCTTGTGCCGTTATAGCTACTCATCAAATGATTTGAAATGTTTACTTGATTGATAATCATGTTTCCTTCTCGTTTATTTAGGAGTTGAGGGGACAACTTTCTAGATACAAAACCTCTCAGAAATGAAAGGTTTTTTTATTGCTGTTAATAACAATTTTTGATTTCTACAATACTAAAACGTACTTTTGAAAATTCAATTTTTTGGAATTTTGATATTGTAATTTCACCCTATGTATTTAATCTTCGATACCGAAACCACCGGATTACCACGCAGTTGGTCGGCACCCATTACCGATACCGATAACTGGCCGCGTTGTATACAAATTGCCTGGCAATTGCACGACGAAATGGGTAATCTTATCGAACATCAGGATTATTTGGTTAAACCGGACGGATTTAACATTCCCTATGATGCGGAACGTATTCACGGAATTTCGACCGAATTGGCCATGGAACAAGGAATTTCTTTGCAAGAGGTTTTAGAAAAATTCAATATTGCGCTGTCAAAAACCAAATATATTGTAGGTCAAAATGTAGGCTTTGATGTCAATATTATGGGTTGTGAATTTCACCGTGCCGGAATCGCTTCCGATATGGTTAAAATGCCCGTTTTAGATACTTGTACCGAAGTCACGGCAAGTTTACTTCAACTTCCTGGAGGTCGTGGTGGAAAATTTAAATTACCAACCCTAACCGAATTACATCAGTATCTTTTTAATCATCCTTTCGCAGAAGCACACAACGCTACTGCCGACGTAGAAGCAACTACGCGTTGTTTTCTCGAATTAATTAAACGAGAGGTTTTTACTAAGGAAGAACTGGATGTAACCGAAGATTATTTTGTCGATTTTCGTCGAAATCATCCTCAAGAAATCCAGTTAATCGGATTAAAACACATCAATCTTAAAGCGGCTTCCGAAGAAATTCGAAAACGATTAGCACAAATAAAGCAGGAAGAAGTAGTTGTTCCTGTTTCGGAAGAAAGCATCAAGGATTTAGAACATGCTTCTTTTGCGCACTTACACAATCATACCCAGTTTTCGGTATTGCAATCTACTATTGCCATTCCGAGTTTGGTAGCGGCGGCGGTTAAAAATAAAATGAAAGCGGTGGCGATGACCGACACTGGAAACATGATGGGGGCTTTTCATTTTGTGAGTGCTGTTTTCAATCATAACAAAGCGGCCAAAGCCAAAAATGAAGAAGCGATTGCTAATGGTGAAGTTCCTACGGAAACAGAAGTAAAGCCTATTGTGGGTTGCGAGTTTAATGTTTGTCAGAATCATAAAGATAAATCTCAAAAAGACAATGGCTATCAAATTGTATTGCTGGCCAAAAATAAAAAAGGCTATCATAACTTAGCCAAAATGTCATCTATTGCGTATACCGATGGATTTTATTATGTGCCAAGAATTGATAGAAGTATAATCGAAAAATACAAAGAGGATATCATTGTTTTATCTGGAAATCTCTACGGTGAAATTCCAAGTAAAATTTTAAATATTGGTGAAAATCAAGCGGAAGAAGCCTTGATTTGGTGGAAAGAACAGTTTGGTGAAGATTTCTACATCGAAGTCATGCGCCACAATCAAGAAGACGAAAATCGCGTGAATCAATCGTTAATTTCCTTGGCTAAAAAGCATGGTGTTAAATTGGTAGCTACCAATAATACCTATTATGTTGCCAAAGATGATGCCAATGCCCATGATATTTTATTGTGTGTAAAAGATGGTGAAAAACAAGCGACACCTATTGGTCGTGGTCGTGGTTATCGCTACGGATTGCCAAATCAGGAATATTATTTCAAATCGGAAAATGAGATGAAAAAGCTCTTTGCCGATTTGCCAGAAGCCATTGTCACCATTCAAGAAATTGTTGATAAAGTGGAGGCGTATTCTTTGTTTAGAGATGTCTTGCTACCTAAATTTAACATTCCTGAAGAATTTTTAGTTCCAGAAGATGAGGTTGATGGTGGTGTTCGAGGCGAAAATGCCTATTTGAGACATTTAACCATGGTGGGGGCGCAAAAAAGATACGGAGAAATCACTCCAGACATTCAAGACCGTTTGGATTTTGAGTTACTGACGATTTCCAACTCTGGGTATCCGGGTTATTTCTTAATTGTTCAGGATTTCATCGCCGAAGCCCGAAAAATGGATGTGTCTGTTGGGCCAGGTCGTGGATCGGCAGCGGGTTCGGCAGTAGCCTACTGTTTGGGAATTACGAACATTGACCCGATCAAATACGATTTGCTTTTTGAGCGTTTCCTAAATCCGGATCGTGTGTCGATGCCCGATATTGATATCGATTTTGATGACGAAGGTCGGGGTCGTGTCATGGACTACGTAATCAATAAATACGGAAAAAACCAAGTAGCACAGATTATTACCTATGGGAAAATGGCGACAAAATCAGCGATTCGTGATACCGCCCGTGTGTTGGATTTACCGCTTTTTGAAGCCGATAGAATTGCCAAATTAATTCCAGGAATGATGCCATCCAAATGGAATTTAGCGCGTTTCTTATCCGAAAAAGAAGAAGATGTAAAGAAAGCGCTTCGTTCAGATGAATTTGATCGCGTGAAGGAATTAATAGCGATTGCCAATGAAGGAGAACTTTCTGGCGAAACCATCCAACAAGCCAAAGTATTAGAAGGTTCACTTCGAAATACGGGTATTCATGCCTGTGGTGTGATTATTACACCAAGCGATATTACCAATTTCGTTCCGGTTACGACGGCGAAAGATTCCGATTTATACGTGACACAGTTCGACAACTCGGTGGCCGAAAGTGCGGGATTGTTAAAAATGGACTTCTTGGGTCTGAAGACCCTAACCTTGATAAAAGACACCGTCAAATTGGTAAAATACCGAACAGGAATTGTTCTTGATCCGGATACTTTTCCTATAGATGATGTCAAAACATACGAATTATTCCAACGCGGTGAAACGGTAGGGATTTTCCAGTACGAATCACCCGGAATGCAAAAGTATATGAAAGATCTGAAGCCTACGGTTTTCGGAGATTTGATTGCGATGAATGCCTTGTATCGCCCGGGACCGTTGGAATATATTCCGTCTTTCGTAAAAAGAAAAAACGGAGAAGAAGCAATTGCCTACGATTTAGATGCTTGTGAAGAATACCTGGCCGAAACCTACGGAATCACCGTATACCAAGAGCAGGTAATGCTTTTGTCGCAAAAATTGGCCAACTTTACTAAAGGTGATGCCGACGTCTTGCGTAAAGCAATGGGTAAAAAAGACCGTGCTACGCTTGATAAAATGAAGCCTAAGTTTATCGAACAAGCCGTTGCTAACGGACATAATGCAGAAACCTTAGATAAAATCTGGAAAGACTGGGAAGCGTTTGCAAGTTATGCTTTTAATAAATCGCACTCAACCTGTTATGCATGGATTGCTTACCAAACGGCTTATTTAAAAGCACACTATCCAGCCGAATATATGGCGGCAGTACTCTCCAATAATATGAATGATATCAAACAGGTGTCGTTCTTTATGGAAGAATGTAAACGTATGGGATTGCAAGTATTAGGTCCAGATGTAAATGAGTCGTTTTATAAGTTTACCGTAAATGAAAATTATGCGGTTCGCTTCGGAATTGGAGCAGTGAAAGGTGTTGGGGAAGGTGCGGTAAATACGATTGTTGAAAAGAGAAGTGAAGGTCCTTATAAATCTATTTTCGACTTGGCCAAGCGAATTGATTTGCGAGCTGCGAACAAAAAAGCTTTTGAAAATTTAGCCTTAGCTGGTGGTTTCGATTGTTTTACCAATACACACCGGGCCCAGTATTTTCACCACGATGGCGACAATATTACCTTTTTGGAAAAAGCTATTCGTTATGGTTCAAAATCGCAAGAAAATGAAAATTCTTCGCAAGTAAGTTTATTTGGAGATGCTTCGGAAGTGCAAATAGCCGAGCCTACCGTTCCGCCTTGTGAAGAATGGCATACTATGGAAAAACTCGCCAGAGAAAAAGAAGTAGTTGGAATTTACATTTCGGGACATCCATTAGACGATTACCGCTTTGAAATGAAATATTTCTGTAATACCAAATTAGATGCTTTAAAAAATTTAGAGCCTTATGTGGGTAAAAACCTGACTTTTGGCGGAATTGTAAGTAATGTGCAGCACCGTACGGCCAAAAACGGTAAGGGTTGGGCAACTTTTAATGTGGAAGGTTATGATGAAAGTTTTGAATTCCGAATTTTTGACGAAGAATACTTGAAATTCCGACATTTTTTAGTCCAAAATCAGTTTGTTTTCTTTAAAATTAATGTCCGTGAAGGCTGGGTGAATCGCGAAACTGGTAAAAAAAGTGACGCGAGAATGCAATTTTTGGAAGCCAAAATGCTAGCGGATGTGTTGACGAGTTTTGCCAAAAAAATAATCATTCATTTGGATATAAAAGACTTGCGTGAAGACTTAATTGCGCGACTAAATGCTGTTTTTGAAGCCAATAAAGGGGACAATACCGTTTCTTTTGAAATCATGGAATTGGAAACAGTTACAAAGCAAATTGAAATCGCTTCGGGACCAGTAGAAATGGAAGAAATGACAGAGGATACGGTTGCAGAATCGAATGAAGAAAATACGGAAGAAATCACCGAAAGTCTTCCATCTGTTTTAACCGAAGTCGAAGAAACACGCGTGGTGAATAAAATTTCGATGAATAGTCGCAAACTGAAAATTAAAATTTCAAGCGAACTACTGCAAGAATTGGAAAAAATGCAATTGAATTTTAAATTGAATTAAGACAAAGTACAAATGTAGTGCCTTCGTTTACTTTAGAATTCACGTCAATCTTACAGTCAATCGCTTTTGCTAGATCTCGAATTAAATGCAACCCTAAGCCCGTTTTAATTCCAACCACTTCTTTGTCGTCATATAAAGCTTTAAATTGTTCGTTGGAAGCGCCTTTTCCGTTATCGGTGATAGATAAAAAGGTTTGATTATTTTCTTGCCAAGCCTTCCAAATAATACTTGGATTTTCAATTCCATCTAATGCTTTAATGGCATTTCCAGTTAAGTTTCGAATGATGGTTTTTAAGTAATTTTCGTCGGTATTGATTTGAATGTTTTGAATGTTTTCAAAAGTAATTTGGATTTTTTCTTCACTTGAAAAATGCATCTTGGTGTCTTCAAATAATGAACGTATGGCAATAGTTGTAGGTTGTGGTTTGAAGTTTTCCATCTGACTTTTGCTCCATTGCAAAATATCTTCCATCGAATGGAGTAGGTTTTCAGCACCTGCCATTGTTTTGTCTTGCATGCGTTTAGTACTTTCTTCATCCAACATTTCTGGACTTTCTTTTTGCAATTGTAAGAAGAAAACCAAATTGGCAACTGGGCCGCGTAAATCGTGATTTAAAATACTGAAAAATCGCGTTTTGGCTTTGTTGGCTTCGTCTAATTCGGTATTTAAAACCTGTAATTTTTCGTTAGTTTTTTTACGATTTCGACTTTGGTAAAAAAGTAAACTTCCGATGATGGCTAAAGGAAAAAGCCCGCCGATGAAGTAATACTTTTGCTTTTTAGCAGTGTCAATTTGAAGGTTCTTATTTTGTATTTCTTGTTTTTTTAAATTGTTTTGATATTTGGCTTCCATTTCGGTAATATTCTTTTTTGACACTTCAAGTAGTAATGTGTCTTTTATTTTAGAATATTCACTCTGGTTTTCATAGGCTAATTTCCATAATCCTTTTGCTGCATAGGTTTTAGAAAGCGCTTTTTTTAACCAACTATACGCTTCTGGATCATCTTCTTTAACAATAGGTTCTGCTTTTTTTAAGTAAAACAGAGCTTTATCATATTGTTTTAAAGCGAGATAGGCTTCGCCACTCATATAATCGATACTACCGAGCATGTATTTGCTTGCATATTTTGGAGCCAAACTTCGAGCGTGGTTAATATACTTTAAGGCAGAGTCAAATTGTTTTTTCTTATTTATTAAATAATCAGCAATAGTTAAATCACTTGCTAAATAGGCATCCCATGCTTTGTTTTCAGCTCCCGAATTTACTAATTTGGATAATTTTTGATAGTACTTTTCAATCTCGGTAATATCATCTTTGTTTACATAAATTGCAATGAAGTATTTGTAAACAAAGGCCATTCCTGTTTTGTAATCTTTAATATAAATTTCAGATTCTTTGATGCTTTCTAATCCTTCATTGGTTTTTTCTATGTTCAAATAAATGTCGGTTACATTTACTAGTTTTACGCCAATGGCAATGGAGTCTTTTTTTTGACTTTTACTATTTAATGCTTTTTTGCGAGTTTGAATTCCGTTAAGATAATACTTTAAACTTGTTTCATATTGACCTACAGATATGTAATAATCCGCTAAATTTTCTTGTAAAAGATATTTTTGATTTTCTTGTTTTGTTGAGTCAATAATTTTTTTATAGTCTAAAATTATTCGTTCCCTTTTGTTTACTAACCCCACATTTTTATAAACATAAAGGAGTTCTTTATATAATCTGGGAGTGTTTTGTTTGTTTTTTGCTTTGTTTAAAAATTTCTCTGATTTTTCTAAATAATAAACTGCACTATCTACTTCTATTAAATAATCAAAAGAACTTCCTAGGTAGAAATTAAAAAGGGAAAGGTTTTCAAAGTCATCCTTTTTTAGTAAAGCAAATCCTTTTCTGGCATTTTTTTTTAATGATTCTGTATTTCCATTTTCAAATAGTTCGTCACAATGGTTTACCCAAGCTTCTAGTTTTTCTTTAGAAGTTGTATATTTTGTTAGATTGGGCTCTTTTTGTCCGTAGGAAAAACATGTTATAAAAGTAAGTAGTAAAATTATCTGTTTTCTCATATCACAAAATTCAAATTTCCCTTAAAACTTCTTCCAATCGGAATGACAACATTATTTCGCAACTCTATTTCTTGACTTCCAATTTTTTGGATAAACTGCTTTTGAACGGCAAAACTTCTATGAATTCTTAAAAAAGAATTGAATTTCTCTTCCTGTAAAATTTCTCCAAGATTTGATAAAACACAATGTCTTTTGTTTTCAGTAACTAAAATAGTATAGTTTTTTAACGCTTCGAGATATAAAATTTCATGTAATTTGACCTTAATTTGATCGTGTCCGGTTTTTACATAAACAGTATCACCGCCCAAACTTGCTTCAAACAAATCGACTTTGGTTCGAATTTCCATAAATTCCGCAAGACGGTGCATCATTTGCTCAAAACGCGGAAATTTGAATGGTTTTACAATAAAATCTAAGGTTTGCAATTCGAAGGTTTCGGCAGCACTTTCAGAATGCGAAGAGATAAAAACGCATACTGGAATTTCTAAGGCTTTGCGTCGTAATTCCAATCCAGAAGCGCCAGGCATTTCAATGTCTAAAAAAACGACTTCTACCGTATTGTTTTCTAAAAAGGCAAGTGCCTTTTCTGCAGAATCAAAAACACCAACCACATTAAGAATGGAGAATCTTTTTGCGTAGGATAGCACAACGAGTCTATCCATCTCGTCATCATCAACAATTACGCAGTTAAATGGCTTCATTCAGTAGTATTTTGTTCAAATATAAATATTTTTCAGTTAACGATTGTTGTTTGTGTATTTAAAACGTCGTTCGTCCTTTTGTGGTTTTTTCTTACTTCATAAAGGTTCAGATTTGTGTGCTTAAATAAATTAACTACTTAAACATATAAAAATGAAAAAGTTAGTACTTCTATTCTTATTGGTAACTCAATTTGCATTTTCACAAGTAGGAATCAATACAACAGATCCTAAAGCACAATTGGAAATTAAATCCAGTAATCAGGCAGCGCCAACGAATACAGATGGAATTCTGATTCCGAAAATAGATGCGTTTCCGGGGACGAATCCAACGGCGGACCAACAAGGAATGATGGTGTATTTAACTACAATATCTGCAGGAAAACAACCTGATTTTTATTATTGGGACAACACTACTTTGACTTGGAAAAGCATTGGGGGTACTGGAACAAGCGATCATGATTTTTACGAAGTAGGGACAACTACCGCACCAGACGCTATAACCGATAATATGTTTCACACAGGTAATGTTGGTATTGGAAATAACAATCCAACCTATAAACTGGATGTAGATGAAACTGCTGCTGGAAAGATTTATGCAATGCGTGTGAGACACTCAAATCCAGTTGATGGCGGTATAAACAGTGGTATTCAATCGACTATTTCGGGTGGTTCTATTTCAGGTATTATTCAAGGTGTTTCCACGAATGTTACTCCAAGTGCGAATACGACTGCTAAAGGTTTACGAAATTTGATAGGAGGTACTTCAGAAGCTGATGTTACTGGTGTTGATAATGTTATATGGACTGTTGGATCAGGCACTAGAACAGGAGTAGCTAATGGTTTTATAGGAACAGGGGCGGGAATTACCTTTGGAGTGCATAATGCATTTTCAAATCCCAATGCAGTATCATTAGGTGTGAAATCAATATTCACAGCGGCCGGAATTAGAGATAAAACAGGAGTGGATAACGTGATTTCCAATTCGACAGGCGGTTTTCATACCGGAATCAGCAATACGTTTACCAACAATAATGGTGCGATGGAAGAAACTGGAGTTTTTTCACAATTTACCGGTTCATCAGTGGGAAATATTCGCGGTATTTATAACGAAATTACAAACTCTGGAAGTGGTAACGTTCATTACGGACTTTACAATAATATAAACGGTAGCGGAGGACTAGAAAGATACGGAGTAGAAAACGTACTAAGCGGTACATCTGCAGGCACACAATATGGCGTGCAAAATGACATTAGCACATCGGGAACAAATAGAACGCATTATGGTGTTCGAAATTATCTTTCAGGAACCGGTACCGGTTCCCGTATTGGAACAGATAACTGGCTTGCAGGTTCTGGAAGTGGTGATCAGTATGGAGTAAATAATTATATAGATAATTCAGGAGTTGGAAATAAATATGGAGTATACAACCACATTCCTTCAGCGACAAACGGTTTGCATTACGGAGTGTATTCTGATGTAAGAAAAGCCAATAGCTATGCTGGTTATTTTTTAGGAAGATTTTCTATAGGAACAACGACTGCTAACAATTACATTTTACCATCTTCTCGAGGTACGGTGAACCAAATCATGCAAACGGATGCAACTGGAAATGTAACTTGGCAAAATCCTAACTTTGCTTTAAACGGGTTTGCATGGACTACAACAGGAAATTCAGGGACTAGTACTGCAACTAATTTTATTGGCACGACTGATGATGTGGATATTGTTTTTAAAAGATATAATGTTAGAGCGGGATTGCTAAGAGATAACGCAAGCGGTGGTGATACTTCTTTTGGGGTTAGTGCTTTAAACCCAGCTTCAACTGGAAGTCAAAATACCGCGGTAGGATATAGTACTCTTGGTCAAAATACAACCGGAAGTTTTAATAGTGCTTTTGGATGGATTGCATTAGAGAGCAATACAATTGGAAGTCAAAATTCCGCATTTGGATCTGAAGCTTTAATGGAAAACACAGTTGGAAATAACAACACTGCTTTTGGTTATAGATCATCATATGTTAACATAGGGGGTAGTTATAATACAGCTTTTGGCGCTAATTCACTAACGTTGAATATGTACATGAATAATAATGTAGCGATAGGATATCAGGCTATGGAACAGAGTGGTAATTTTACCAATAGTAATGTGGCTTATGATACTAATAATGTCGCAGTGGGTGTGGGAGCTTTAACTTTAAACAATCCAACAGCAACTACAAACGGGATTAATAATGTGGGAATAGGGCATAAGTCTTTAACTAATAATACAACAGGTGCAAACAACACAGCACTAGGGTTTCAAGCTGGAGATGCCAATACCACAGGAAACAACAATATTAGCATTGGTGCAAATAGTGATGTACTTAATCCAGCTGGAAATAATCAAATGTCAATTGCTAATGTAATTTATGGTGACGCAATGGATAATATTTCGACCGCTAGATTTAGTATTGGTGCGGTACCTTCGGTAAATAATAAATTTTACACTTACAGTCAACAGTTAACGGCAAATGGAGACGGACAAAGCGCTATTTATGGCTACCGAACCAGAGATTCTCGAAATGATGGAGTTGCCTATTCTAGAGATGGTTCAAATAGTGGTGTTAAAGGGTATAATCTTTGGGGTGATCTGTATAGTTTTGGAGTTAGTGGTTTTAGCGATAATGACGAAACAGCAGGATATAGTCGTAGTGGTGGAGTTCTTGGAGCAAAGACAGATGGTACATATTGGGGAAGTTTAGGCTACAGAAGTAGTGGATTAACAAATTACGGTGTGTATGCATCAGCAGCAAATTATGGTACAGGAACAGGTAGAATGACACAATCCTCTCAATCTTCAATTGGAGGTGGTTTTTATGGAGGTTTAATTGGTTCATGGAGTAAAGGTGAAATTGGAAGTATCAATTCGGGAACTCTTTTCGCATCGTATAACAGTGGTGATGAATATACTTCGGGAAAACAAATCGAAATTGTGGAAACCAATGCTGGTAAAAAAGCAGCGTACACAGTAACTTCTACAGAAGCAATCATTTACAAAAAAGGAAAAATTGTACTTACAAATGGTATGGCATATGTTGCTTTTGATAGCGATTATGCTGCATTATTAGGTGATACTCCAATAGTTACTACAACACCAATGGGACAATGCAATGGTATTTATATAGAATCAATTGATAAAAGTGGTTTTACCATCAAAGAATTGAATAACGGAACAAGCAACGTTGCTGTTTCTTGGATTGCTGTAGGCGATCGTATCGATGCAAGCAAAAAAATTCAGACTGATGTATTAGCTAATGACTTCGATAGTGATATCAACCAAGTCATGTTCAATGAAAATAATAAAGGAGACAATGCAAAAGCAGTTTGGTCTGATGGTAACAAAATTAATTTCGGAAAATTACCTGAAAATTTAATGGAAAGACCAGTTAAAAAAGAAGCAACTAAATAATAATAAAAAAGTTAAGTAGGTTTTTTTAAGCAGAAAGAGGTTCATCTCGTTTCAAAACGAGATTGGGCCTTTTTTATTGCAAAATGAACGTTCGTGTATTTAAAATGTCGTTCGTCCTTTTGTGGTTTTTCCCTACTGAATAATAGTTCAAATTTGTACTGCTTAATAAGGATTTTAACTACTTAAATTTATAAAAAAATGAAAAAAACAATCGTACTCTTTATGCTGTTTTGTCTGCCCAAAATGATGGCGCAACAAACAGTTAATGCATCGGGCGGAAACGCCACAGGAACTGGAGGCTCGTCCAGTTATTCAATTGGTCAAATTACTTACAATGAGCAAACAGGAGCCGGAGGAAGTATCAATCAAGGCGTACAACAATCCTTTGAAATTTTCACCTTGAGCGGTGCAGAATTTGAGAGTATTAAGCTCGAAGCGGTGGTGTACCCCAATCCAACAGTATCAAATGTATCATTAAAAATTTCTTCTTTCCCTTTAGACAATTTGAGCTATGAACTATTTGATATTCAAGGAAAAATGATGCGCAATGGCACTATATCTAATGAGGAAACGGTTTTCAACATGGAAAGTTATCCCGCAACGATTTATATTTTAAAAATCAATTCAAATTCAAAAGAACTAAAAACATTCAAAATTATTAAAAACTAATATTATGAAAAGAATAATTACAATAATAACAATGTCGCTTTTTGCCACTTCAATGTTGGCACAAGCACCGCAAAAGATGAGTTATCAGGCTATTGTTAGAAACGGAAGCGATGTGTTAGTTGCTAATGCTAGTGTCGGAATGAGAATTAGTGTTTTGCAGGGAACGGCAAATGGAACAGCAGTTTATGTTGAAACTCAAAACGCATCAACAAACGCGAACGGATTAGTTACTTTAGAAATTGGAGCAGGAACTGTAGTTAGTGGAACATTTGCTTCAATTAGTTGGGGAACAAATGCTTACTTCATCAAAACCGAAACCGATCCAACAGGAGGAACAAACTATACTATTGTTGGAACATCTCAATTTTTAAGTGTGCCTTATGCTTTGTTTGCGGCTAATTCGGGTTCGTCTACAAATAATTGGACTACAACAGGAGTAAATATTGCAAACAATAACACAGGAAATGTTGGTATTGGAACTGGAGCGACTGTACCATCATCATTATTAACAGTTAAAAAAAATGGTATTGGATTTACTCAGGAAGATGCTACTGGATTCAGCAAAATAGGATTTTATACTGATGGCTCAAGTGCTTGGCTTCAAACACATAGTAATAATGATTTGACATTTTCGACAAATAATGGGGTTGCTCAAATGACGTTGCAAACAGTGACAGGAAATTTAGGAATTGGTGTAGAGGCTCCTGCACAAAGATTAGAAGTTGCAGGAAAAACAAAGACCACCAATCTTCAGGTAACCACTGGCGCCGGAGCTGGAAAAATATTAACGTCTGATGCTGTAGGAAATGCTACTTGGCAAACAAGTTCAAACCCGAGTTCAAACACAGGAGTTTTAATTAGTAAGTTTGGAACTCAAATAATACCAAATGCCACACCAACGAAGGTATTGTTTAATCAAGAAAATCATGATCCATCAAATGCTTTTAATAATTCAACTGGTGAATGGACAATACCATCTACGGGATTTTATCACATGAATGCAACTGTAACTTTTACTGGTATTACCGCCTCAGCATCAGGATCATTAGGAATAGATATTTACATAAATGGTGCTGCGCTCAAAAAACGTTTTTATCCAATAAATATTGGCGCTATTAGTATAGAATTAGATGCGCCGTTAGTGGCTGGCGATATAATTAGTGTTTATGTAGGTCAAGGAACAGGTTCTGATAAAGAAATTAATGCACAAAGTGTTTATTCTTATTTTTCTGGGTATAGAATATATTAGAAATTTTCAGAATAGAGATAAAATAAACTTGGCTTTATTGATTTTGTTGGAAAATTTTAAAAGTTAATTCGAATAACAAAGAACTAAAAACATTCAAAATCATTAAAAAATAAACGTTATGAAATTGAAGATTACTACGTCAGTTCGCCTTTTAGGCTCGGGTCACGAATACCAAAAAAACAATTTTTCACATATGAGAAAAAGAATAATTAACATACTAATGATGTCGCTTTTTGCTACCACCATGTTGGCACAAGCGCCACAAAAAATGAGTTATCAAGCCGTTGTTAGAAATGCAGGCAATACTTTAATTGCAAATGCTACAGTCGGAATGAGAATCAGTGTTTTACAAGGAACGGCAAACGGAACAGCGGTGTATGTTGAAACACAAGCACCAACAACCAATGCTAACGGATTGGTTACTTTAGAAATTGGAGCTGGAACAGTCGTTTCAGGAACTTTCGCTTTTATAAGTTGGGGAACAAATAATTATTACATTAAAACAGAAACCGATCCTACTGGCGGTACCAACTACACAATTTCAGGGACAACTCAATTATTAAGTGTGCCTTATGCTTTGTATGCAGGAAATGCAGGAGCTTCTTCTCAATGGGGTGCAAATGGAACGGATATATACAGTAATAATCTTGGAAATGTTGGTATTGGTCTTTCTATTCCAACGGCAAAGTTAGATGTGATTGGCAAAACAAAAACAATAAATTTACAAGTGACCACAGGAGCCGGAGCTGGAAAAGTGCTAACATCTGATGCGACTGGGAATGCAAGCTGGCAGACACCAGTTGTAAATCAGTATTATAATCAAACGTGTGGCTTTTCAATATCTACTCAAGGATCAATTGTAGATATACCTTCGTCAAACATTACTGTTCCAACTTCGGGTTATTATCTAGTAACCTACCTTGCAGCAATAAACAATAGTTGGTATTTATCATGTAGCAATTCATGTACGGAACCAAAGGTAATTGGAACAAGGCTATATTTGTATCAAAAACCAAATTCTTCTATACTTCAAAACCAAAGAATCGATTTTCTCAATAGAAATAACACTACTCCAGTAAATGGACTCAACGATACTTATTTGTACGACCTCCCATCACATGATATTTCAGGTAGTTATACGCGATATTTTAATTCTGGAGATATAATTGGTTTTAAAGTTGGTAGCGAAGTTTCTGATACCGTAACGACTGGAACAATAAGCGGAACAGGAGAAATTTCATTAATACGACTATATTAAAAATGAAAGTTAAGTAGTTTTTTAACCAAAAAGAGGTTCAACGTAAGTTGAGCCTCTTTTTGGTTGTCGATAACGTTTTTTTTGTGTAAAAATACTCGAATTAACGTTTTTAATCATTCATTTTTTAGGTATGAATTTCAATTATAGCCCTATCAATAAAACTGATTTATAATTGCCTATCTTTTTAAAATATTATACTACTTTTGTCTGACAAATTTTAAAGAAATAAAAATGGCACAAGCAATAACTGATGCTACTTTCGAAGAAGTAGTATTAAAATCAGATAAACCAGTAGTAGTAGATTTTTGGGCAGCTTGGTGTGGTCCTTGCCGTATGGTAGGTCCAGTTATCGACGAAGTAGCTACCGAGTACGAAGGAAAAGCAATCGTAGGAAAAGTAGATGTTGATGCAAATCAAGAGTTTGCAGCCAAATACGGAGTGCGTAACATTCCAACGGTTTTGGTTTTCCAAAACGGAGAAGTTGTAGGTCGTCAAGTAGGTGTAGCGCCTAAAAAAACCTATACTGATGCAATCGATGCATTATTGTAGTCAACAATAAAAAGTAAAAAAAAAGCCTAACGTGAGTTAGGCTTTTTTTTTATCCGTGATAGACCCTTGAGGCTGTGATTTTTCCATCTCTAACTTCCAATACTTCTGCGACAAGCATATCCTCTTCATTAAGTACCTGACGAACATATTCCATAAAAACACGGTCGCTATTAGCGGTTAATGAGGTAACTTTATAATGTAAACTCGGTAATCGATCGAAAGCATCTTGCCACCAAACACGCATCGCTTCCTTGCCAATGATTAATCCGTTGGTTTCGGGTTGGCGAATTTTTAACTTCGGACTAAAATGTTGCGCTTCGTCATCGTATAGGGAGAGTAATTTTTCTAATTCTTTTTTGTTAAAAGCGTCAAACCATTTAAAAGCAATCGATTGTAATGTTTCGGGATTCATAGTGATATAGTAATGGTCAAAGGTACATAATCGAGCGATGTTTAACAATAATTACACCAAAGGAATCGTTGTTTTTCGCTATAATTTTAGTATTGAATTCGCAATCATTATTTGATAAAAAATCATTTCCTATATTTGAAGTATGAAGATTGACGAACAGTTATCCAAAATATCCAGTTTCCAGCATTTAGAATTGTTGGCCAACCAAATTGTGGAAGGTTTTATATCTGGGATGCATAAAAGTCCGTTTCATGGATTTTCTGCCGAATTTGCCGAACATAAAATTTACAACGCCGGCGAAAGCACCAAACATATCGATTGGAAGTTGTATGCCAAGACCGATCGTTTGTATACCAAGCGATTTGAAGAAGAAACTAATTTGCGCTGTCATTTAATTATTGATAATTCGTCTTCGATGCATTATCCCAAACTAAGCGATAATCAGTTTTTTTATGAAAATAAAATTGGATTTTCGGTTTTAGCTTCTGCAGTTTTGATGAATTTACTCAAGAAACAACGAGATGCAGTGGGTTTAAGCGTGTATTCAGATACCTACGAGTACTTTTCTCCTGAAAAAGGAAGTGATCGTCACCACCGCATGTTATTAAACAAATTGGAAGGGTTGTTGCAATCGCCTAAAGAAGCCAAACAAACCGATACGATCACATATTTGCATCAAATTGCCGAAAAAATGCACCGTCGTTCGATGATAATTTTGTTTACCGATATGTTTCAAGGGGAGGATGACGAAAGATTATTCAAAGCGTTGCAACATTTAAAGCACAACAAGCATAAAGTAGTGTTGTTTCATGTAACGGATAAAAAAACCGAGTTTCTATTTGATTTTGACAATACGCCTCGGAAGTTTATCGATATCGAAACTGGAGAGCAAGTGAATTTGTTTGCTGAAAATATTAAAACAGACTATGAGAAATTAGTACAAACGTATTTTCAAAGGATTGCCAATACCTGCGCGATGTATAAAATCAAGTATGTTCCGGTTTCGGTAGATGAAAAATTTGAAAAAATTATGACAACGTATTTGGTTGAAAAACAAAAGTTTGGCTAAAAAGGCAAAAAATTTTTTTAAAAAAAATCAAAAAACACTTGCAGAAGTAAAAAAGCGTTGTATATTTGCACTCGCAATAAAGCACTGGTTTGGTAGTTCAGTTGGTTAGAATACATGCCTGTCACGCATGGGGTCGCGGGTTCGAGTCCCGTCCAGACCGCCAGAAAAGAGGAAGCTCCGTATAAAAACGGAGCTTTTTTGCCCTCTTACAATATTTAAGAGTAGTTGTGTTGTTTAGGCTATGGCTTTGTAACCCATAGCAGGTTTAGTAGTTAGACCAATGAAAAGCTTTCCATTTGATTGGGGAGCTTTTTTATTTTATATTCGGTTTATGTTTTATACTTACATATTGTATTCTAAGATTAAAGATGTTTACTACAAAGGATTTACTTCAAATTTAGAGAGTAGACTGCAAAAACACAATTCCGGTGAAAGTAATTATACAGCATCAGTTAATGACTGGGAAATTGTATATTCTTGTGTTTTTGATTCCAAAACTGAAGCTTTGAAAGAAGAAAAAAGATTGAAAAAGCTGAATAGACTCTCTTTAGAAAAACTTTTTTTCTCAAAAAAAATAACCCATAGCAGGTTTAGTAGTCTCGTTGTGCCAACGAGATGAAAAGCTTTCCATTTGATTGGGGAGCTTTTTATTTTTAGGGGAATTTCTTCTGTTTGATTTTCCTTTTCTTGATGAATACAAAATGTAATTCTGCGCTAATTGGTCTTAAACGAGCGCGGATTTCAAATCCGCGCTATCGGGACGGATTTCCTTCGGCAGTCGCTACGTTCGTGTGCAACATCGTTAACGCGGATTTGCAATCCGTGCCAGCAATTTTACATTTCAACTCATAACAATGGTAAAAATAATGCTTCAACTTTTACGGGTGAAGTATTTCATTTTTTTCGTGCTCGGATTACAAATCCGCGCGATCGGGTTTACAATCCGTGCTTATTTCAACAATAAATAAATCTCATTTCTTTTTATAAAAAGAAAACTACAACGTTATGGTTGTAGTTTGTGTTTTTTGTGTGCACGGATTGCAAATCCGCGCAATCGGGGTTTTGGTAACAGTATCTATTTAAATATTATAATAATGTCTTATCTTAAATATTAATATTGGAAAAAATAATAAAAACAAACAAACCAAATACAACATCCATAGTTTAAACCATTTATTCATTGGATGATTTGAAAATTTTATTTCAAAAGCTTTCATTTTATTTTTATAATACAGATAGTTGATCAGTTGTAATAAAACATAAAAAATGAGTGTAAATATTTTGCTTCTTGTTTGAAATATTTCATTTTTAAAAAATAATTCTTTTCCCAGTATTCGTTGAGGATAGAAAAGAGCATTATACATCATAAAAACGAAATAGATTATCGAAATTTGTATTATGGTAATATAAATCGCTGCAGTAAATACAGGATTCTCTTTTTTATAATGTTTAAATAAACGATAAAAAATATAATTAATTATCTCCATAACCCAAATCTATTAAAGGTTGTCTATAAAATCGCTTCAAGTCCTTGTCCTATATTCTTTTTTGTAATTGGTAAAGTTGTAAACTCGATAACACGAATTTACTTCGTCCGTTCGGCTAGTGTCTCGGGTGGAATTCGTGCAATTAAATTATTACAAGACTTTTTACAACAACGATTTTCCCGTCATCACTTCCGGTTGTTTAATATTCATTAACTCTAAAATAGTAGGGGCAATATCGCCCAAAACACCGTTATGTATATTTTTTAGCTCTTGGTCGACTAAAATAATCGGAACCGGATTGGTGGTGTGTGCCGTGTTGGGAGAGCCGTCAGGGTTTATCATGGTTTCACAATTGCCATGATCGGCGATAATAATTGTAGTATAATTATTTTGTATTGCGGTTTCTACGACTTCTTTTACGCATGCGTCTACAGCTTCGCAGGCTTTAATAGCTGCTTTCATATCTCCTGTATGGCCTACCATGTCGCCATTGGCAAAATTAAGGCATACAAAATCTACCTCGCCTTTTTGTAATTCGGGAACAAGGACATCTTTTAGCTCGTAGGCGCTCATTTCAGGTTGTAAATCGTAAGTAGCGACTTTGGGTGAGTTTCTCAAAATTCGGGTTTCGCCGTAAAAAGGAATTTCTCTTCCACCCGAAAAAAAGAAAGTTACGTGTGGGTATTTTTCGGTTTCGGCAATTCGAATCTGCTTTTTGTTCGCTTTTTCTAAAACTTCTCCCAAAGTTTCGGTGATATTGTCTTTGTCGTAAATCACATGAACGTTTTGATAGGTATCGTCATAATTGGTCATGGTCACATAATACAAATCCAATTTGTGGAGGTTGTGTTCGTGCATATCCACTTGCGATAAGACTTCGGTTAATTCACGTCCTCTATCGGTTCTAAAATTGAAAAAAACAACCACATCACCATTTTGAATGGTTGCGATTGGCTGTTCCTTTTCATCAACCATCAATATTGGTTCTATAAACTCATCGGTAATATTGTTTTGATAGCTTTCTGAAATACTTTGCGAAGCATTTTTAGAAGTGGTTCCTTTGCCGTTGACTAACAAATCGTAGGCTTTTTTTACACGCTCCCAACGTTTGTCGCGATCCATGGCAAAATAACGTCCAATAACTGAAGCCAATTGTACGGGTGTATTTTGAGCATACTGAAGAAAATCATTAATATAAGTAACTCCCGATTTCGGATCTACGTCACGACCATCGGTAAAAGCATGTACAAAAAGCTTGGTTAGACCAAAAGTGGTAGCTGCATCCAATAATCCTCTAAGATGGGACGTATGCGAATGCACGCCGCCATCCGATAATAATCCTAAAAAATGAACGGGTTTGTTATGGTCTTTAGCATATTGAAAAGCATCGTTTAAGACTTTTTCCTGATTTAAGGTTTTGTTTTGAACAGCTAAATTGATTTTTGCTAAGTCCTGATACACAATACGTCCAGCGCCAAGATTCATGTGGCCTACTTCGCTATTTCCCATTTGCCCTTCAGGCAGTCCAACGTTGAGTCCGTCAGTGCGTAGTTGTGCATTTGGGTATTTGGTGTATAAACTGTCTATAAAAGGCGTGTTTGCATTGTCTATTGCAGATACTTTTGGGTCGGGAGATTTCCCCCAACCGTCAAGGATCATTAAAATTACTTTTTTTTTCATTTTTTTATGATTTTACTTCCATTGGAACGGTCTTCAAAAGTAAAAAATTTAAACCAGTTTTTACTACAGTTGCAATTCGAAGGTGTCGGTTTTTGGAAATACTTGCCTATAAATCCCGTTTTAAGTGTTTGATTGTAAGTTGATTGTTGGTGAAAATCCCTAAAGAGTAAGAAAAACCACTAATATTAGTTAGAAAATTTTGAATTTTTTTTCCCTGCTTGAAAACTCGTTAAAAATCGAAAGAGCCCTTTGTTTGTAGCTATTTAGCAAATTTTTGATGATTTTGAAAAAGTGCATTTCATCGATGAAATGCAAAAAAACCCGATAAAATGCAAAAAAAATTTGGCTGGTATTATTTTTTTATTAATATTTGCTAAACACAAACAACAACACAAATAAAAGATTATCAATGATTTACAGAATTTTACCTTTAGTATTGTTATTTTTAATGTCTTTTGCCCCAAAAGCTACTAATAACGTAAAAAACGTCGAAACTGATCCGAAAATGGTTGCTTCCAATGCAACAATGAGTATGGCAGCTAAGATTGAAATGGTTTACAATTCCTTAAATGCTAATAATTTTGCCATTCCACAAATGGATTGTTTTAAAAGAGCCATGGAAGGGTTTTATGCTTTAAAACAAAAAGGAGCTATTGAAAAAGATATCATTACTATTATAGATTTTAGCATGTCCTCGACTAAAAAAAGATTATGGGTAATTGATTTGGCTTCGAATACGATATTGTTCAATTCGGTGGTGTCACACGGGATGAAATCGGGTGGGGAATATGCGACTAGTTTTTCTAATTCTCAAAATTCAAATAAAAGCAGCTTAGGTTTTTATGTAACGGGTGAAACATACATCGGGAAACATGGATTATCATTAAAATTAGACGGGCAAGAGCAAGGAATCAATCATAATGCAAGAGCAAGAGCAGTGGTAATGCACGGTGCTTCTTATGCCAATCCATCTGTTTTAAAAAGTCAAGGATACTTAGGAAGAAGTCAAGGATGTCCAGCTATTCCGGAAGCGTTAAAAAATCAAATCATCAACACGGTAAAAGGGAAATCATGTTTATTTATCTTCCATCCGAGTAGAAGTTATGAGATTGCTAGTAAATTGGTTGCTTAATCGTTGATACAATTCGGTGTCATACTTATAAACATCATTTCGGAAATTAAAAATTCCGTGATCATACCAAGCTGTAAAGTATAAGAAATGAATTTTAAAATTCTGACTTACTTTTACAGCTTTTGTTTTTTTGGTTTGTACTATCGTGTCAATTTCAGCCAAAGAATATATAGGTGTTTCTACTAATTTGGTTTTGTAAATAGAGGTTACTGGTTTTTTCTTTCCTTTTTGAATTACTTCTTCTTTAACTCTGATTTTTTTCAACTTATCTTTTAATAAATATTCGGCCAACGGAAGCGGTTTTTCAATTCGAACACAACCAGAACTTAACGCTCTGTAATTGTTGACAAACAATTCGCGATGATTGGTGTCGTGCATATAGACCAAATGATTGTTGTTGAAGTTAATCTTAACAACACCTAACGAATTGTTGTATCCGGGATCTTGCACGTATTTGTAATTTAAGGCATCTTCGGGTTTCCAATGACTCACCGGAATTTCTACGTTTTTATAATTGAAGATTTTAACTCTTGTTCTTTGGAAATAATTTCTGTTTTTGGTGGCGTCTGGAATTAAATCTTCTTTGATAATCGTTGGAGGAACTGTCCAGGTAGGATTAAATACAATATTGTCCACCTTTGAAGATAGAATAGGTGTTTTTCTTTTTACCTGTCCAATGACAACTTTATAAGTAGATACAGTGTCTTTGTTTTCTACAACCTGTAGTTGATAATCGGGTAAGTTGACACTTAAAAAATTATCACCTAGATCTTCTGGAAACCATCTCCAGCGTTCTAAATTGGCAATAATTTGTTGTTTTCGGGTTGATTTACTAATATTAAGAATTCGTAATGTACCAGGGCCAATTTTACCATCGGCTACTAATCCGTGGCGCGCTTGAAATCGCATAATTCCTTTTTTGAAATTTTCGTTGTATTGATTGTTTGCGACGGTGTCAAACGGTTTGATATCGCCCCAATAGCGAAGACGTTGTTTTATTTTCGCAATTGCTGGACTTTTTACGCCAAAATAAATTTTTTCTTTATATTTTATGGTGTCAAAATACTCTTCAGGCATTGTGTTTAGGGTCAACAAAGCTTTTTTTAAGTTTTTATAGATCGGATGCTTTGGTTTGCTGGCTTCAATCAAACTGTCTATTTTTTTTCGACTAAGGATTAAAGTGAGTATAGAATCATTTATGATTGGTTTTGGGGTAATTTCCCAATCGTCGTAGATTTCTAGCGGATTAATTTTACCATTTCGAAGATGTGAGGTGTATTTGATTACCGATTCGGTGAGTAATTTATGATAGTCTTCGGTTTGTGTTGAATTTAAGAAGATGGCATCTTCGTATTTCACTAAATCAGAATAGTGATAGTCTTCGGGGTCTAATCCTTCTGCTCCGGCGACCCGAAGAACTTCTAAAAGAGCGATTCTATTTTCTTTACTATTCCAGTTGTCTAATAACGATTCGTTTTCTAATGCGAGTTCGATAGATTCTTCGGTAGTAATCACATGTGAGGTATTGTTGGCACAGCCCACGTATACAAAAATCCCGATAAGAATGGTTATAAAGTAGCGCATGGGTTTAAATTTGTTTTTTGTACATAGTATAATGAGTGCCAATTTCTTCAATTTCAAAAGGCTGTCCAATGATTTGATAATTTGATTTTTTATAAAAATCTACCGCCGAAGCTCTTGCGTTGAACCAAATTAACGCATTTTCATTTTTTTGAAAGACCTCCTTTTCTACGTAGTCTAATAGCAATTTTCCAAATCCTTTTTTTTGAATTGTAGTACTAATGGCCATCCCACGCAGTTGGAATTGGTTTGTTTCAGCGAAAATAGGGTTGCCCTGTAAAAAAATAGAAGCAACGCCTGCAATTTCAGTAGCAATAAACATACCATAATGTAATGTGGTATTTAAATTATCGCCTTCAAAATAACAACTTTCTATAGGTTTGCCCACACGTAAAACACTTTGACGTACGGTGTAGGTTGTGGAGGCAGGGATTTGTTTAATTTCAATCATAAAATACAAATTTAGGATATAATCTAAATTATTAAGTATAAATGAATTACATAAGGTCGGTTTTTTATGTGTTTTTATCGGAAATATTTTTTAAAAAAAGTTTGCAATAAAGAAAAGTTATTCTTTATATTTGCACACGCTAATGCGGAAGTAGCTCAGTTGGTAGAGCTCCAGCCTTCCAAGCTGGTTGTCGCGAGTTCGAGCCTCGTCTTCCGCTCCAAAAAGCCCTAAACATTGTTTAGGGCTTTTTTATTTGCTACTTTTTAGAAGTTAAGAGTACTTGTAGATTTCAATAGTAGTTGCGTTAAATAAAAAGGTTTAACATTGTTGATGAACTTTTTTGCTCCTTCTTCCCGATAGTGATTGGAACAGGCTTTGGGCTATCATCTGCAAGCTCGGAATAAGCTTTTCTTCCAAACTATATAATAAAAAAAGTCCAACATTGCTGTTGAACTTTTTTGCTCCCGAAAGTATTGAGTTTTCGAACTTATTTAAGCGTGATTTAGAGAAACTACATCACTTATATGAAATAAGTGAATTTTAATTAACTTGTAATCGTTTTAAAACATAATATTAGAAAAATGTCAGAGAAAGGAAAAATATCGGACTTACCTTCGTATTCTAAAATAAATAATGAAGCTAAAGGATACTTCGTGCTTGGGAAAGTAATTAAAATTTTGACTTTTTTCAGGTCAAAAAACTGCGAAATTAAAAAGGCTCTTTCTGAATTGCCTGAACTTAAAAAACAAACAGAATCGATAATTTATATGCCAGATAAATTTAATAGTTATTATTCTAGTTCAGGTTGGATTGCACTGAGTCAATGAATTTTCCGCTAATGGAAAGAGTAGTTTTATATGCAAGTAAAGGAGATATTACTAAAGGGGAAAATGAACTTTCTGATTATTTTACTTCTTTGGATATTGATTGGTTGATTCGAGGATTGAAAAATTTACCTGAATTTGCAATTAGGTTTAAATTAATAAAACTTGCTTATAATGACACTATTGAAAAGAGGTATTACTCCTCTGTTCCCTTGCTTTTAATGGTCATTGATGGAGTTGTGAATGACATCAGTAAGAGCAAAGGGTTTTTTACAGAGACAACTGACTTAACAGCTTGGGATAGTGTTGCTGCGCATTATACAGGATTAACTGTTATCAGAGACATTTTCAATCAAGGTAGAAATAAAACAAATAATGAAGAGATTTTTCTTCCATTTAGAAATGGAATATTGCATGGAAGAGACTTGAATTATGACAATAAATTTGTTTTAGGAAAGTGTTGGTGTACACTTTTTGCTCTTTACGATTGGGCTAATGCTTTAAATAAATTAAAGAAAAATCCAATTATTCCCGAAAAACAGTTGACATTTAAAGAAAGCGTTGAGGAATTACGCAAAACTATTCAGGAATATCAGGAAAGTAAAATTAGAAATGAGAAGATACATCAAGATGTTGAAAACTGGAAACCTAGAATTATTGATAGCAGTGATATTAATCCTGATGAGTTTGCCGATTTTTCTCCAGAAAAAGAAGCTTATCAGTTTTGTTTAAACTGGTTAAATAAGAATTATGGTAAAATTGCTTCTCAAAAATATTATTTAGGCAAAAATGATGTGAATATCGGAAAAGAGTCTGGTAAAATTAGAAAAGAACTAGAGGATAAAATATTGAATGAATTTGAAATTATTAATATTAAGGACGAAACGCCTGCAATTTCAGAAATAACTATAAATTTTAAGTATCAGTTAAATTCTGAAATAAAAGAGAAACAAATTGCTTTACGAATGATATGCAAATCCAAGGACGGAAGTGTTGGGATAAATGGATATAGTGATGTAACTTGGAAATTTATAGACAACTTTTCTTATAATCTTTATTTTTAACCTAAACATTTATTAAAATTGGTATTAGGATTTTTATTTTTTAATAGGCTTTTCAGAATAAGAATGATACTGGTCAACAAATGAAGATGGCGTAACATTATCCAATAAAATTTTTGACAAAAATTGGCTTCCTAATACGATAATATGTTTTCCTGCTTCTATTTGAATAGCTTGATTTTGGAGAATGTATGGTTTATACATTGGCTTGCTATCTAAGTATTTATTTGTTTCTTTTCGTGTCATCCACCTAGCTTTGAAACCTTTTAAATTGAAAAGGGCTATCAACGCATCAATGTCAATTGCTAATAAAAATATCAATTTACCAGTAAGTAATTCGAAAATGGCTTCTTCTCCAAATGGTTTACAAAATAATGGCTCTTTGATTGGTAGGTCAAGTTGATGTAAATAATCAGTTTTGTGAGTTTTACTATTTAATTCTTTTACCATTGAGTTAAAAACCTCAAATGCCATACCTGTTTTATTATCTCTAAAAACCGTAAAATATACTATATCTTCTATTATACCAGTGCTGAATCCTGGAATAATAGCCTCTTTAAAAGCCATTTCAATTTCATTATAATAATATTTCTCAGTAATTTTAGATTCATAAATCTCGACTTCTGCATCTGAAAAAGTATCAGTACCACTTTCGTGGTTCATAAAATGAGAGAGTTTTGCTCCTTTATGATGTTGATTTAATGTTCTTTTAGCTTGGTCTAAAATCTTCAATGCTTTTTTGTTAGTATGTTCTTTCGCTAAATCTTCAACAGCTTTTTTCCAATCGCTACCAGCTAGCTTGTCAAGAAATTTATTTACTTTGGCTTGTATTTCCCCAGATTTGCATTCAACAACTATTAAGCTGTTTTTTGTTGCTAAAACGATGTCACCAACATCAATGAATGTTGTTAAATCACTTATTAAAGCAAAATCAAATGAGTTTTGTTTATGAAAATAATTCACAGCATTTATCACTGACTGGAAATTAGTATTTAATAAGTCTGGTCTTTCTTTTTCTCCAGAATGAAATCTTCGTGCTTTAAAATATTGTCTTTTAAGGAGTTGCCATGCGATAAAATCAGAAAAATGTCTTAGAATATTAATTCTATACTCAATTTCATTTTGACTTGTAGAAAGAAATTTTAATAAATTTTTGTCTTTTTGTTTTCTTGCTTCAACAAATTTCTCTTTAACAAAGACTTTATCCTCGTAGAGTTTTAAAATTTCTTCAATGATAAGAGATTGCCCAATTCTAAAACCACGATGTACCTGTGTTAAAAACTCAGTTTTATCATTATCACTAATTGATTTAGGCTCAAATATGTTTATTTGTTTTTGACGAATCCCAAAAGAGCCAATGTAAAAAAATATTTCTCTTATCTTATATTCAAATTCTTCCATATTAGTCTTATTGGCTTTTTGATGCACAAAATTATTTTTCAATTTCTTTCATTCTGTCTCTAATACTTGTGAAATCAATTGGAAGTTTTAATTCTAAAGCCTTTTCATAAAAAGGTTTAATGTATTTTTTTAAGCCCTCTTTTTTAAGCCCATTTTCTTCGTTGTACCAGTTTTCGTATCGGACATTACCATATTTTGCTAATAAATTCAGAATTCTCAATAACTCATTCTGATTATTTCGTTCAATAATTTTATCTGTTAAATTCCAAAATTCATTTTGGTTTTTTATATCAGGTTTATTTTCATATCGTTGCAATGTTTCATCAATCTCTATCGTTTCTTTTTGAGGAAAATTAAAACGGATATTCATTCCTGTCCACATCTTCATGTTTTCATCATAAAAAATTCCTGAATCATGCCACTCCCCAAAAAATTGTACAGTTTTCTCCATTTTGAAACCTTTCAAACCATCAGCTGAACCAAGAATTGTTGCTACTACTGGATTTGGGAAATTCCCATTGACTACTTTATTCTCTTTATAACTAGCAAAATGGTTAAAAAAGCACTCTTTAAATTGATGAAAAAACTCTAAAATATTTGAAATTTTCGGTAAAAGAAATTCATTGATATCAAAATATCTTTTTCCAATTCCACCAATTACAATTGGTTCTGAGTCAAAAAGTTGATAACTGTCATCAATTATAGTATAAGCCGAATGAAAAAATGTGTTTCTAATTTCTTTGAAATGGTTTTCGTTAAAAAATTTTAATATTTCGTGATTCTGAGAATCCTCTAAAAGTTCTGAAATCATCCCAATTTTTTCTCCTGTACCTAGTAATCTTTCATATTTTTTAGTTTTGAAAAATAGATAAGACGAACTTCTAAATCCCATTTGTATTCGACATAAACTACCAATAATATTATAAAAATCACTACTTTCGAAAAAAGTGGAATATATTAAACATCCAATTCTATATTTTTCACTTCCTGTATGCTTTTCGTACAACGAATTATAAAAGTCTAAAGCATCGAACCATTCATAAAGATTTGACATTGACCTTAAACTTCCCATGCCTTTATAGTTCATTAGCACTTGAACAAACTCAAATTCATTTTTTGCTTTTGCATTTTCAAAAAGTTGAACTAATTCATTTTTTATTTCTTGCATTTTGTTTGTAATTGATTGATGTGTCAATATATACACTTTTATTGATAGAAACAAGTTTAAGTATTTCAATCAGTTTAAAATTATAAAAATCCCGTTCGATCGAACGGGATTTTTATAATTAATCAAACAACGAAATTCTTCCGTAATCTCCATCTTTATTCTGAAATTCAACCCAACAATCTTTTCTATAGTTCTCACCAACCTCATCAATGTAATTAAAAAACTCTGACAACACATTAAAATGATAATCAAATTGTTCTTTTCTTACAGAATGTTTGTATTTCTTCCTGCATTTGTCGAAATATTCTTTTAGGGTTATTCTACCTGCATCACCAACACCCGAAACCTCATCTGAGATAGCGCATTCAACATCGATTTTTGCGCTAGTATCTTTAACACATGTTTTAACACCATGTTCAAGAATGATTCGATTCATGGTTTCCATCACCACCGTTTTGTCTTTCTCTTCGCATAATAACGCATCATAAACGTACAGAACATAAATACCTACTGAGTTTAGATGTTTTATTACGTCAGTCATTATTTCAACTTCGAGCTTGAACATTTTCTTTGAAGTCACTTTATAACTATTCGTTTTTTTGTCATGATAAATCCTTGAAAGCATTTTTTGTTCGTGCTTCGAATAATAATTGAATAGCGGTGATTTTATCATTCCATGCCAATTCTTATTGAAAAAACTCAAATGCTCCGTTTTAATCAGTTTCGAGTCAATTCCTGTTTCTTCTGCAATTTTCTCATGTGTTAAATATTTTTGTTTACCATTATACAAATACATTGCTAAATTCGGGTGTAAAGCCTTGTAATCACATTCAACCAGCTTCTTGCCACCAACCGTAATTTCATTACGAATCCATGCGGGCATTAACGTAAAGCTATCCACCACACGTCCACCGCTTTTTTCACCGCCAGCCGTTGGAATCATAAAACCTCGGTTGGTCAAGTACTCAAACATTTTGATATTGTCTTCCACAAAGCTCCTGTGGTAGGCATCAGCCCAGTAATTATTATCGTGTTTGTTACGCATGGTCAGAATTTTGCGCTTTTTGGTAGCATATTTCTGTTTTACCAGTTCTTTTCCTGTTATGAGTAATTCCCCAGATGTTGGCAATTCAATTCTAGGGTAAAACTTGACTAGATTGTTGCAGATTAGATTATCCAGAGCTTCATTTAACAGCCTGAAATAGATTTTATTTCTGGTTTGGATAATTCCGCTGTCTTTAATAAGATATTCGGTTAAACCTGGCTTAAAATAACCGTCAGATATTCTGTATTTTCTGGATGCACCTTTTGCATAATGCTTGTCAACTTCAATCATGGCACCCTTTGAAGTACCAGTTTTCAACAGCTCAACGATTTTCGTATAAATGTATGTGTTGTCTTTGTTTTTGGTCTGTTCGTGTAATATTTCAGAATTCAGACGTTTCCAACGGTCTTCTTTATCTTCAGTATGATAGGTACTGGCGAAATTGGATAGCACCAAAAGGCATTTTTCCACCGCCACATTACTATCGGGGTCAATTTCTTTTAAAAGTGTTTTTGAAACGTATTTTCTTAGGGTAGTTTCTGATTTCTTCGGAATCCAAATCGAATTAACATTTGGGAAGATTAGGGCTAATTCGGCAAAGTTTTCATTATGATGAAGGATTTGTAAATCCTCTGTATCGCCTGTAAGCGATAGGTACTCTTTTTTAAGATTCATTTTTCTATTCTCTTATTCTGCTTCACCCAGCGTGTGGGTGATTATTTTTTTTGGCTCCTACACTCGGTAAGAGAAGCTGGGGTAATTACTCCCCAGCAACCAAGGATTTTTTAATGAGTTTTCTCTCATATTATCCAATATACTAACAAACAATTCAACAGTCAAGTACTTTGATGCACTATTTTTTGAAAACTTTTGTTTACTGGTTTAGTTGTAGCGCAAACAGTGCATAAACATATTAATCCAATTCTTATGAATTACCATATTTTACTGGTATTACATAAGATTATAATATGCTATTATTAAGTAACATATATGAGTAGAAAGAATGAATTAATAAGAAGATATTAATAGTAATTAGATACTAAATTGAATAATTACAGCTAAATAATAGTAGAAGATTGTTAAACTGTAATGCAGTAGATGTGATTGATATTAAATACCTTCAAATAGCGCAGATATTTCAACATTTAACGCTTTTGTTATTCGTGTTAACTTATCAATGCCCATTATTTGAGTGCCTGCCATATACTTCCTGAAATTTTCAATGTCTAGGTCTGCATCATGTGCCACATGACGTACTTTGAGATTCTTTTCCTTAATTATTGATTTGATGTTAGCACCAATGATTTTTACTGATTCTGGAATATCGTTTTTTCTTGGACTCATAATAAGAAATATTAGAAGAGCAAGTTATATTTAGGGTGGTAGTAAAATACGCTTGTATTAATCAGGTTATATATACCTGTTTTTATATATTTGTGATACTAAATTGTTTTTATGAAAAAATTTACTTTAAAAGCCTCATCACTAATAATTCTAACTTTTCTTTTGTTGAATTGTAAAAACAACAATGAGAATATTGATAATTTATCTTCACCGAATGCTAGACCTTTAGAAGAAAGTACCAACAATGATGAAAATTTATCGAATCAATCCGAAATAGTTCAGATTGGTGGGTTGGAATGGACTTCAAAAAATTTGGATGTGAGTACCTTTAAAAATGGTGATACTATTTTCCATGCGAAAACCAATAAAGAATGGGAACGAGCTGGAAAATTACATATACCTGCTTACTGCTATTATGATAATAATTCATCAAATGGTAATGTTTACGGAAAGCTTTATAATTGGTATGCGGTTATGGATGAAAGGGGACTTGCTCCAGAAGGTTACTTTATTCCAAGCGATACGGAATTTTGGGTTTTGCTGGGTCACTATAAAATGTATCAACACTCCGACAATGAAAGAAGTGCACAAGCATCGACTAAACTTAAATCCAGAGGTTCAGGGTCATTTCAAGCATTACTTGGCGGTTATCGTAATGAATTAGGAAATTTCAGTGATATGAATGAAGCTGGTCGTTGGTGGTCATCAGAAAATTTCTGGAAGAAAAGTTTAAACGGTTCTGAAATTAAAATACAACCTAGCGAATTATACATTGATGATACTTTTGTTTCAGGACCTGGGGCTGGTGTCTATGATGCTGGGTGTGGGTATTCAATTCGATGTGTTAAAGGTGAATCCAAACGAACAACTAAGATACCAGTTTTAGAAAGTGAACATATTGAGGTTGATAAAAACGGAAAACCTAGAAATGGCGTGGTAACATTTTATAGCAGTATGGGAAATGTATCTAAAACATTTGTAAATGGCATTGAAAATGGTGAGCGATTGAGTTTTAGCCCTTACGGTGATTTGCTTAGCAAAGAAATGTATAAGAAAGCTCAGTTGAATGGTTTATCAATTTACTATCATGACAGTCATTGGAAGCATAAAACACACGAAGGAAAATATGTTAATGGGAAAAAAGAAGGAGAATGGATATATTATGATTGGATTGCCAAACCAGAGCTGGTTGAAAAATTTGAAATGCGTATCACAAAAAGAGAGTACTATCAGAATAATGAAAAAATAAAAACAGTTTATGAACCCCAACCTTAGCTTTTAAGGCAAAACGGGTCAATATTATAGGCGAATAATGTTCCCTTAGCGCACCGCATTAGCACGCTTGCGCTATAGGTTTCAAAAGTCACAATGCCACCCCTAGGGGGTAAAAATACCCCTTCTCCCCTGTAAACGGTACGAAAAATTGGGAAATGTATTTTTAGATTTTACCGCCCCTCGCTAGGCGAACATTTACATATGTATTATGGTGTGCATGAAGTGCTTCAAAAATTTCCAGAATTTTTTGAGAAATCAATTTTCGCTTTTTAGTTGATATTTATATGTAAAGGAGAAAATGAAAATAATTTTAACGCTAAAGCAATTAAAAAGAATTCTTCAAACGGAAGAACCTAAATACCCAATAGTTTTTGAAGTAGATAATTTCACAACCAAAGAACTCAAAGAGTTTTCACAAATGTTACAACCCAAAAAGAAACGAGACTAACCTCTCGTTTTTTTTATAGCGGAACTTTTTCAAAAATATGCGCTAAAAACTTGAAATCCAGGATTCCTGGGATTTTTCTTTTTTTATTCAAAAAATACCTGGACTATTGCAATGTAATAAATCACAAACGGTCATTTAAGATTTATTACACCTAAAATTTAAGCTATGAAAAAGTACATCGCATATTACAGAGTAAGTAGAAAAGAACAGGGAATTTCTGGTTTAGGATTGTCGGCTCAAAAAAGTTCCGTTGAAAAATATGTTTCAAGTCAAGAAGGAATTATTTTGAACGCATACACCGAAATCGAAACAGGAACAAACAAGCGTCAACGAGTGGAAATTCACAAAGCTATTCAACAGGCTAAAAGTGAAAATGCTGTTTTAATTATAGCCAAACTTGACCGCTTAGCTAGAAACGTGAGTTTTGTGAGTTCTCTAATGGATGCAGGGATTGAGTTTTTAGCGGTGGACATGCCATCAGCTAATAATTTTACAATACACATATTTAGTGCATTGGCTGAGCAAGAAGCGAAATTAATCAGCTCAAGAACAACACAAGCCTTATCAGAATTAAAGAAAAAAGGAGTGAAACTTGGAAATCCTAAAAACTTAACCAATGATGCTCGTAAAAAAGGTGTTCAGACCGTAAAAGAAAACGCTTTCAATAATGACCAAAATCGACAAGCTCAATCTGTAATTACTAGTTGTAAAGAAAAAGGAATGAGTTACAGACAAATTGCAGAATATCTGAATCAATTGAACTTCAAAACAAGGTATGGGAACCAATTTATGGCACCGACAGTTCATCAACTTCACAGGCGAACACTAGTAAAATCAGCATGATGGGTGAAAAAAATCAAAAAATAACTTGCAACCAAAGCAAATTAGTAGTAAGGTTGCATATAGTTAAACAAAAGATAAAAATTGACACTAAATCAGCCCTTTTTTTAACTCACTCAAAATTCGCATGAGGACAGCTTAGCTGTTTAGACGTATAACACTCCCACTTTGTTCTTAAAAAGTGGTTTCAGCAAATAACATTAGGAACTGTTACGGTTCGAAAAAACTTTACAAGCAATTATAGATGTTATAATCGCTAGGGGACGCTTTGCGTCAAAAAAATAATCTCCCGCCTAAAAAATATGGGATTTGGCGACTGAGGAAAACAATGTTATCAAATGAACAATGCAAGAAAATTTTAAATAAAGAAGGCTTTTTTTACACTGATGAAGAAATCGAATTAATAAAAGAAACACTTTATAAACTGGTTGAAATAATAGAAAAAAATAAGATTAACAATTAAAAATGAAAAACGTAGTAATTTATACAAGAGTAAATACAGAAGAACAGGTTGACACAGGTTTTAGACCTCGTCATCAAGAAGAAGCATTGAGAAGATATTGTGAGCTAAAAGGTTATAATGTGATAAGTCATTTTCAGGATTATTTTTCAGCAATAACTTTTGATAGACCAGAATGGAGAAAACTCGAAAAATTTGTCAAAAACAATAAAAAGGTTGATTTAATTCTTTTTACGAAATGGAATAGGTTCAGTAGAAATGCTGAACAAGCGTTAACGGTAATTAGCCAACTATCAAACATGGGAATTGAAGTAAATTCAATGGAACAACCATTAGACTTAAGTATTCCTGATAATAAAATGATGCTATTAATGAATTTGATATTGCCAGAATTGAAACAGTTGAAGCGATTAGGAAAAAATAATTTTAAAAAATAGAAACATGAAGAACGTAGTAATATACACAAGAGTAAGTACAGATGAACAAGCAAATAAAGGATTTAGTTTAGCGCACCAAGAAGATGCATTAAGAAGATATTGTGAAATGAGGGGGTATAAAGTTGTCAATCACTTTCAAGATGATTTTTCAGCAAAAACATTCAATAGACCTCAATGGATAAAGCTTTCTGAATACGTAAAAAGAAACAAGCAAACGGTAAATCTAATCCTATTTACAAAATGGGATAGATTTAGCAGAAATTCAGACGAAGCACATGCAACAATTAAGCAAATGGCAAAAATAGGTGTTGAAATCAATTCAATGGAGCAACCATTGGATTTGAACAATCCTGACAATAAGGTAATGTTATCAATGTACCTTATATTACCCGAAGTTGAAAATGATAAAATTTCACTTCGTACTAAAGACGGAATGAGAAGAGCTCAAAAAGAAGGTTGCTGGGTGAATAGGAATCCTTATGGTTATGATAGAATAAGAATTGATGAAAAAGCGAGTTTAACCCGCAACCCAGAATCTTTAATTGTTGAAAAAGCATTTGAAGAGGTGGCTAAAGGTATTGAGTCAGTTGATACAATTAGAAAAAAATTAAAAAACGATTATGGTTGTAAGCTTGAAAAACAACAGTTTTATAACATGTTGCGAAATGTAGTTTACAAAGGTTGCATAATGATTAAAGAGTACAAGAAAGAAGAAGAGATGATGGTTCTAGGTCTTCATGAGCCAATAGTTTCGGAGCAACTTTTTAATAAAGTTCAAAATGTTCTTTCGGGACGTAAGCGAAATGCAAAATTACCATCGGTGATAAATGATGATTTTCCAATTAAGAAAAATCTTGTTTGCCCGATATGTGGTAAACAAATAACAGGTAGTAAATCCAAAGGTAATGGTGGGCATTACCTTTACTACCATTGCACTTCAAAATGTGGTATCAGGTATAAACGAGATGAGGTTCATTTTATGGTTTTTGATTTAATAAGAAACATTTCTATTAACAAAGGCATGAAAAGCCTTTATAAAGCCATTTTAGAGAATTATTTGAAAAAAGATAGTGAAACTGTTAAAGCGGAAAGAATCAGGCTTGAAAAAGAATTGTTATCTATTGATGATTTGATTGAAAACACTGAAGATAAATTAATGAGCGACCTAATTAATAAAGAGCAATTTGATAAGATTACAACTAGGTATTTTTTAAAAAGAAAAGAATGTGAAAATAAGTTGTTAGAACTATCTGCTAAGAAAGATGACTCAGTAAAATACATCAACAAAGCAGTTGAATTATTGTGCAATTTGGAAAACATCTTCAACCGCTTATCTGGTGAGGGACAAGCGAGTTTTTTAAGGGTATTTTATCCCGAAAATTTAGTGCTTGAAAATGGAAGTTTTCGAACCAATTCTCGCAATAAGGTAGTAGATGTCTTGACCAGTATTTGCAGTAGTTCCCAGAGTTTGGAAATGAAAAAAGCCACTCCGAAGAATGGCTTTTCCACTTTTGCTCCCCCTCTTGGGCTCGAACCAAGGACCCTCTGATTAACAGTCAGATGCTCTAACCAACTGAGCTAAGGAGGAATCACCTCTATAAGGTTTGTATGTTTGCTAAAAAGTTGCTCCCCCTCTTGGGCTCGAACCAAGGACCCTCTGATTAACAGTCAGATGCTCTAACCAACTGAGCTAAGGAGGAAGATTAATATCTTTTTAGCGAGTGCAAATATAATCCAATTTTTATATTGGCAAACAAAAAATCATTAATTTTTAGAAAAATTTAGCAGCAATTATTTCATAAATGTCTTTCCCAAACGTTAAAGCCATTAAACTCAATAAAATAACCATTCCGATTGTTTGAACGATTTCGGCAGCTTTATCGTTTAAAGTTTTGCCTGTAATCATTTCAGCAATAGTAAAAATAGCATGTCCACCATCAAGACCAGGGATAGGTAACAAATTCATAAATGCTAAACCAATTGAGAACATTGCTGTAAATCCCCAAATAAATTCCCAGTTCCATTCGGTTGGAAGTCGTTGTGTGATTCCAATAGGGCTTTTTACCTGTTTGTAGGCTTCTGTTTTCGGACGAAGAATTAATTTGAACTGTTTGATGTTGTAAATGAATTGTGTGTAAGACTCATTCACCGCTGCAGGAATAGCTGAAATTAAACTGAGTTTGTTTGTAATTTGGAATTCCGTTTTGTCTTTTGTGTTTGGTGCAAATCCTAGTTTTCCTTCTTTGGAAATATTACTTTTTAGTACCAATTCTTTGTTGTCTCTAATAACAGTCAGCATAGCTTCTTTTCCGGCATTGGATTTCAAAGAACCTATTAATTCATCATAAAATTTAATTTTTGAATCATTAATTTTTACAATTTGATCTCCTTTTAAAAGACCCGCTTTTTTGGCTTGTCCTTCAGGAAGAATAGAATCGATGACAATATTAGCGATACGAGGTTGAATAAATTCTCTTCCTTCTGTGGCTAAAATTTTGCTCTTTTGTTCGTCTGTGATATTTAATGTTTGATTTTGTCCGTTTCTTTCAATTTCAACTTTGTTTCCCAACAATACATCAATCATTAAGCGGTTGAATTTTTCTTGTGTTTGACCATCAACGGCTAGAATTTTATCGCCATTTTTAAATCCTGCATGTAATCCTGCTTCCCCAAAAGCTAAACCATTGGTTTGTAATTTTTCGGTTGAGATGTATTTTTGCCCAACTGTTGCATACATTATGGTATAGATTAGCCACGCTAAAATAATGTTTACGGTAACGCCTCCTAACATAATAATTAAACGTTGCCAAGCTGGTTTTGCACGAAATTCCCAAGCTTGTGCTGGTTGTTTCATTTGCTCTTTGTCCATGCTTTCATCCATCATTCCAGCTAGTTTTACGTAGCCTCCAATAGGTAACCATCCAATTCCCCATTCGGTATCACCGATTTTCTTTTTTACTAAAGAAAACCAAGGGTCCATAAATAAATAGAATTTTTCAACTCTAACCTTGAATAATTTGGCTGGTAAATAATGTCCAAATTCATGTAAAATTACCAGTACTGAAAGTATAAATATGATTTGAGCAATCTGTATTAATGTATCCATTTTAATTTTTTAGTATTTTCTATAAAAAGCAAAAGTAAGACTTTCGCCTTACTTTTCTAACAATATATGTGCCGAGCTTATTTTTTTATGAATTTTTTATGAGCAAAGCCTTCATTTGTTTCAATAACAACCTGGTAAATGCCCGCAGCTAAAGTTGAAACATTTATTTGATTCGTATTAGAAATCATCACTTTTTGCCCTAAAGAATTGATAAAACTGACTTTTTGTAAAGTATTTGAGTTAGGTATTTCAATCGTAATGTTTTCGTTACTAGGGTTGGGAAATAAATTGACTTGTTTTGATAACTCAAAATCATTAGTTCCCAGAACAGCGATGCTATTTCTTGAAATAATGTTTTTTTCTGGGTCAAATGCAATGCCCGTGATAGTTGTGCCTGCTGGTAAAGGGACTGTAAAACTTTGGCCGCTTACAGTGTTGTTTAATTTGACATCTAGTGTTGTGCTGTTGCTTAGTGTTAAGCGTATAGGGACCGGCATTTCAAAAAAAGAAACGTAACCTGTTTGTGCAGGATTTGTAATCGATTGGGTTTGATTGATAATAACAGTTGCTTGGTCTACTCCCGAATTGAAAGCATTAATAGCGTAGGTTGGATAGCCTTCTTTGTATACCCAGTCATCGAAAAACTCCTGTAAACTGGCTCCATAAACAGTTTCCATGTGGGCTTGAAATTGTGGGGTAACCGCATAACCATAAGCTAAAAGAGGGTCGTTTAAATAGTTGCGTAAGCCTTGAAAAAAGTTAGTATCACCTATAATATATCGTAGCATATTGGTTACCATTGATCCTTTGTCATAGCTTAATCGGCCGCTAAAAATTCTGCCTACATTAGTTAATTGAGCATCATACAAATATAAATTACCAGTTGTTTGTGAAGTAATATTGTTGATTTTACCAGTTTTCCAAGAAACAAAAGGAGCAGCTCCGTCTAGGTGTTCTACAACACAACCTGACATGTATTCTGTAAGTCCTTCATTTAGCCAAATATCTTTCCAAGTGCCACACGTAATTTTGTCTCCGAACCATTGGTGTGCCATTTCGTGTGCAATAAGATTACGGCTCCAGCCACCCATAAATGATACTGTTGTATGTTCCATGCCGCCGCCCCAGCCGAATTCTGCGTGACCATATTTTTCGTTTCTAAATGGATAATTCCCAATTTTCGTTTCATAAAAGTTAATTATGGTAGGGGTCACATTTAAGCTTGCTTGCGTTGAAGCTGCTGTTTCGGGATAAATGTAATTTACAATTGGGAAAAATGGACTTGCGCCAGTTCCTAATCCTCCTTGTTGGTTGTAAATTTGATAATTTGTTACTGCGATAGCTATTAAATATGCAGGAATTGGATATCCATGATGGTAATGTGTGGTGGCATTTACGCCATTTATTATTCTAGATTGCTGTAAACCATTGGCTACGCTAATATTTGTAGAAGGAGCAGTAATATAAACGTCTATAGAATCAATTTTGTCATTTAAATCTTGTTTACAAGGCCACCAATCTCTGGCACCATATGGTTCTGATAGTGTTGAAATCATTGGTGCCCCTGAATGGGTATCTTGAAAAAATGCATTTTCATTTGTTGTGGGATGTCCAGTTGAAGGTATTCCGTTATACGTTATTTCTGCAATTGCTGAATTTCCTGTGGTTAAAGTAGATGGTAATGTAATAACTAATTCATGAGTAGAGGTATGTTCAAACGCACAATTCGAACCATTAATTTTTACAGATGATATCGTAAATGGAGTAGCAGTTTTATAAAAATCAAAGATTACCGTTGTCATGTCAGAAAGAGCTTTGAAAGTAGTGCTTACTATACCGGAAATTGAACGTACAGAAGGATTTATTGTAAATTCAAGTTTCAAATAGGTAGCGTCATAGTTTAGGGTGTTAGGATTTGCTCTTAAGTTCATTTTTTTGGATGCTGATTTCATTTCAGCTTCCACTATTTTTTCAAAATCGTGATTGTGTCCCTGTGCGAATACAAAACAAGTAAATAAATAAAAAAGGTAGGTAAATTTTTTCATCGGGTTTTATTTTAGCCAAAGTTATTAAAATTACCTATACAAATGAAAAATCCGAAAAACTTAATATTTTTCGGATTTTCTTACATTATTCATAATAAAATTACTTTCCTAAAAGCAATAACTCATTGGCTACAATTTCTGTAAAATAACGTTTTACTCCATCTTTATCATCATAACTGCGATGGGTTAATCTACCTTCAATAGCAATTTCTTTTCCTTTACTTACAAAATTTTCAATGATATCAGCTGTTTTGCCCCAAGCTGTTACATTATGCCATTGGGTGTCTGTTACTTTTTCTTTGTTCTCGTTATAATATACTTCATTGGTTGCGATGGTAAGTTTGGCTAACTTTTTCCCTCCGTCTAGTACTTTAATTTCTGGTTCTTGTCCTACATGTCCAATTAATTGTACTCTGTTTCTTAATGCATTCATGGCGTTTAAAATTTAAATGTTATGTTATATGAATTTGTCGATTCATTTCGACAGTGCAAAGATGCGACAGCTTTCAAGCAATATTCGGTATTAAATCGTTTAATTTCGGTTGTAAGTGTTTGTTGTCGTTTGTAAATGGAAAATTTTAGTATATTTGAAAGATCAACCAACTAATAATGAACAACAAAGATCTTAAATATCCGATTGGACAATTTTATTTCAATTCTGATGTAGCTTGGAGTGAAATTGAAAACTGGAAAAAAATCCTGACCCATTTTCCTCAAAAAATGAAAGAAAAGGTTGGTCTTCTCACGCCAACAGAATTACATTGGAAATACCGTCCAGAAGGGTGGACGATAACCCAAGTGGTGCATCATTGTGCCGACAGTCACATGAATAGTTTTATAAGATTTAAATTGGCTTTGACAGAAGAAACCCCAACAATTCGTCCCTATGAAGAACAACTTTGGGCTGTATTAGAAGATGGATTATCGGATGATTTACAGGCCTCAATTTTAATTTTAGAAGGACTACACCATCGCTGGTCACTTCTTTTAGATACTATGAAAACAAACGATTGGGAGAAAATGTATTTCCATCCTACCCATCAAAAGTTGGTTACTTTAAAAGAAGCATTAGGATTATATGCTTGGCATGGTGAGCATCATTTAGCTCATATTTCTCAAGCATTAGAACACCAAGGAGAATTTTAGTAATGAAAATGGTTGTTTGAAGTTCTCAAAAAATTAAATAAAGTAAAAAGAATGAAACATTGTTTAGAATGCAACGAAAAAATCGTTGGAAGAGAAGATAAAAAGTTTTGTAGTGATGGTTGTCGAAATGCCTACAACAACAAAATGAATAAGGATAGTAAT
>JAGORP010000148.1 GCA_018062725.1 Flavobacterium sp.
CTTCTCAAGCAATGGCTATTATTGAAGCCGAAATGGAAGCCACTCCAGAACGCGATGAAATTTTAGATTTTATCAGAAATTCTTCACGCGGAATCATGAAAGGGTATACCGGAAGTATTTAAAAAATAAACACTAGATACAATTAATGGTTTAAAATTGATAAACCAAACAAACAATAACAGAATAAACATTAAAAATGGCAAGTACTGCAGACATCAGAAACGGATTATGTATCAAACACAATCACGATATTTATAAAATCATAGAATTCCTACACGTAAAACCAGGGAAAGGACCAGCTTTTGTGAGAACAAAACTAAAATCTTTAACCAATGGAAAGGTATTAGATAATACGTTTTCTGCTGGACATAAAATTGATGTAGTACGTGTTGAAACGCATACTTTTCAATATTTATACGCCGAAGGAAATCAATTTCATTTCATGAATAATGAAACGTTTGAACAAATTACCTTAAATAAAGATATTCTTGATGCTCCCGATTTATTAAAAGAAGGAACAAACGTAATGGTTCAAATTAACACTGAAACCGATTTACCTCTTGCTGTAGATATGCCAGCTTCTATTGTTTTGGAAGTTACGTATGCTGAGCCAGGTGTAAAAGGAAATACCGCTACAAATGCAACAAAACCCGCAACGGTTGAAACGGGAGCTCAGGTAAATGTACCTTTGTTTATTAATGAAGGTGATAAAATTAAAATTGATACTGCTACAGGTTCTTACATGGAGCGCGTAAAAGAATAAGAATGAAGTTTCCACAAGCACATACACTAAAAGAAATTGCAACAATCATAGGTTGTACATTTGTTGGAGATGAAAATTTCTCCGTTCTCGGGATGAATGAAATACATGTCGTAGAACCTGGAGATATTGTGTTTGTAGACCATCCAAAATACTATGACAAGGCTTTACAATCGGCAGCAACTATTGTTTTAATCAACAAAGAAGTAGCATGTCCTGAAGGTAAAGCGTTGTTAATTTCTGATGATCCTTTCAGAGATTTTAATAAATTAACGCGTCATTTTAGACCTTTTCTGTCTTCAAATGCTGCAATTGCACCTTCGGCTAAAATCGGAAGAGGGACGGTGATTCAACCCAATAGTTTTGTTGGAAATAATGTGATCATTGGTGAAAATTGCTTGATTCATTCTAATGTTTCGATTTATGATAATACGATAATCGGAAATAATGTAATTATTCATGCGGGAACCATTTTAGGCGCAGATGCTTTTTATTACAAAAAACGCCCCGAAGGTTTTGATCAATTACTTTCTGGTGGGCGAGTGGTTATCGAAGATAATGTAGGAATTGGTGCCTTATGTACTATAGATAAAGGGGTTACCGGAGATACTACTATCGGTGCTGGAACCAAAATTGATAATCAAGTTCACGTTGGTCACGATACTGTTATCGGTAAAAAATGCTTGATTGCTTCTCAAACCGGAATTGCCGGTTGTGTGGTAATTGAAGATGAAGTGACTTTATGGGGACAAGTTGGAACCACTAGCGGAATTAAAATTGGTTCTAAAGCAGTAGTCATGGGGCAAACTGGAGTGACCAAATCTATTGATGGAGGTAAAACCTATTTTGGAACACCAGTGGAAGAATCTCGTGAAAAACTCAAACAACTTGCAAATCTTAAGAGGCTCCCAGAAATACTTAATAAATTGAACCAAAATGAAGGCTAAAGACATAGTAAAAAATTTATATAAATCGGATGCCTTAAGAGATAGTCAGATGTTAGGTACATTTTTACATCCTGATGTTTCCTTAGATTGGCACAGCAGTAAAGGTTTTCTTCATATGAATAAAGAAGAAATGCTAAATCTTGCTGACGAATTGAAAAAATCGTATGAATCTTCTCGTATTTATATTAACCACCTTTTAGAAGAAGATGGAGTAGTAACTGTGCGTATATTCACTATGTTAAGACTATCGAAAATCCAAGAGAAGAAATGGTTTTGGCTAATTTTATTGTTATTTGGGAATTAAAAGACGGTAAATTATATCGTGGCTATCAAATGAGTCAATTAGATTAAAAATTTATATAAAAAACTAATTACTAATTACAAATTACTAATTACTATTTTATACTTTTGCAACACAAAAATTAAACATAACAAACATATACTATGAGTGTTTTAGTAAATAAAAATTCAAAAATAATTGTTCAAGGTTTTACAGGTAGTGAAGGAACTTTTCACGCTTCTCAAATGATTGAATACGGAACAAACGTTGTAGGTGGTGTAACTCCAGGAAAAGGAGGAACGTCTCATTTAGATCGTCCTGTATTTAATACTGTGAAAGATGCTGTAGATCAAGCAGGTGCAGATACTTCTATTATTTTCGTACCACCAGCTTTTGCTGCCGATGCGATTATGGAAGCTGCCGATGCAGGAATCAAAGTAATCATTTGTATTACAGAAGGTATTCCTGTTGCCGATATGATTAAGGCATACGATTTTATAAAAGGTAAAGATTGCCGTTTAGTAGGTCCAAACTGCCCTGGAGTAATTACTCCAGAAGAAGCTAAAGTGGGTATCATGCCTGGTTTCGTTTTCAAAAAAGGAAAAATTGGTATCGTTTCTAAATCAGGAACATTAACCTACGAAGCTGCGGATCAAGTTGTGCGTCAAGGTTTCGGAATTACAACTGCCATTGGTATTGGTGGAGATCCAATTATTGGAACAACTACTAAAGAAGCAGTCGAATTATTAATGAATGATCCAGAAACGGAATGCATCATTATGATTGGTGAAATTGGAGGTCAATTAGAAGCAGATGCGGCTAAATGGGTTAAGGCCGATGGAAACCGCAAACCAGTTGTTGGTTTTATTGCTGGTGAAACGGCTCCAAAAGGAAGAACTATGGGTCACGCAGGTGCTATTGTTGGTGGAGCAGATGATAC
>JAGORP010000075.1 GCA_018062725.1 Flavobacterium sp.
GAATCGTAGCGCTAACGGTGTTTGAATTTAAATTAATTACTGCTACGAAATCATCTGTACTACTTCCACCATCGCCCCAGTTGGTTACATAACCTTTACCATTGTAAAAAGCGATATAACGTGGGTTACTCAACCCTAAAGTAATGGAAGTAATATGCTTCATGGTATATCTGTTAACTACCTCAATTTTGTTAGAGTTATTCAAAACGATGTAGGCTTTATTACCATAAAAACCCAAGTCTTGACCTGTATCCCCAAGGGTTTCACTAGGATTAACAATTTTAAAAATATCATCTTGAAACTTCCCTAAATCATCTGACAAATAAGACATTGAACTATTTGGTGTCCCAAAATTTCCTTGATTCAGAATTAAAGCTCCGTTATCATAACTTCCTAAGGGTAACTCCGCTGGAGAAGTCACATCATCATTAGAACAAGAAGTAAAAAACAACGCTGTTAAAGCAGTAATAGCTGCAATTTTAATAAATTTCATGATTTAAAAGTTTAGATTAATGTTGAAAGTATAGTTACGTCCTGGCATGGGTCTGCCTAGGATATTTTGATAATTTTCGTTGGATATATTGGCCGATTGAAAACCAACCTTATAATTTTGCTTTTTGCCAAAACCATAACTAATTCCCGAATTGAAAACCATATAATCGGCTAGAATGTTCGCATTATCACTCGAAGTATACACTTGACCATTGTATAAAACTTGGCTATGTAACGAAAACCTTCTGTAAGTATATTGAAAATTAGTCACCCATTTGTGGTTGGGAACATAGATTAATTGTTTATCTAATAATGTATTGACAGATTTTGTATACCCATAGGAGGAAGACAAATCGAATTTATGATTACCAAACTGTTTGTTCCCTTTTAAAACAACTTCTAGTCCATAGGTTTTAACTTCAAATACGTTTTCTGGTGTCCAAAATCCCGATTCATTAGGCTTCCATTGTATCATATCTTTAATGGATATTCCGAAACCAGTAACTTGAAGCGAAACATATTTGGTGAAGAATTCGTGCCCGATCTCCGCTTGATAAGAACTTTCCGGTTTTAAGTCTTTATTTCCGCTTCCTTCCCAATACAAATCGTTAAAACTTGGAATTCTATAATTTCGAGAACCGTTTAGTTTAATTCTATAAAAAGAAAAGGGTTTAAAAAGAGTTCCAATCGAAAACAAGAATGGACTTTGGTATTGATTGGTGATTTCTTTTCTACAAGACAATTCGTACAAAAACCAATCCGTTACCTCATGTTTTACTAAAACTGAAGCCGACCCTATTTTTCGAATATCTGAAGTCAAATCACTTCCAGAACCTTTCGTTTGCGTATAATCGACAATCCCATCAACAGTCATTTTCGAAAACAAATGAAAAGAAGCGTTATATTTCAAAATCGATGTTTCTGCTTTTCCAAAACTAAACTTCTCTTTGCTGGCATTTTCAAAATACTTATAAGATTCTTTCAAATTTGCCCAACGCAATGTCGACGTAAATTTGTTGTAAAAAGCCTTCCATTCTACTAAATTTCGAGTATCAAAGTTTTGATATTTACTTTTGGAAACCGAGCCCAAAGCGGCCGAAAAATGTCTTTCCCCATCATACAATTGGCTGTACAATTTCACGAAATGCTTTTCATTGAATTTGTATCCGAAATCTACGTTAAAACTATTGTTGTAATATTGTCCGTTTTCGTTTTTGATATCGGTTTCCGGAAAAGTATAGTCATTATGTGAGCGATTTCGGGAAAAACCAATTTGTGTTGCAATTTTATTGTTGCTAATTTTGCTATTGAAATGAGTTCCGAGAGTATTAAAACTTCCATAATCTACTTGCACTTCGCCTGAAAAATCTTTTTTAAAACTCAAATCATTATTCAAATGGATAGAACCTCCAATCGCACTACTGCCGTAAATCGCACTTCCGCCTCCGGAACGCACCGAAATCGAATTAAAATTACGCGTTGAAATGGTGTTGAAATCCGTTTGACCGTTTAACTGAGAATTAATATTGATTCCGTTCCAAATTACCGCAGTTTGTTGTGCAGTTGTTCCTCTAAAAGATGCTGAAGAAACCATTCCCAATCCATTTTCTTTAAAATAAATCAGAGAATTGTAATTGAGTAGGCTGGTTAGTGAAGCCTTATTATTTTTAATAATCGAATCCGATAGTTTTAGAACCGATTGCGATTCCGAATGCTTTTTCAACTGCAAATCAGCTATGGAAACCTCTTGCAAGGTAACTGCAATAGTATCTTGTGCCAAAATAGATTGGCTACAAAACAGAATGAAGATAAAACCTAATTTCTTTAAAGTCATAATTCCAGAATCTTTTTTCCCGAAGATTCGATATTTGTTAAGAATTTAGGCAGGTCTCCTGGCTTGCGTCTTGTTGTTTACCTTCCCACTCCGACAATTTGGAGCAGTGGCATTGTAGTGTACAACAAGCTTGATAGCTTACAGTTGCGGGAACAGCTTAGGTTTTACACCTAATTCCCTTTTAATCCTTCTTAAAAAAGTAAGGAACCAAAATTCGAGTGCAAATATAGTTTTAAATTGGTTAGAAAAAATATATAACAGAATAATTCACAATAAAATTTACCTTTGTGCCAACATAATTAAAAATATGAAGCCTTTTCTATCCAAAATAATTTTATTTTTCACTTTAACACTTGTTTTGAGTTGTAAACAAGAAAATTCCTCTAACACTACTCTAGAACAAAAAGTCAAAAACACAATTGAATTTGCAAAAGACTTAGAAATTTACAAATACAAGGGTTTTTCTATTTTAAAAGTTAAAAATCCATGGCCCAATGCCAATAAAGACTTTACTTATATTCTTCAAGAAAAAAACGGAATTATTCCCGACAGCTTAAAACAACATACTGCTATTCAGGTTCCAATCAAAACGGTTGTTGCCACTTCAACGACACATATTGCTTCCTTAGTGATGTTAGGGGTTGAAAACACATTAGTTGGCTTCCCACATCTGGATTATATCTCTTCTGAAAAAGTCCGCAAAAACATTGATAGTGGAAAAGTAAAAGAATTAGGCAATAATCAAACGTTAAATGTAGAAATAGCCATCGATTTAGCGCCTTCTGTAATTGTTGGCTATGGCTTAGACAATCATAATCCGAGTTTAGACAATTTAGAAAAAAGTGGCTTAAAAGTAATCCTAAATGGTGATTGGAACGAACAGTCACCGCTTGGCAAAGCCGAATGGATCAAGTTTTTTGGCGCTTTATATGGAAAAGAAGAATTAGCCAATACACTTTTCAACAATATTAAAGAAGAGTACCATAGTGCCTTGGCCATTGCAAAAAGTGCCCAATTTCACCCTACTGTTTTCGCCGGATCTATGTATGAGGAAATTTGGTATGTTCCACAAGGTCAAAGCTGGGGCTCACTGTTTTTAAAAGATGCGGGGGCTCATTATCTTTGGACGAATGAAAAAGGAACAGGTGGCTTATCCTTGTCGTTTGAAAAAGTATTCGAAAAAGCTCAAAATGCAGATTTTTGGATTGGTCCAGGACAATTCAATTCGTTGGAAGAAATGGCGAAAACGAATCCGCATTATACACAATTTAAAGCTTTTAAAACAAAACAAGTGTATTCTTATTCGATAAAAAAAGGAAAAACTGGGGGATTAATTTACTTCGAAGAAGCTCCTAACCGCCCCGATTTGGTCTTGAAAGATTTGGTGAAAATTTTTCATCCCGAGCTCCTAACCGATTATAAATTACATTTTTTTCAAAAATTGAAATAATTGAATTCGTCCAAAAAACATATCCCTTTCTTTGTACTATTGACATTGTCACTGCTATTACTTTTGTTATTAAACATTAGCTTTGGGCAAATTGCCATTCCGATAAAAGAAGTTTTCAAAAGTTTAACTGGAAACGCAGCCAGTAAAGAAAGTTGGGAATATATTATTTTTAATTATCGATTACCTAAAGCCATTACGGCCATTTTAGTCGGATTTGGACTCTCCATTAGTGGTTTATTAATGCAAACACTTTTCAGAAACCCATTAGCAGGCCCTTATGTTTTAGGCTTAAGTTCGGGTTCAAGTTTAGGGGTAGCCTTTGTAATTATGGGCGTGGGTATACTTCCTTCTTTTTTAGCAGAAATTATGTTATCTCCTTACGGAATAATTCTTGCCTCTTGTTTGGGTAGTTTAATGGTTTTAATAGCTGTTTTGATCGTTTCGCAACGCTTAAGAGATACTATGGCAATTCTAATTGTTGGACTAATGTTTAGCAGTTTTACGGGTGCTATTGTAAGTACACTTACCTATTTTTCAACTGCAGAACAATTACAAAAATTCACCTTTTGGTCTATGGGTAATTTAGGTAACTTATCTTGGAATCAGGTTTTCATTTTAGTAATAGCTACAAGCATCGGATTACTCGTGAGCATTACTAAAATTAAAGCACTTAACGCCTTACTTTTGGGCGAAAATTATGCTAAAAGTCTTGGTGTTAACTACAAAAAAACACAATTTATTATTATACTAGCTACGAGTATTTTAGCGGGTAGCATTACTGCATTTGTGGGACCAATTGCTTTTGTAGGCTTAGCCGTTCCTCATATTGCCAAATTGATTTTTCAAACCAGTAATCACACCATCTTATTCTTAGGAACACTTTTACTTGGAGCCATAACCATGTTATTTTGTGATCTCCTTTCACAATTACCAACAAACAATATTATTTTACCGATAAACGCTATTACGTCTATAATTGGTGCTCCTGTAGTGATTTGGTTATTATTAAAAAAGCGAAATTTTAGCTAATGACAAAACCAATTAAAATATTAGTGACCTCAAATTTGAGTATTGGATATTCTTCCAAAAACTCAAAAACCGTCATTGCTGAAGGTTTAAATTTACACCTTGAAACTGGAAAACTTATTGCATTAATTGGCGCCAACGGTATTGGAAAATCGACATTATTACGCACCTTAACCGGAATTCAAAAACCATTAGTAGGAGAAGTTCTTTTAAAGGACAAAAATATTCATCAATTTTCATCGGTAGATTTAGCACAAAATTTAAGCGTGGTGCTAACCGAAAAACTACCTCCCAGTAACTTAACGGTTTACGAACTCGTTGCCATTGGAAGGCAGCCTTACACCAATTGGGTGGGCAAGTTAACTCAACTCGACAAAGAAAAAATTGAAAGAGCCATTGCACTCACAACCATTTCCGAAATTATTCATAAAAAACATTTTGAGATTAGTGACGGTCAATTACAAAAAGCTTTAGTAGCAAGGGCTTTGGCACAAGATACACCGCTAATCATTTTAGACGAGCCTACCACCCATTTGGATTTACATCATAAAGTTTCCTTATTCAAGTTATTAAAAAAATTAGCGCAGGAGACTCAAAAATGCATCCTTTTTTCGACCCACGATATCGATTTAGCTATTCAGTTGTGCGATGAAATGATTGTGATGACTTCTGAAAAAATTATCCAAGACCAACCTTGTAATTTAATCGAAAAAGGGGTTTTCAACTCCTTATTTCAAGATGAAGATATAGCTTTTGATGCTCAAAAAGGAAAATTTGTTTTTAAATAAGAATTAAAAATTACTTAAATTTATAGTTCTAAAAAACGAAAAATGAAGACTTTATTTTCATTACTGATTTTAACATCAATGTCTATAAATGCACAATTAAAACCTATTTCTTATGTTGATGGAGACCAAAAACTAGAAGGTCTCTTGGGAATTCCAAAGAAGAGTTTAAAAAACAAGGCGGGTATCTTGGTACTTCCAGCTTGGAAGGGAATCGACAATCATGCGAAAGAAAGTGCTCATGAATTAACCAAATTGGGTTACATTGCCTTTGTTGCCGATATCTATGGAATTGACAAACGCCCGAACGACACAAAAGAAGCCGGAAAACAAGCAGGGTACTACAAAACCAATTATGCCGAATACCAAAAAAGAATTCAGTTAGCCTTGGAACAACTTGTCAAGGCAGGAGCAAATCCAGAAAAAATTGGAGTCATTGGATATTGTTTTGGTGGCACCGGAGCCATTGAAGTTGCAAGAGCCAACATGAAAGTACAAGGTGTCGTTTCATTTCATGGTGGTCTAGGAAGAGAGGCGACACGAGCGATTGAAACCATTCAACCAAAAGTTTTAGTATTGCATGGCGCAGATGATTTTTTTGTTCCTGACGCTGAAATAAAAGGATTTCAGGAAGAAATGAATAAAGCGAAAGCCGATTGGCAAATGATTTATTATGCCGATGCTGTACACGCTTTTACACATAAGGATGCGGGTAATGATAAATCGAAAGGAACCGCTTACAACGAAAAAGCAGACAAACGTTCGTGGCAAGCTATGAAAAGTTTTTTTGAAGAAGTTTTGCCTTAACGTTTAACTAAAAAAAATACGAAAAGTGTTTATTTACTTTATCTAGTACCCACCAAAAAACAATAGCTAAAGCACAAATTAAAACATATTTAACCAGCGTTATTCCTAACGTTTTTTGAGGTAAAAACTCATATACTAAACGAATGGCATACGGATGACACAAATAAATCCCCAAAGAAAGGGTTGGATTTATGATGAGGGTTGCAATTGGTTTTGTTTCCATAACAACCGTAAAAGTCAACATACTTAACAATGGTAAAACCAATAGAAAATCCATTGCTTTTACTCCGTTTTGATAATAAAAATAGACTTCGACAAGAAGCATAATCCAAATCGAAAAGTATAAAAACTTAATTTTTGAAATAGTAGCTTTCCAACTTTCATACAACGTCCCTATTAGCATCATTGGAAAGGCAAAAAAGACAAAATTTCTCGTAGTCCCAATACTTTGATATAAAAATTGGGCGTTCAAATCGTGCATAAACCCCGATTGAAAGCTTATTTGAAAGGCATAGCCAAGAAAAAGAAGCAAAATAATGACGCTCCACTTAATTTTTACAGATAGATTTCGAAACACATACAACAATCCAACCGCCAAAACAGAAGCCAATAAATACCATAAATGCCAGTAGCCATAAATTAATTTCAAGGTGACATCAAAACTTGAAAACCGACCCAGATGGTAAAACCGAATAAAATCAGGCAAATAAATAAATTGCCAAACAATATAAAGCAGTAAAATTCGCTTGGCGTACTTCCATAAATAAGGTGTATCCTCTAATTTATTTCGCAAAAAATAGCCTGAAATCACAAAGAAAGTAGGCACCGCAATACGCGTAATACCACTCGCAATTTCATACGAAACAAGCCCTTCCATTCCTTTCAATTTAGTTACAGGAAAGATGTGCAAAGCCACCACCAAAAAGGCTAATATGACTTTTAGAATATCTAGATTATTGTTCCGCATTTCTTTAAGCATCCTCATTAGGTAAAAGGCAAAAATAAGTAATCCTTCACATCAGCTTTCCTCTTTCCTCTTTCCTCTTTCTTCTTTCTTCTCACTTCTCACTTCTTACTTCTTACTTCTTAAAAAACAACTGTCTTCTCGCTTCACCTACCACAAAAGCAACCGAATTGGCAATATTATAACTTCTTATTTTATCCGTCATGGGAATGGTCAAATGATTTTCGAAGGCATTTAAAACTTCTTCACTTAAACCCGTGCTTTCTTTACCAAAAACCAGCCAATCGCCTTCTTGAAATTCTGTTTCATAATAGGATGTTTTTGCTTTAGAACTAAATAAAAAAACGCGGGACGTATCCGGAATTTGAGAAACCCATTCCGATACATTATCATATTCTTTCCAATCTAAATGCACCCAATAATCCAAGCCAGAACGCTTTAAATTTTTGTCGGTAATTTCAAATCCGTAAGGTTTTATCAAATGCAATTTATTTCCAGTTCCCACGCATAATCGACCGATATTTCCGGTATTATTTGGGATTTCGGGAGTAACTAAAACGATGTTTAACATATGTATTTCAGACTTCTTAGATTATTAGACTTTTTAGACCGTAAAATGCTCAACTTCGAGTACTTCACCAGCTTTTAAGTTGTGTAAATGTAGGTTTCCTACCCGAATTCTCACCAATCGAAGCGTAGGAAAACCAACTGCAGCCGTCATTTTTCGCACTTGACGGAATTTTCCTTCGGTCAACGTAATCGAAAGCCAACTGGTAGGTCCATGACGTTCGTCCCGAATGCGTCTTCCTTCTCCAATACAATCGGGAAGCTCGGTTAGGATTTTAGCGTCGCATGATTTTGTAGTATATCGAATGCCTTTGAAACCAATTTCTACACCCTTTTTTAACTTTTCGATTGCTTCATGCGTAATTATGCCGTCTATTTGAGCATAATATTCTTTTTCTACGATTTTACTTCTGATGGTTTCGCTCATCATACCATCAGTGGTTAATAGCAACAACCCTTCCGAATCTTCATCCAAACGACCAATTGCCATCGTTCCATCTGGAAAATCATACAATTCGCCCAACTTCTTTTTAGGTCGTTTTTTTTCGTACACAAACTGACTCAAATAGCCGTGCGGTTTGTGCAACATAAAATGGCGGTGTATATTCATCAAGCAAAAATACATTTTAAGACGGAAACAAAATCTATTTTTTATATTCTCTTCTCTTTTTAGTATTTTTACCAATCAAATCAAAATCAATGTCAGACACACTCATCGTATTAGCCACATTTATCATTGCTCTTTCCATTGGAATTTTTCTAGGGAAAGCACTTTTTTCGGCCACAGCCAAAACGGCTACCGCTACTTTTGAAGAAAAAATCAACGGATTACTTTCGCAAATAGAACAATTGAAAGGTCAATTTCAGTCGGAAAAAAACGCCTTCGAAAGTCGAATACAACAACTGCAATCCGAAAAAGAATCGATTCGTAATGAGAAAGAATCGTTGGCCATTCAACTCTCTAAAAAAGAAGTCGATTTTGACAATTTGTTAGAACGAAACAAAGAGCAAAAACAAGAAGTAGAACACATACAAGAAAAGTTCACCAAAGAATTCGAAAACTTAGCCAACAAGATTTTAGAAGAAAAAACAACCAAGTTTACCGAGCAAAATAAAGAAAATTTAAAAAATATACTTTCTCCGTTGCAAGATAGAATTCAGCATTTTGAAAAGAAAGTCGAAGACACGCACAAGGAAAGCATCGATTATCATGCGGCCTTACGCCAACAAATTTTAGGCTTACGCGAAATGAACGCGCAAATGAGCAAAGAAACCTTAAACTTGACCAAAGCCTTAAAAGGAGACAGCAAAATGCAAGGAAACTGGGGCGAATTGGTATTAGAGCGTGTGTTAGAAAAATCGGGATTGGAAAAAGGTCGCGAATATGAAGTCCAACAGAGTTTTGTTACCGATGAAGGCAACCGTGTGATGCCCGATGTAGTCATTAATCTTCCTGACGGCAAGAAAATGATTGTCGATTCTAAAGTTACCTTAACGGCCTACGAACGCTATGTAAATGAAGAAGAAGAGGATTTAAAAGCGCAATATTTAAAAGAACATGTGATTTCGTTAAAACGACATGTAGAACAATTGGGCGAAAAAAATTACCAAGATTTGTATAAAATTGAAAGCCCGGATTTTGTATTGTTATTTATCCCAATCGAACCCGCCTTTGCACTCGCCTTACAGGAAGACGCAACCTTATACAACAAGGCATTTGAAAAGAATATTGTAATAGTTACGCCTTCTACATTACTAGCAACTTTACGTACGATTGACAGCATGTGGACCAACCAAAAGCAACAAGAAAATGCCTTTGAAATTGCCCGTCAAGCCGGTGCTTTGTATGATAAATTTGAAGGTTTCGTGGGCGATTTGATCAAAATTGGCAAGAAAATGGACGAAGCCAAAGTCGAATATGGAAGCGCCATGAATAAATTGGTAGAAGGCAAAGGAAACTTAATTACAAGTGTTGAAAAATTAAAAAAAATGGGAGCAAAAGCCAAAAAATCACTTCCAGAAACGATCATTACACGAGCAGAAACAAACGAAACGCTATGAGCAACAACTCAATGCGTTCTATCTGATTCTTAAAAATAAAAACAACAGATCAAAACCAACCTTTTAAACTAAAAAATTATGTTCCGAAAATTCATATTGATTACCATTTTAGCAATAGTGCTGGGAATCACCGGTTATTTCGTTGTATTATATAATTTTACTTACAGTGAAGGTGACCGAACTGGTGAATTAATTAAGTTTAGTCACAAAGGATATCTTTTCAAAACCTATGAAGGAGAAATCTCCAAAGGAATCGCTGGCGTTCAATTGTTTCGATTTTCTGTTTTGGATAGCGACCAAAAAGTGATCGATGCCCTTAATGCGGCACAAGGAAAATACGTAAAAGTACATTATATAGAACGGTTAAAGACGTTTCCTTGGTGGGGAGATACCACGTATTTTGTAACCGAAGTTCAGGAAGAAAGATCACCAATCACGCGATAAATGAGTACGTTATTTAAAACGGTTACCTCTTCCAAAGTAACGATTTCCGAGCTCATGCTTCCGTCACACACCAATTTTAGTGGAAAAATTCACGGAGGTTATATTTTATCCTTACTGGACCAAATTGCCTTTGCTTGTGCTTCCAAATTTTCAGGAAATTATTGTGTCACTGCTTCGGTCGATACGGTCGATTTTTTGG
>JAGORP010000076.1 GCA_018062725.1 Flavobacterium sp.
TTTTACTTTTTTTGTTTGAAGTGTAAGGTTTGAAGTTGGTGGCACAAAGTTTCGTAAAGTTTTTACACGGAGTTACACAACGTTTTTTTGGAGTGGATTGTGTTGCGATCGTTGGGTAGTGTTAGAAGCTTCGGACGTTTTACTTTTTTTGTTTGAAGTGTAAGGTTTGAAGTTGGTGGCACAAAGTTTCGCAAAGTTTTTACACAAAGTTTTTTTGGAGTGGATTGTGTTGCGAGCGTTGGGTAGTGTTAGAAGCTTCGGACGTTTTACTTTTTTTGTTTGAAGTGTAAGGTTTGAAGTAGGTGGCACAAAGTTTCGTAAAGTTTTTACACGGAGTTGCACAACGTTTTTTTGGAGTGGATTGTGTTGCGATCGTTGGGTAGAGGGTTAGGCGGAGCGCGGATAATTACGGATTTTTTTATAGAGAGAATGAGTAATCAATTTAAAATCGTGTAAATTGAAATTTACATTTACAATTTACATGATTTTGTTGCTAGTTAAAATTTTGTTCCTAAAAATCAATACTTTGTGGTTTTAATTTGCTGCATTTTTTTAAATAATTCTTGAGAAAATGCCTAAAATGCAATAAGAAGCTGGCTTTTTTACAATAGTTTTTACTATTTTTACTGCAAATTGAAAATTCAATTTACAATATGCATGATTTTATAGAAAGAGATTTGTTAATCTATTTGCAAAAGTATTTGAAAATTTTCCCAGCTATTGCTATTTTGGGACCGAGACAATGCGGAAAGTCAACTTTAATCAAAAGTCTAAAGGGACATTTTGAGAACCTTCTGTATTTGGATATGCAATCGGCTTCCGATTTGAATAAATTGGTGGAGCCTGAACTTTTTTTTGAATCCAATCGCGATAAAATAATTTGCTTAGATGAAATTCAATTAGTACCACATCTTTTTTCGGTGTTGCGAAGCGTGATTGATACTAACAGGGTTAATGGAAAGTTTATGTTGTTAGTTTCAGCATCACAAGAATTGATTCAACAAACATCAGAGAGTTTGGCTGGACGCATTGGATTGTTACATCTTTCTCCTTTTTTAATTAATGAATTGCATAATTTAGAAAATTTTACTTTGCAAAAGTTTTGGTTAAGAGGAGGTTTTCCACTTAGTTATTTAGCAGAAAATGATGAGAGTAGTGCTATTTGGTTAGAAAATTATGTTCGTACCTATATAGAACGCGATATTCCACAACTTGGTTTTCAAATTCCCGCTTTACAACTCAGACGTTTGTTGACCATGTGTGCACATAATCAAGGTCAAATTTTAAATCTATCTAAACTGGGAGAATCTTTGGGTTTAACGCATCCCACCATAAAAAAATATATTGATTTATTAGAGCAAACATTTATTGTTCGAACGCTACCACCTTTTGAAACCAACATAAAGAAGCGATTGGTAAAGTCGCCTAAAGTTTTTATTCGTGATTCTGGAATTTTACATCGATTACTGTCGATTCCTGACTTTAATTCACTACTAGGAAATCCTGTTTTTGGTTCTTCTTGGGAAGGTATGGTCATTGAAAATATCATTGTTAATAGGCCGGGTTGGGAGTATTCTTTTTACAGAACCGCAACAGGTGATGAGATAGATTTGGTAATGATTAAAGGCGATCAATGCATTGCTATAGAGTGTAAAGCATCTGACGCTCCAAAAGTGACAAAAGGATTTTATAGAAGTTTAGAGGTTATAAAACCTACTAAAACATTCATTATTGCACCAATAAATGACACCTATCCAATTGCAGAGAACGTTATTGTGATTGGTTTAACTGATTTTCTAAAATTAGAACTTAAATAATTACTAGTTAAATTTAATTTTTCATAGCATATGAACCCCTACATAGAAATTGCCGGTAGAAAAATCGGTCCAGATTTTCCGCCATTAGTCATTGCTGAAATCGGTATTAATCATGAAGGTTCCCTTCAAGTGGCCAAAGAAATGGTTGATGCGGCATATCGAGCAGGTGTTGAGGTAGTGAAACACCAAACCCATATCGTTGCTGATGAAATGAGTGGCGCTGCCAAAAAAGTAATTCCGGGCAATGCCGATGTTTCTATTTATGAAATTATGGAACGTTGCGCCTTAAATGAAGAAGAGGAACTGGAACTGAAAAACTACGTCGAAAGTAAAGGCATGATTTTTATTGCTACTCCTTTTTCAAGAGCTGCTGCCGAAAGATTAAAAAAGTTTGATATTCCGGCGTATAAAATCGGTTCAGGTGAATGTAATAATTACCCGTTATTAGAACATATCGCTTCTTTCGGAAAACCAGTCATTCTAAGTACCGGAATGAATACTATCGAAAGTATTCAAAAAGCAGTGGCTATTTTTGATAAACATAATGTACCCGTAGCACTGTTACATACTACTAATTTATACCCAACCCCCATTCATTTGGTGCGATTTGGTGCGATGATGGAAATGCATCAGGCCTTTCCGGATAAAGTTTTTGGATTAAGTGATCATACCTTAAATAATAATGCTTGTTTAGGAGCTGTTGCACTTGGTGCTTCCATTTTAGAACGTCACTTTACCGATCATATGAATCGCACCGGTCCGGATATTGTTTGCAGTATGGATGAAAATGCCTGTCGTGAACTAATTATAAACAGCGCTGAAATGGCACTAATGCGTGGCGGAACCAAAAAGCCAGCGGAGGAAGAACAGGTTACTATCGATTTTGCTTTTGCAACCGTTTGTTCCATTGCACCAATTAAAAAAGGAGAAGTATTTACCAAGGACAATATTTGGGTGAAACGCCCTGGAACTGGTAAAATTTTAGCGGAGCATTTTGAAAGGCTTTTAGGAAAAACAGCTACTCGTGACATACAGAATGACGAGCAATTGGATTTTTCGGATTTTGAGTAGATTTTTATAGTTCTTTAAAACTAGTAATCCCACTTATGTCAAGCTGAGCCTGTCGAAGCTTAATGGAAACGAATTGTGCTACTAAGGACTTCCACAAGCTCAGTCTGACATTGGAGTGAATTAATTCCAGTTGTATTTCGGTTCAAACAATTAACCAAAAATCCTATATTTGTAATGCTATACCCATTTACAAAATGTCCAAAAAAATTCTATTTCTAACCGGTACCCGAGCGGATTTCGGTAAAATAAAATCCCTGATTCAAATAGTAGAGGAGCACGATGCTTTTCAAGTATTTGTTTTTGTAACAGGGATGCATCTCCAAAAAGAATACGGGTATACCCTGTTGGAAATAGAGCGCTGTGGTTTTTCGAATGTGCATACTTTTGAAAACCATACGCATGAAACTACCATGGATCTAACTTTGGCCAAAACCATAGAAGGCTTGTCGTCTTATGTGAAAGAGTGTGATCCGGATATGATAGTAATCCATGGTGATCGAGTGGAAGCTTTAGCCGGTGCCATTGTAGGGTCGTTAAATAATATCTTAGTAGCACATATTGAAGGTGGAGAAATTTCAGGTACTATTGACGAGTTGATTCGTCACTCGACCAGTAAAATGAGTCATGTGCATTTCGTGTCTAATGATTTGGCTAAAAACCGTCTGATTCAAATGGGCGAACTGGCAGAATCCGTTTTTACTATTGGCTCACCGGATGTAGATATCATGTTTTCGAACACGTTACCGGATTTGGATACAGCAAGAAAATACTACGAAATCGAATTTGAACAATATGCAGTGGCCATGTTTCATCCGGTTACAACCGAAGCCAACTACATGAAGCAATATGCCAATGATTTTGTGGATGCTTTATGGGAAGACAACCATAACTATGTTATTATTTTTCCGAACAATGACTTAGGGAGTACTGCAATTTTGAAAGCTTATGAAAAATTAAAGGATAACCCTCGTTTTCGCATTTTTCCATCCTTGCGCTTTGAATACTTTCTGACATTGCTCAAAAAAGCGCAGTTTATCATCGGTAATAGTAGTGCGGGTATTCGTGAAGCCCCTTATTATGGCTTGCCCATTATCAATATTGGCACAAGACAGCAAAACAGATCGCTTCGTGCCGATATTATAAATGTAAGTTATGATAAGAAAAATATAATTGAGGCGTTACAGAGAATTGATAATCATAAAGTACAGGTTACCAATAGCGATTTCGGAAAAGGAAACAGTGCACAATTGTTTTTAGAATCGCTTGAAAAAGGCGACATTTGGCAACTGAATCATCAAAAACAGTTTAGAGATAATTAATGCTTTTCAACACCCTACAGTATTTTATTTTTTTACCCATTGTATTTGTTATTTACTGGTGGGCTAATACTAAGTCCCTAAAACTTCAAAACATTTTATTATTAATAGCAAGTTATTATTTCTATGCTTGTTGGGATTGGCGGTTTCTTTTTCTATTGGTTTTTTCTACCGGATTAGATTACTACACAGGACTAAAGATGTTTGATGCATCAACGAAAAAGAATAAGAAGTTTTGGTTCTGGTTAAGCATTGTTGTTAATTTAGGTTTTTTAGGAGTTTTTAAATACTATAATTTTTTTGCTGAATCATTCGCTGCTTTTTTAAGCAATTTTGGATTTCAGGCTAATTTTTGGACATTGAAAGTTATACTGCCAGTCGGAATTTCCTTTTACACGTTTCATGGATTATCGTATGTGATTGATATTTATAAAAATCGTATAGAGCCAGAACGTAATGTTGTCGATTATTCTTTATTTGTGAGTTATTTTCCCTTATTGGTAGCGGGTCCAATTGAAAGAGCGACACATTTGTTGCCTCAGTTAAAAAAGAAAAGAGATTTTTCCTACTCCAATGCGGTAGATGGGCTAAGACAAATTCTATGGGGTTTGTTTAAAAAAGTAGTAATAGCTGATAATTGTGCCCTTTATGCCAATGCGATTTTTGATAATCCTGAAAGCCATTCGGGTAGTAGTTTAGTTTTAGGGGCAGTGTTCTTCGCTTTTCAAATTTATGGTGATTTTTCAGGCTATTCTGATATTGCTTTAGGAACTTCTCGATTATTAGGAATCGAATTATTGAAAAATTTTAACTATCCTTATTTTTCAAGAGACATTGCCGAGTTTTGGCGTCGTTGGCATATTTCGTTATCTACATGGTTTCGCGATTATTTATACATTCCGTTAGGTGGAAGCCAAGGAGGAATGTGGATGAAAGTTAGAAATACATTTATTATCTTTTTAGTCAGTGGTTTTTGGCACGGAGCTAATTGGACTTTTATCGTTTGGGGCGCATTAAATGCCCTTTATATTATGCCGTCTATTATTTTAAACACGAATAGAAATAATTTAGAGATTGTGGCAAAGGGAAAGTTTTTGCCTTCGGTTAAAGATTTTTGCAATATTCTATTAACTTTTGGCCTTACCGTAATCGCTTGGATATTTTTTAGAGCAGCATCTGTTGGTCAGGCTTTTGTTTATTTAAAAGGCATTTTTTCAAATTCTATACTTTCAATACCTGAGAATTTACCCAAAATGGAACTACTACTTTGTAGCTGTTTTTTATTGATGGAATGGTTAGGTAGAGAAAACAATTACGCAATAGCTAATTTTGGAAAGAGTTGGCATGTTGTTTTTAGATGGAGTTTTTATCTGTTTCTGATTTTGATGTTGATTTATTTTGGTGCCAAGGAGCAGAATTTTATATATTTTCAGTTTTAATTGATGAAAAGATTTATTAAAAGAATATTTATTTTTTCTTTATTGACATCTATAATGTTAATTGGAATTATTGTGTCATCCAATAGTGTAATTAATAAAGATTCCAATTTTTCAATTGATAAAAATAACGCGTTTATTGTACTAGGTCATTCACATCCTGAAGAAGCTTTTAATGATTCTATAATCCAAAAAACAAAAAATTTTGCCAGAGGTGGGGAACATTATTTTTATACTTATTTAAAAGTAAAAAGAATTATTGAATCCAATCCACAGATTAAAGCAGTTTTCTTAGAACTGACTAATAATCAAATTTCTACAGATATGACTAAATGGATTGTAGATACTCAAAAAAATCTTGTGAATATTCCCAAATTTGCTCCTGTTATGACTTATGAGGACCATTCTTTTTTGATAAAACAAGATCCGTTGGGTTATTTTAAATCTCAAGAAATGGTCATAAAGAATAATTTAAACTTTCTGTTATATCGAAAAAAAAATATTTTGGCTCAGCGAGATTGGGGTGGTTTCTATGCAAACCCTAGGCAAAAAGTAGATTCTATTATTAAAAGTAGTATAAAACAGAAAAAACCTAACTCTATGAAAATAGCTGTCAATACTACTAATTTACTTTTTGTTGATAAAATCGCGTCGATTTGTAATAATAAAGCGGTTAAATTATACTTAATGAGGTCTCCTCAACATCCCAAATACCCATTTTTTGGTAATGAAAAACAATTGCAAAAAATTATAAAAGCAAGATATTCAAAATTAGATTTCTTGGATTTTAATAGTTTTTACTTATCAGATGATGAATTTTCAGACTTAGAGCACTTAAATTATAAAGGGGCTAAAAAATTCTCATTGTTTTTTGATTCTTTACTCAAGAAAGGTTTGATTGAAAGTTCTAATCCAGAACAAATGGTAAAAGATGAAATTTTAAAACATAATTCAGCTAAATAGTATTTTGCTAATTATTTAAATAATTCTTTAATTCAAAGAAATACCCGATATTTGGGAATTAAATCATCAAAAACAGTTTAGAGATATAAATGGGTAAAAAAAGAATTTTGTTATTGTTTCCTGATGGAGTAGGTATTCGAAACTATCTTTATTCCGATGTTTTTAAAAATACGAATGCGGAATTGATTTTATACCATAATTTTGATCAAAAAACAATCGCGGATATAAAAAACGTTACGGGAATTGAAGGGGATGTTGTTATTCCAAAATACACCGAATCGGTAAAAGAAAAGTTTCTTAGAGAACTAATATGTCTTTGCCGGTTGAAACAAAATGCCAAGCAGTTGGGGAATCCAACTCTATTAACCAATTGGAATACAAATCATAAAAAACTTTTAAAGAAAGTGTTTTATAAAGGGATTGAATTGGTATCGACATTTCTAAACAAATATGAAACTATTCTTAAATTGGAACAAATGCATCAGAAAGCGATGCGAAGTAATCCTTTTTATCAAAAAGTTATCCTCCAGATTCAAGAAGTCAAACCTGACATTGTGTTTTGTGCACATCAAAGAGCTATTCAAGCCGGTCCAATTTTTGCTGCAGCATCCAGTTTGAATATAGAAACGGTTACCGTCATATTCTCTTGGGATAATCTACCCAAGGCCAGGATGGCTGTCAAAGCGGATAAGTATTTGGTTTGGTCAGACTATATGAAAAACGAACTTTCTTTTTATTATCCGGAGGTTAAATCTGAAACAATTGATGTAACCGGAACTCCTCAGTTTGAGTTTTATAAAGACAAAAGATTGATTCAAAGTAAAGAAGTTTTTTTCGCTCAACAGGGTTTGGATTGCAATAAAAAAGTTATTTGTTTTTCAGGAGATGATATCAAAACATCACCGGATGATCCAAAATACCTGAATGATATTGCTGAAGAAATTACAAAGGCTAATTTAGATGCAGATTTTCAGATTCTATTGCGAAGATGCCCGGTAGATCTATCGAATCGATTTGATGTCGTGATTCAGAAATATCCGAAACTGATTAAAGTAGCGAATCCGTTATGGAAATTTAATAATGAGAAAGATTGGACAACAGTCTATCCGTCTTTAGAGGATGTTGCACTTCTCATAAATACAGTGTATCATAGTGAGTTCGTCGTAAATGTGGGTTCTACCATGGCTTTTGATTTCTTTATGTTCCATAAGCCATGCGTGTTTATTAACTATGACCAACAAAATCAAACCGACAGCAATTGGTCGGTCAAAACAATATACGAGTTTCAACACTTTAAAAGTATGCCCAATAATGAAGCTGTTTTTTGGTTGAATAATAAAGAAGAAATAGTTGCTATTATAAAATCGTATCCTAATTTTGATTTGAACCCAATGTGGGATTGGACAGATATTATATTGGGTGATAGCCTGAATTCAAGTGCTAAAATCAAACAAACATTAAACTAAATGCACATCTGTTTCCTAACCAACGAATATCCAAAAGCAGGTTTCCCCCATGGAGGCTTGGGTAGTTTTGTAAAAACTATGGCAGAAGCTTTAGTGGTTAAAGGAATTCAGGTTAGCGTTGTGGGTTTAAATTATGTGCTTTCAGATGAAACGGAAACTGTAAATGGCGTTACCGTTATTCGAATTCGTAAAAGTAACGTAAAAGGATTGGCTTGGTATTTTAATTCCAAAAATATCGCGAAAACGATTGCTGCCATTCATCAAAAAAATCCCATTGATATTATAGAAGGAGCCGAATTATCACTTGCGTTTTTACCTAAAATTAAAGAAATAAAATACGCGATTCGCCTACATGGGGGACATCATTTTTTTGCAGAAGGGGAAAACAGAGGAATTAATGGGTGGAAAGGATTTCAAGAAAAACGCTCCTTTAAAAAAGCGGATGCTTTTATTGCGGTTTCCAATTATGTTAAAAGCCATACGGCAACGTATTTGAGTTATCATCATAAGCCTGTTGAAGTTATTTTTAATCCCATTAATAGTCAGTTATTTCAACCTCAAGACATAACAATTGAACTCAATAACATCACTTTTGCAGGGACTCTTTGTAAAAAAAAAGGTGTCCGTCAGTTGATTCAGGCCTTTCCACTAGTAAAAGAGCAATTTCCTAAGGCTATTTTGAATTTGTATGGCAGAGATTGGTTGTTTCCAGATGGCAGTTCTTATCTGAAAATGGTGAAGGAAACCGAATTACCTAAGTTAGGAGTGTTTGCCAAAGATGTTATTTTTCACGGAGCTGTTTCTTTTACTGAAATTCCTAATGCTTATGCTAAAGCTGCGGTTTGTGTATTTCCTTCCCACATGGAAACCTTAGGTTTGGTCGCGCCCGAAGCTATGGCTATGCAAAAACCTGTAATTTTCACCAAGTTGGGGCCAGGTCCGGAAGTGATTACTGATGGCGAAACCGGTTGGTTGTGCAATCCTCACGAACCTGTAGATATTGCCAATAAAATTATACAGGTTTTAAGTAATCCTGAAAAAGCCCAAGAAATTGCAAAACAAGCCAAACGATTTGTTTCAGAACAATTTGAACTCCATGAAATAGTTCAAAAAAATATAAACTTTTACAAAAAAACACTTCTTTTTTAATATTTGATTACGCTTTGTTGGGGTCTGTAGAAATGGTTAGCTGAGAATTCAGAATTCAGAATTCAGAATTCAGAATTCAGAATTCAGAATTCAGAATTTTGAATGGAATGGGATGCGGATGAAACGTATAATACGGATGGTGGCTGATTTTGTTTTTGAATTGGTACTACTGGTTCTTGAAGGAGGGTGATTTTACCGCAGATTCGCTGATTGTAGAATGTGTCTCGCGAAATTTTATAAGGAAATACACGAAGTTTATTGAAAATGGTGAGCACTAAGCAAAACACATGTTCTAAAAAATACAACACTTGTTCTTGAGAATGTCCTCCCTATTAATTTGTCTGTTTAAATGCAATTTGTTGTGTTAATTTTAAGACGAGAAAGCACTTGAATCCTGTCTGTTTTTTTAAAATTAATTTTTTAAACGCCTGTAAAAGTTAAAGAATTTTATAGTTAATCATCATAGATTCGATATTTTATGAGGCTAATTAGGTTTTCCTAGTTTTTATGAAAAAACGTGATTATATAACAAAATAGTGTTATTTGCTTTTTTTTCGATTTGTGGTTGTCAAGTGTTATTTTTATATTTGAGAGTCAAAGTATTTACTGCCATTTGCACTTTACATCAAAAATCATCAGTAATTTTGACGAAACAGCAGATATAATGGAATTTAATTCTTCCGTAACTGCGATTCAATATTTAGAAGAATTTCAAAATGTAACCACTAAATTACCGGATTTGATTTTTTTGGATATCTATATGCCTCTTTTAGATGGTTTTGCTTTTATTGAAAAGTTCAATTCGCTTTCTGATACTCTGAAGAAACACACTAAAATATGTATTTTATCAACGACTGTTGATGATTTGTATATTCACAAGGCAAAAATCGATGAATCGGTTTTATTTTCTAGTAAGCCTATTACAAAGGAATTCATAGCCAGTATTTTTTAATTTCGTTTCACTTCGAAACCTTTTCTTAGATTGTTTCAACATAATTGTATATTTACTTTTTAAAAAAAAGTGAATGAATTTTTTACATTTAATATATACCGATTATAAAAAATATAAAAAATACGGTGGAAATTTTTTTACCATTGTATTTTTTACACAAGGTTTTTGGGCCATTTTTCAATATCGGATTGCAAATGGTATTTACCGGAAAATTAAAATACCATTAGTGCGTCAATTATCACTTCTGTTGTGCCTATTATGGCAAAAAATTATAGAAATGACAACCGGAATTTCCATTCCTGCTTCTGTGACTATCGGAGATTCTTTTTATATAGGTCATTTTGGAGGTATAATTTTAAATGCAAAATCAATTATAGGTAACAATTGTAATATTTCGCAAGGTGTTACAATTGGTGTTTCAGGAAATGATGGGAAA
>JAGORP010000077.1:0-7822 GCA_018062725.1 Flavobacterium sp.
GCTTGCCATTTGGTATTCATTGCGGCTAGTTTTGCTTGTTGCAATAAACAAGAAGCCGTGTTTGTGGTTCCTTTTACCCCAGCCACAGCATTAATGGTTTTCCCGGTTTGGTCTACCGTTACTTCTACGACCACTTTACCTTCTTCGTTACAGGTATAATTGGGTTGTGGTTTAGATAATGCCTTTCTATTCCCCAAGGAATAGCCTATTCCGCCTCCATTACCACTTCCGGAACCGCCACCAGAGCCTGAACCTGAGCCACTTCCAGTTCCGGTTCCGTTACCGGTACCATTTCCGCCTCCGGTTCCACCACCAGAACCACCACTTCCGTAGTAATCGTTAGAACCGAGACTTCCGTTTGTTTTACCTTTATTTCCGGAACGCGAATCATCTCCATCACCCCCTTTTTTCGAACCGCCTAAAATACTAGATAAAGCATCGTTGGTATTTTTAGTAACTTTTGGTTTGGTTTCTGCAACCGGCTTCTGATCAATTTTAACTTTAGGTTTTACCGTTACTGGATTCGTTTTTTTAGGAATGACTACTGCATCAGCGACATCACTTTCTTCCGAAATAATATCTTCCTCAGGTTCAGATGCGGCCGCTACATTTTTAACGGTTTTTACATCCAATTCTTCGCTTTGAAAATCTTTTCCAGAGCCAAAATCGCTATTTCCGAAATTGATGGTTACGCCACCGCCTCCACCGCCTCCTGCAAGAAGCGCTTCGTTCATATTTGAAGGTGGCCAAAAACGTATAAAAAACAAAATCAGCAAAAACAAAGTGTAAATCACTACAGTTAATAGTAACGATTTTCTCTTTTCTTTTGCTGATAAATCTAATGTTTGCATAATTCTTTTGTTGTCTAACTATAGTAACGAAAATACTATTTATTTGTTATGTTGCAGAAGAAAAATCAATAATTATACCAGTTCTCGATACATTCCGATTAAAATCGGAACACTCGAACTGACGTTTACTTTATACTAATTGTTTTAAGGCAATTTCAAATGCTCTAGCGCTGATATTTTTAGTATCGGTTCCTAAGGCATGTGTTTTTTCGATTGCTTTTTTGATAATATCTGAAGTATCGTTAAATATCGCTTCGTCAGTCATTTGCACTTTTTTCTCCATGAAATAAGCAAATACACGCGCCATTCCACAATTTGAAATAAAATCTGGAATCAAACTCACTTTGCTATCTACTTCTTCCATAATTGGTCCGAAGAAAATTTCTTTATCGGCAAACGGAACATTCGCACCACAAGAAATCACTTCCAATCCTGCAGCAGCCATACTATCTACTTGGGCTTTGGTTACTAATCTTGAAGCAGCACAAGGTGCAAATACTTCGGCACCAATGGACCAAATTGTAGCGTTGATTTCTTCAAAAGGAATCATTTTATCAGAAACCAATTTATTTCCATCTTTATTTAAAAACAAGGTTCTAATCTCTTCAAAAGAAAATCCGTTTTCGTTAATCACACCACCATCTCTATCGATAATTCCAACCACTTTGGCTCCCATTTCAGCTAAGTAAAAAGCAGCTGCCGAACCTACGTTTCCAAAACCTTGAACAATTGCTTTTTTTCCAACAACACTTCCGCCGTAAATATCATAATAATGACGAACAGCTTGTGCTACACCATAACCCGTAATCATATCGGCTACGGTATATTTTTTATTTATATCGGGAGAGAAAGTTGTATTTTCTATTACTTTTACCACACCTTGGCGCAATTGACCAATTCGGTTAATTTTATCTGCTTCGGTAGGTTTGAAATGCCCGTTGAAAACCCCTTCTTGCGGGTGCCAAACACCACATTCTTCGGTCATTGGGATTACTTCGTGAATTTCATCTACATTTAAATCGCCACCAGTTCCATAATAACTTTTCAAAAGTGGAGAAACGGCTTTGTACCAACGTTGTAGCACACCTTTTTTTCTTGGATCGGATGGATCGAAATTGATTCCAGATTTAGCACCCCCAATGGCAGGACCAGAAACTGAAAATTTAACTTCCATAGTTTTTGCTAACGATAATACTTCGTTCATATCTAATCCTTTACGCATACGAGTACCACCACCTGCGGCGCCACCACGTAAGGAATTAATTACAGTCCAGCCTTCGGCTTCCGTCTCTGGATCTTTCCAGTTAAAAACTACTTCAGGTTCTTTATCTTCAAATTTCTTTAAAAGGTCTTTCATGGTATGTTAATTGTGTTATGCTTATAAAAAAAGTTGTGCAAATTTAACAAATCGAAATCTGTAATTTGCACAACTCTCCATAAAATATTTATTTTAAAATATTATTTTATGATTCCAAGTAAGTCATTTTTCAAATCTTTATCAACTGGATTGTTTGACAACCAAATACCCAAGAAGGCTTTTTTGAAGTCTAAACCTGCAATTTTTCCGGCTAATTTATCATTTTTCATAATCCAAATAGAAACATCAGTCGGGTTGTAAATTAAATGAAATACATCTCCTTTTTTGGTGATTTCCGAATTAACGATAGTTTCTAACATTTTTGCTTCTTTTTCAATCTTTAGCATTCCTTCGTCTCCTACCGATTTTTCTAAACCGCTATACAATGCTTTTGATAATTTTTTGGAAGACACTAATGATGAAATGATTTCAATTCTGATTCCCATAGGGGTTTCGCTATCCATGATAAATTCAGGGTCTTGACTTAATATCGTTAGATATAGTGCTTGTACGTATACATCTACCCATGCTTTTGAGCGTACTCCGAAACCGTTAAGTTCTAGTTTTGAACCTTCAAAATTGATTGTTCTTGGCACTGTAACACCTTCGACTTCGAACTGCGTTTGTGCTTGAGTTGCAAAAGATTGTGATAACGCAACAAGCAAAATAAAAATTATTTTTTTCATAATTAATAAATTTAGGGACTGCAAAATTATTCTAAATTTAGCTAATTCTACCTATTCCTATGTGAATATTTTGTTAATAAGCATATATTTTTCCGGAGCTATGATCTCGTTTAGCGCCTGTAACACTGGATAATACATTTATTTCATTTCGAAGTTTTAAAACTCCTAATAATGCAAAAATTAAAGCTTCTTTAAACTCAATTGTTTTTGCCTCTGGAATTATAATTTCTACATCAGGTAGCTTATTTTTTATGAGTGCAATCAAAAAATCATTGTAAGCACCACCTCCGGTTATTAAAAGTCTCCCTATTTTGATAGGTAAGGCTTTGGCCAATTGAAAAGCAATATGTTCGGTAAATGTTCTTAGTACATCTTCGATAGAAATATCATAGGTTTCGATTAGAGGAAGAACAATTGTTTTTACAAACTCAAATCCGAGTGATTTGGGGTATTTTTTTTGGTAAAAATCTAATCCGTTCAATTCAGAAAGTAATTTAGTAGAAACAGTACCCGATTTTGAAAGATTGCCTTTATCATCAAATAGCAATCCTTTTTTATTGGCATAAAAATTTAAAACGGTGTTTACTGGCGAAATATCGAAGGCAATTCTGTTTCCATTTTCTTCAAAAGACACATTTGAAAATCCGCCCAAATTTAAACAATAATCAAATTCTGAAAATAAAATTCGGTCGCCAATGGGTACTAAAGGCGCTCCTTGACCACCCAATTGCACATCTTGGACTCTAAAATCACAAATTATTGTTTTGTTGACTATTTTAGCTATTTCAGGAAGATTTCCAATTTGCAGTGTAAATCCGTTTTGCGGTTGGTGTAAAATCGTATGACCATGACTACAAACCGCATCAAGGTTTTCTAAATGATTCTTCTGAATAAAATTTGTAATTATTTCGCCTAAAACTTCGGTGTAATCCTTATTTAATTGTTGTAATTCTTCTTCTGAAAAATCGAACGCTATTTTTAATTTATTAATCCATTCTTCCCTATAGGAAATTGTTTCACATTCTAGAATTTTATATGTCCATTTTTCTTCCGAAATAGAGAAAATAATATGTGCTAAATCGACTCCATCAAGCGAAGTTCCTGACATTACCCCAACAACGTTGTACTTCTGTTTGTTCATAGGCTCAAAAATACTCAATCTTCTTGAAAAATTGCTATAAATACTTATCTTTGAAAACTTTTAAAATTACAAACAAAACACAAAATACAATGGATTTTAATTTAAGCGAAGAACAATTAATGATTCAGCAAGCAGCAAGAGATTTTGCTCAAACTGAATTATTGCCCGGAGTAATTGAAAGAGATGAGCATTCTACATTTCCGACAGAGCAAGTAAAAAAAATGGCCGAATTAGGTTTTTTAGGTATGATGGTTGATCCAAAATACGGAGGTGCGGGATTAGATAGCGTTTCGTATGTTTTGGCGATGGAAGAAATTGCAAAAGTAGATGCTTCTGCAGCTGTAATCATGTCGGTTAACAATTCATTAGTTTGTGCTGGATTAGAAAAATATGGTTCGGAAGAGCAAAAAGTAAAATATTTAACGCCATTAGCAAAAGGTGAAGTGATTGGAGCTTTCTGTTTATCGGAGCCGGAAGCTGGTTCTGATGCCACTTCTCAAAGAACAACTGCCATTGATATGGGCGACCATTATTTAGTAAACGGTACTAAAAACTGGATTACAAATGGTGGAACCGCTTCAACATATTTAGTTATTGCGCAAACGGATGCTTCAAAAGGACATAAAGGAATTAACGTTCTTATTATGGAAAAAGGCATGCCAGGTTTTGAAGTAGGTCCTAAAGAAAAGAAAATGGGTATTCGTGGTTCAGACACACATACTTTATTGTTTAATGATGTAAAAGTTCCTAAAGAAAATAGAATTGGTGCTGATGGTTTCGGTTTTGCTTTTGCGATGTCTACTTTAAACGGTGGCCGTATTGGAATTGCATCTCAAGCCTTAGGAATTGCACAAGGTTCTTATGAATTAGCGTTAAAATATGCTCAAGAGCGTGTGGCATTTGGCAAACCAATTTTCCAACACCAAGCCATTGCTTTTAAATTAGCTGATATGCATGTCAAAACTACAGCTGCAAGGTTGTTAGTTCATAAAGCTGCCGCTGAAAAAGATCAAGGTTTAGATATTGCTCATTCTGGAGCGATGGCTAAATTATATGCTTCCGAAGTCGCTTTAGAAGTCGCTAATGATGCGGTACAAATTCATGGAGGTAATGGTTATGTTGCTGAATACCATGTTGAAAGAATGATGCGTGATTCTAAGATTACTCAAATTTATGAAGGAACTTCCGAAATTCAACGTATTGTAATTTCAAGAGGATTAGTAAAATAATTTCCTTTATTCTTATACCAAAAAAGGCACGCAATGCGTGCCTTTTTTTTTAGATTAAACTTTTATTTATTTTTCAGAAATAACTTTTTTGATGCTTACACCTTTATCAGTTATCACTTTTACAAAGAACATTTGACCTTCTCCTCTATTGAATTTTGGTCGGATAGACACTTCTTTATTCAAATAAGAATTCGTATCATTTTCGTACTGCAATAATGTTCCTTTTGTGTCAAAAATTTGAATTTTTACTTCAGATGAATAATCAAAATCATATTTCACTGTAAAGACATCTTTAAATGGTACTGGATAAACTGTAAATATTGGTTCATTTGATTTATAGGAATCATAAATATCAGCCGTTGGTTTAATGATTATAATTACAAGTGGAACCTGAATTCTACAACCGTCAAATGCATTATTTATTGCATCAACAGCGCTATTAATCATCGAATGATTCAAATTACCAATGTTTTGGCCGCCTAAAGCTCTATTCGCTAATAAAAACAAATTACTTACTGTGGCACCACCTGCATAATTAGCATCCAAATATGCTATGACATTGGTATTAATAGTAAATTCTTTGTAGGTATTTGAAATAGGTTCTTCCCCACCACAACTAACATCAGAAGTTGCAAATTTAGGTTCTAAAACAAAGTTGCCAAGAGTATTATCAACTGATAAATTAAAGAACATTGTCATGGTTTGACTCAATAAATTATTGTTGATTTTACCATAATTACTTCCACTACCCGTTAATGGATTATTATCAGACCATGTTGAATATGTATCAAAAGTAGCAAATCCAACTAGAGCTCTTGGTGTACCCCCTCCAGGTAACATTGTAAATACATTATTTGCGGCAATAGTAGCATTTCCATACACATCACTAGCTTTTAATGTAAAATAATTACCCGTTATGGTACTACCAAAATTATAAGTTCCTCCAGCTTGATTAATGGCATTCACCATAATTTGATAATCGGTGGTAGAATGACCATCAACATCACATGCTGAACCGTTATAATCTCCATAATAACCTTGAGTATAAGTACAATGTGGTTCGACACAATCAGGTACTTTGAAGGTAGCTGTACAGGATTTCGTTTCACATTTGTCGACCACTTCATATGTTATGGATAAAGTTTGGCCTGCTAAAGGTGCCTGAAGTCCTGACAAATCAGTGGCTGTTGGATTACAACCTCCTGAGAAACTGAAACTAGCTATCCATAAATTAAATTCAATTTGTGGATTTTGACTACAAGTCAATTCAATACTACTCGGGCAATTCACAATAAGTGCTTCAGGTGCTGTAATGGTAAAGGTAGCTGAATCGCTTCCACCGGCATAACATTTATCGGTCACATTATACGTCAGATTTATGGATCCTCCACAAATATTAGGTATTGTAGTTGGCGTAGTAAATCCTCCTTGTGGGTTACAACCTCCGCTTACTCCGAAACTTCCTAACCATGCGGCATAAGCAGCATTAATATCCGCTTCACTGGCACAAGCTGAGATGCTCGCATTTTGAACATCACTAACTACTACTGCTGGTGCTGGAGTAATGGTAAAGGTAGCTGAATCGCTTCCACCGGCATAACATTTATCGGTCACATTATACGTCAGATTTATGGAACCTCCACAAATATTAGGCATAGTGGTTGGCGTAGTAAATCCTCCTTGTGGATTACAACCTCCGCTTACTCCGAAACTTCCTAACCATGCGGCATAAGCAGCATTAATATCCGCTTCACTGGCACAAGCTGAGATACTCGCATTTTGAACATCACTAACTACTACTGCTGGTGCTGGAGTAATGGTAAAGGTAGCTGAATCGCTTCCGCCGGCATAACATCTATCGCTTACATTATAAGTCAAACTAATAGAACCGCCACAAATATTAGGCATTGTAGTCGGCGTTGTAAATCCTCCTTGTGGGTTACAACCTCCGCTTACTCCGAAACTTCCTAACCATGCGGCATAAGCGGCATTAATATCCGCTTCACTGGCACAAGCTGAGATGCTCGCATTTTGAACATCACTAACTACTACTGCTGGTGCTGGAGTAATGGTAAAGGTCGCTGAATCGCTTCCACCAGCGTAACATTTATCGGTCACATTATACGTCAGATTTATGGAACCTCCACAAATATTAGGCATAGTGGTTGGCGTAGTAAATCCTCCTTGTGGATTACAACCTCCGCTTACTCCGAAACTTCCTAACCATGCGGCATAAGCGGCATTAATATCCGCTTCACTGGCACAAGCCGAGATGCTCGCATTTTGAACATCACTAACTACTACTGATGGTGCTGGAGTAATGGTAAAGGTCGCTGAATCGCTTCCACCGGCATAACATTTATCGGTCACATTATACGTCAGATTTATGGAACCTCCACAAATATTAGGCATAGTGGTTGGCGTAGTAAATCCTCCTTGTGGATTACAACCTCCGCTTACTCCGAAACTTCCTAACCATGCGGCATAAGCGGCATTAATATCCGCTTCACTGGCACAAGCCGAGATGCTCGCATTTTGAACATCACTAACTACTACTG
>JAGORP010000077.1:7922-10597 GCA_018062725.1 Flavobacterium sp.
CCTCCTTGTGGATTACAACCTCCGCTTACTCCGAAACTTCCTAACCATGCGGCATAAGCGGCATTAATATCCGCTTCACTGGCACAAGCCGAGATGCTCGCATTTTGAACATCACTAACTACTACTGCTGGTGCTGGAGTAATGGTAAAGGTTGCCGTTCTAATTTGTTGATTATAACATTTATCATCAACAGTATACGTCAAGGTAATGCTATCTCCGCAATAATTTAAAGCTCCATCTCCTGTAATTACTCCCTGAGGACTACATCCACCTGAGACTGAAAATTGCGCTTTCCATGCATTATAATCCACTAAAATAGCTTCATCTCCTGCACAGGCATTAATTGAATCATCTTCAGGTTCAGTAATGAGTACTTGAGGTACTGGGGTAATGGTAAAAGAGGAATTACAAGATTCTTGAACATTACAATTATCATGAGCATTTAATTGAAACGAGACTTCTCCGCCACAAAGAGGAGGAAGCTGTAAGTTTGCTACTTGAGCTAAATTCGTAACTAATCCACCGCCACCATTATTATTTACACTAAATCCTGCTTTCCAATTATCAAAAGCAGTTTGAATAGCTTCTGGAGTAGCACAGGCATTGATTGAAACTACTTGTGGACATGCTACTTCCAACTCATTTGGAGTATATGGAGCAACTACGATTGAATCTGTTCTAAAACAACCAGGAAAAGCATAAGCATCAACTCTAACATTATAGGTACCACCTGCACATACAACTCTAGTAAAATCAGGTTCTGGACCATCTGCAGGAAGTACAACTCCGTTAGCATCTGTAAAAAGAACCGACACTCCAGCCATATCATTTACTGTTGCGGTTAAAGTTGTACACGTATTAGTACAAGATAATGGAGTTCCTTGAGCAAGGGATACAGTTGGGTTCGTTGATCGGCCAAAAACATAAGGACCAGCAAAATCTTTTAATTCAGAAGTAAATGAATCAGAATTTCCACCGGCACTTGAACGTGTTTTGACTAATAAACTACCTAAAAGATTAGAACAAGGATCGACTAATGTTTCGTCACGTCTATCTAATCCAAAAGCTGTTAAGTCAATTGCCACTTCTACTAGTTGTTTTTCCAAATAATTAGCATTTTTTGAACCATTTGGCCCTTCTAAAGTGCCCCAAGGCGGTGCTACGGTTGAACCTTCTAAGTTAACTCTACCCCAAACATGTGTTCCTGTAGTTATAGATTCGATACGTACATAACCAAAGTTTCCACTGGAGAGCCCTTGCTCAAAAGTGTTTGCAATGATATTAAAAGGTCTACTTGGTCTCGAATTAAAAGTAGCGATATCAGCTTGATTCATCCAAACACGGATACGTACATCCGGTCTATCCCCTCCATTTTCATAATCGACAGAAACAATTAATGTTCCTGGGACAACAATTTTTCCATTTTCATTTTCTGGGGTTATTGGATTATCGGTAGCGAATGTCCAAGCGGTACGACCTCCGTCTGTACCTGTATTTGTAAAATTAGATGCACCTAAAGTATATCCGACAATAGTTCTAAAAAACTCAAAATCGATATGTTTAGATCCATTAGTTTCGCGAAGTGATCCACCAATAAACGCCCATAAATTGGTAAACGGTCGATCATCTTCTGGTGTTGGAGGTTTAGGTCCAGTTCCTCGTAAATGTGCATAAACATCAATAATATCATCTTTTTGGGGAACATCTCAAATTCCTAAATTCCAAGTCGAAGGATTATCCGCATTTTTATCGGATGTTTGATCAAAACGACTACTATCCTGACGCCCTTGTCCTGTTTGATGATCACGACCATAAACAGAATCTATCCATAAATAAGGTATACCATTTCCCAATACAATTGGATAAGGAAAAGGTAAGGAAGGTGTAGTATTAGATTGACGAACTTCAAAAGAATAATTCCGATTATTGCTTAAAATAAGAGAATTCCAATTTGCTGTATTGGCTTGATCGATAACCCCTGTACCAGGAGCGGAATTCGTAAACCAATCATCTGTCCCAGCTGGGTTTGGAAGAGCAACTGGTGGGACTTCTACATTCGGAAACTGTAGCGTATTTGCGTAAGCATCACCCTCTACTCCAAAATTAGCTTTTACCGTCGAACTACCTACTAATTGACCATAAAAAGTAGAACAAGAAAGTAGTAATGCTATAGGAAACAAAAAAATTAAATTACTTTTTACAGAACTGCTGTAACAGGGATGAGCACTATCTAAATAACAGTCCTCCCGAATTTTTTTAATGATAAATTTTTTCATAATAATATGGTTTTAGAACCATTTTATTAGCAGGTATTTATCCGTAGAAATTGGAGATTTAAAAATTAAAAAGATTTTCAATTCATTAAATCGTTTAAGTAAAAATATAAAGGGAGAATCTCAATTATGAAAAATCATACATTCATATTTAGAGACAAAAACAAAATGTGGAGGTATTTATTACAATTGTAATCACATGAGAACCATCCTTACCCAAAGACAAATAAATCTTTGAAAAACAACAGGTTAGGCATTTTGCAATTCAAATTTAACAATAGTTTAAGGTTTGTTTTACAATAAAATATTTTTTAACATATTTAATAAACATAACCTTACAAGAAGGTAACTAATTTAAGTCACTTAAATTTTTTCTAATAATAATCCCGTAGCGGTTAATCC
>JAGORP010000149.1 GCA_018062725.1 Flavobacterium sp.
AATGAAAGCAATCTAATCATTACTACACCTGCTGGCGTTCATATTCATTTTAAGTCAGCAGAAAAACCCGACAACCTTTACGGTGAAGATGTTTATACCATTGTGTTTGATGAGGCTCCGAGAGGAAGGGTTGAAGCGTGGTATGCTTTGCGTTCCACAATTACAGCCACTAAAGGAATGATGAAGATGATTGGAAACTTTAAAGGAATTTCTAATTGGATGCACAAGTTAAAAGAAAAATCTAAATCGGACATAGAGTTTGCTTATTTTAAAATTACAGCTTGGGAGGCAGTAAGGGAAGGGATTTTAGAATATGATGAAGTAATGCAGGCTAAACGAGATTTGCCAGAAAAGATTTTTAAGGAACTTTACGAAGCCGAACAATCTGAAGATGAAGGTCAGTTGATAATGAATGAAAGCATTATTAAATTATTTTCAAATACACATATTGAAAGCGGAGTAAAATACATTACAGCGGATATTGCTCGACTTGGAAAAGATAAAACAGTTATTTTTGTTTGGGACGGTTGGCGAGTTATTGAAATAAAAGAAATGCTAGTTTCAAAAGTTAACGAAAGTGTTGATGCTATTAATACTTTGGCTACTGCACACAATGTTAATCGCTCGAATATAATAGTTGATGAAGATGGTGTTGGCGGTGGTGTTAAAGACTATTTGAATTGTTTAGGATTTGTGAATAATTCGAAACCTATTAAGTACCGAAACAAAGAAGAGAATTTTGTAAATCTTAAAACGCAATGTTATTATAAACTAGCCGAGATAATTAACCGAAACGAAATATACGTTAATTGTAATGAGTTACAGGAACGTCTGCTAACTGAAGAGTTGGAAATGGTTCGCCTAGCAAAAGAGGTCGACGCTCAAAAAATAGCATTGAAAAACAAAGATGAAATTAAAAAGATAATCGGGCGCTCGCCAGATTATTCAGACGGCTTAATGTTGCGGGTTTGGTTTGAATTGAAACCACCACGAAAAATAATTTTAGGGTAAAACAGTACTGAAATAGTACCAGTACCGTAATCAGTACCAAAAAAATAACAAAACAACATTTTTTAGTTAATATAGTATGAAACTCACAATTCCAACAGATTTAAAAGAAATAACCTTATCGCAATACAGACGATACCAAAAAGTAATTGAAGATAATCCAAATGATGACGTGTTTGTTTGTATTCAAATGATTGCTATTTTCTGCAATTTGGAAATAGCTGATGTTATGAAAATACCAGCGGTTGACTTTGCGGAAATAGTTTCTACAATATCACAAACACTCGACCAAACACCATCGCTAACAACAACGTTTAAAATGGATGGTGTCGATTACGGATTCATTCCGAACCTTGAACAAATAACAATAGGCGAACACGCTGTTATCGATACAACGATTAATAACGAAGAGCAAATCGAATTAATGTTATCGGTTATGTATCGTAAAATCACAAAGAAAGCAAGCGTGTTTTATGAAATCGAACCATATAACCCCGATATTGATTTTAGCGAAAAATTCAAAAATATTCCGATGCATATCGTAAAAGGCGCACAGGTTTTTTTTTGGAGTTTATTCAACGAATTATTGCAGAATACCCTATCATCTATTCCGAAGATAGCGAAAGCGGAGGGAGTGGATTTGGAAGCGGTTTTTCAGAGCGTTGGGGATGGTATCACTCTTTTATCAGAATCGCAAGAGAGCATAAAATCAGAGTTAAAGATGTGGGGGGAGAAAATCTTCACGAATCACTCACGCTATTATCTTACTTAATCGATGAAGAGAAAGAGCAAGCGCGACAATTAAAAAAAATAACTAAATGAACCAATACTATAAATGTTTGAATTTCATTCGTGAGAGTTTACGTAATGCGCCAATGGTCAATACTATCACACAAGGCACAGATATTGTCGATAATCAAAAGAAAAACATTTTCCCATTGGCTCACGTTAATATTTTAAGAAGTTCAATCGGTCAAGATGTAACAATGACTTTTGAGGTTGCTGTTTTAGATATTCGAAATGTTTCTAAAATTAAAAGCAATGATAAATTTATTGGTAATGATAATGAGATTGACAATTTGAATACTTGCCACGCTATTATTAACTACATGGTTACGAAAATGCAAATGAAGCGTAACGACGACGATATTGAAATAGAGAATATTTCAGATGTAACACCAATTTTAATGGAGTTCTCAAACATGCTAGACGGATGGAAAATTGAAATAACATTGTCTATTCCGAATAATGAAATGACTGTTTGTTGTGAAGACTGATGAAGTAAATAAAGCATTGACCGAGTTTGGAAAGCACGTTATCGAACGCGCAAAAGCTAACTTAAAAAAAGGAGGTAAATACGGGACGCACAACACAAGTAACTCATTATCGAACTCATTATCATTTCAATTAAAAACAAGCGATAGGAGTATAGCGTTTGATTTTTATGCGGAGGAGCATTGGAAGTTTTTAGATTACGGTGTCAAAGGGAAAGCATCAAGTGCGAAAGCTCCAAACAGTCCGTTCAAGTTTGGAACAGGTACAGGTAAAAAAGGAGGATTAAGAGGCGCAATTGATAAGTGGGTTGTTCGAAAAGGATTAGCTGGCACGCGTGGAAAAGATGGTAAGTTTCTAAGCCGTAAACAAATGGTTTCTATGATAAGCCGAAGCATTTATTTAAAAGGAACTTCTGAAACTAAATTCTTTCGCAATGCTTTTGAAAAATCATTTGAAACATTAGACGATACATTGGTTGAAAAATACGGATTGGATTTGGAAACATTTTTAAAATTCACACTAAAAGAAATAAATTAAAATGATAGTAATATATGCTCGAAGCCCTTATACGGTCGTGGTTGATGAAGCCACGCAAATAGGA
>JAGORP010000078.1 GCA_018062725.1 Flavobacterium sp.
ATGCAGCAACGGGAGCGATTACTCCAAGTACATCTACACCGGGCACGTATACCGTTACGTATACGATTCCAGCAAGTGGAGGTTGTGCGGCAGTACCAGTAATGACAAGTGTAACAATCACTGCTTTACCAACGGCATCGATTAGTTATGCAGGAACTCCATTCTGTACAAATGTTACTGCTGCGCAAGCAGTAACCTTAACTGGAACAGGTGTTTATACAGGAGGAAGTTATGCTTCCACAGTGGGATTGTCTATCAATGCAACAACAGGAGCGATTACTCCAAGTACATCAATCCCTGGAACGTATACGGTAACGTATTCTACATTGGCTTCAGGTGGATGTGGGGTAGTAACAGCTACAACAAGTGTCACCATTACAGCCTTACCAGCGGCATCGATTAGTTATGGAACACCATTCTGTACAAGTATAACAACGGCTCAAAATGTTACCTTAACAGGAACAGGAGCGTATACGGGCGGAAGTTTTGCTTCCACAGCAAGCTTATCAATTAATGCTTCTACAGGAGCGATTACGCCAAGTACAAGTACACCAGGAACCTATACGGTAACGTATTCGACATTGGCTTCAGGTGGATGTGGTGTAGTGACCGCAACAACAAATGTGACAATCACAGCTTTACCAACGGCAGTGATCAATTATAGTCCATCATATTGTACCAGTACTACTTCTGCCCAAGCAGTTGCACTAACGGGATCGGGAGCTTATACCGGTGGAAGTTATTCATCAACAGCTGGGTTGTCTATAAATGCTACTACAGGAGCGATTACACCTAGTGCTTCAACACCGGGTACACATACAGTAACCTATTCTACATTAGCTTCAGGTGGATGTGGAGTAGTGACAACAACAGCAAGTATTGAAATTGTAAGAGCACCTATTGCAGGAACAGCAATTACACCTTCAAGACAAGTTTGTGATTATGATGTAACATCAATAGATTTATTTGGTTTAATTTCAGGTGAAGATGCTGGTGGAATCTGGTCTAGAATTTCAGGAACAGGTGGAACATTTAATGCCACTGCAGGTACATTTGCATCTGCTGTTGGAGCCACAGACAGTATGTTTGAATATCGAGTAGCAGGGACTGGACCTTGTAGTGATGCTACCGTGAGAGTGACTATTATTATAAACACCCCACCGGTTGTTGTTTTAGAAGATAATCAAATTGTATGTTTGGATGTTCATAATAATCCAATAGAAACAATACTATTAACTACAGGATTGAGAGCATCGTTTACTTATGTTTGGGAAAAAAATGGAGTAGTTTTAGCGGGAGAGGGAAGTCCTTCACTAGTAGTTGATGCTCCAGGAACATATAAAGTGACTGTTACCAATACATCAGGTTGTACTGAGTCGGATTCTACAATCGTAGGTTCTTCTATTGCTCCAACAAAACCTGAATTGACATCTTCAGCTTATTTCTCTGATCATTCACAAATTACAGTGTTGAGCCCAATTGGTCCAGATTATGAGTATTCATTAGATGGAGGAGCTTTTCAAGATGAAACGGTATTTATGAATGTAAGTGGAGGAAAACACACTGTAGTTGTTCAAAACAAAAAAGGTTGTGGTAGAGATGAGAACGAAATCAGAATTGTAAATTATCCTCATTACTTTACGCCAAATGGAGATGGGTATCATGAAACTTGGAATATTTTTGATATAAGTAATCAAACCGATGCAAGAATTCACATTTTTGATCGATTTGGTAAACTGATAAAAGAAATTAGACCTTCTGGAAATGGTTGGGATGGAACGTTTAACGGCCAACCGTTACCTTCAACAGATTACTGGTTTGTGGTATACTATTTAGAAAATCAGGCTTACAAAGAGTTTAGAGCGCACTTTGCTTTAAAACGATAATCAAATTAATTAAAATTTGAAAAGGGTATGCATGGCGTACCCTTTTCTATTTAAAGCATTTGAGTAGAATAATGAACAAACGGTTTTTCGATCTTTTCAGTAGAGGTCAAATGTTTTTAATACAAAAAATATGTTTTAAGTTATCCGTTGTCTTTTAACCAAAATAAAATAATTTAAATAGGTAGATTTCTGATATAGCGTTAATAGAAATGCATTTTTCAAAATCTATGTATGTCGATCTTGCAGTCGTTTTTCTATAATTCCAAATCTTTTATTTCTAAAACTTTAAAATTCTTACTTCAAAGTATTCTAAATTAAATCTTACTTTTTTAAGAAATAAAAAAACCTTCAGCGTATCACTGAAGGTTTTGTACTAAAATATAATTTTAATGGTATTTTATTTTGCTGGAGTACCAGGCATAGCGTCTAGTAATTCCAATTCGAAAACTAGATTAGTGTTTGGTGGAATAACACCACCAGCACCTTGAGCACCATATCCTAAATTAGAAGGAATAAATAAAAGAGCCTTGTCGCCAATGTTCATTTTTTCTAATCCTTCTAAGAAACCTGGAATTAAGCCGTCTTTTCTTCCAGCTTGAAAAGGAAAAGGTTGATAACCATTTTGCGCCGCACGTTGTGCATCCCATTTTCCGAAAGCTTTATTTACATCTTCGTAGCTTGAATCAAATAATGTTCCGTCTTCAAAGTGACCGGCATAATGAACGTATACTGTAGATCCAGCAGCTGGTTTTTTATCTGATCCTTTTTTAACAATTTTATAGATTAACCCTGATTCCGACTTAGTTGCTGATGCTTTTTCTTGTGCGAAATAAGCAACTTTATCAGCTTTCACTTTAGCCGATTTCGCTTCTAATTCTTTTTGTTCTTTTACTTGATTTTCTACACTTTGTTTGAAAACCTTTCCAGCATCAAATTTTTTCGCATTAGCACCTTTTCTGATAATTGTAATTTTTATGATTTTATCGTCTTGAGCAATTTTATTTACAATGTCTTGACCTGTTACCACATGTCCAAAGACAGTATGACGACCATCTAACCAAGGCGTTGCTTTGTGGGTGATAAAAAATTGACTTCCGTTGGTTCCAGGTCCAGAATTTGCCATAGATAAAATTCCAGGTCCTGCATGTTTCAATTCGGGAACAATTTCATCTTTAAATTTGTAGCCTGGACCACCGCTTCCATTACCATCAGGGTCTCCACCTTGAATCATAAAATCAGCAATTACTCTGTGAAATTTCAATCCATTATAAAATGGTTTTCCATTAAATTTTTCATTTACCATAGTGTTTTTTCCTTCTGCCAAAGCCACAAAATTAGCTACGGTTATTGGTGTTTTTTCATATTCTAACTGTAATAGAATTTTACCTTTGCTAGTTTCAATTTCAGCAAATAAACCATCACCAACTTGATCATAGTTAGAATTGCAGGCAGAAAATAGAAAAGCAAAAAAACTTAAAAATAGACTTGTCATTCGATTCATTTTAGTTAATAATTATTTTGGTTATTCAATTTTGGTTTCTGTAGAAACCGGATTATTCTCTTTTTTGATGTCGTGCAAAGTTACGGTACAAAGTAATGGTTGGTTAGTTCCAATTCTATTGTCGTCACCATGATAGCCAAATGCCATGTGGGATGGAAATAAAAAGGTTACTTTTTCGCCTTTTTGCATTAATTTTATGCCATCTTGAATTCCTTTCATAAAATCCTGTTTGTCAACACGATAACTTTGTGGTTTCAATTCGGCTTGACTGTAAATTATTTTACCTGTCAAATCTTTAATTTCATAATCAAACATTGCAATATCTCCTTTTACAGGGGAGATAACCCTGTTGGTGTTTTTGTTGTTATAATAATACCAATATCCTTTTGTTGAAGCAATATAATCGTTTACTGTATCTTTTTTGATAATGGCTGCAATTAGTTTTTCCTCCCCTTGATTCAATTTTTTATTACGTTCAATAGATTGTTTCATGAACTCCCCCGATTTTTGTGAAACGGGTCTTCTGGCTTCTTGTTTCTGACTACAACAAGTAACCAAATTCATGCCAAGAAGTAATAATGATATAATTTTTAATCCTTTCATATCTATATACTATTTTTATTTGTCAAAGGGTATCGCAACTTTTATTAGTATTTGCTATCGCAAACTACTTATTAATAGCGATTTAGATTATTTTTTTGTTTCTTTTACAATAGTAGTGAACTGATTTACAGTTTCTTCTAAAGTATTGGTCGATTTCCCTCCAGCAGCATTAATATGGCCACCTCCATTAAAATAATTTCTGGCAAATTGATTTACATCGAAATCGCCTTGTGAGCGAAATGAAATTTTAATAATACCTTCTGCTTTATTTTCGATAAAGATAGCAGTAAAATCGATTCCATCTATAGAAAGGCCATAATTTACAATCCCTTCTGTATCCCCTTTTTCATAATGGAAGTCGTCCAATTCTTGTTGCGATAATGTGATATATGAAGTTTTGTATTCAGGCATTAACTTCATGTTTTGCAACGCTTTACCTAGTAATTGAAGTCGGTTGTATGAACTGGTGTCAAATAAATTATTATGAATTCGAGCATTATTAATACCTCTTTCAATCAAATCTGCAGCAACTTTGTGGGTTGTATTTGTTGTTGATGAAAATCGAAAAGAGCCTGTATCAGTTACCAAACCAGTATATAAACAAGTTCCTACCGTAGAATTAATCAGATTTTCTTGTCCCAATTGATGTATAAAATGATACACCATTTCGCAAGTAGAACTCATTTTTACGTCAGAATACACAAATTTGGCATAACTATCAGGTAATTGATGATGATCAATCATAACGAAGGTCTTGTCTAAAGTTTGCAAGTAGGATCCCATGATTTCGCCAGTTCTGTGCAAAGCATTAAAATCTAAGGTGAAAATAAGGTCAGAATTTTCTAAAACAACCTGACAATTATCGGTGTCATTTTCAAAAAAAAGTACTTTTTCAGCAGCAGGCAACCATGCCAAATAATCAGCATATTCGTTGGGAGAAATCACGGTTACTTCATGATTTAACTGAATTAAAAAATGATACAAACCCAGTGTAGATCCCATTGAATCTCCGTCTTGGTTTCGATGTGGAATTATGCTAATTTTTTTTGGTGTTGCAAGTAATTGCTTCAAAGCTGCTATTTCGGTTTCATTCATCATGTTGCGAAAATACACTTTTTCAATCAATCTATGTGCTTAAAATTTTCATAAAATAACCCGGAAATAGTTTTGAAATCGATTTCAAATGAGATGAGATTAAAGCGGATCGGCAACAACGTGAAATCTCGTGTCGACTTGAACTGTAATATCTTCACTTGGGGAATCTCTAGTTACTACTTTTGTTCGTAATCTATAACTAGTTGCTTTGATGTAATTGTCTAGTTTCTGCGGAATACAAAGTAGGTTTATGCTTTTTGCAGAAGTATTTATATTTTCTCCGTAGGCCATTAAAATTTCATCATTATCATTGGTTGAAATATAGATGTGTACCGATTTTAAAAAGGCAAAAGTTTTGTCGTTCGGATTGGTAATTGTAAGTTTTAATTCTTCTAGTTTGATGTCCTTAACTTTGTCAGTTCTGGTACCGTTTCCAGCAAAAGCCACATTTGAGTTGGTAGTAATATCATCACTAAATATATCTAATGGAGAGTTAATTGGAAAACCTCCCTCAATGGTAAATGAAGCTTGATTATAAATATTGAAATCCAATAGTTTGTCTACTTCGTTACAGGAGAATAAAAATAAAAATGCTGCAATAATTCCTATCCATTTTTTTGTTTTCATAATCTTTCGTTTTTAATTTAATTTTAATTCTTGCAAAATTATAAAAGTTAATTCGAGTTTTTGTGAAAAATATGCTATTTAAAGAATGACTTTTAAATAGCTTTTAAGAATAAACGATTTTTTAGCTTTGATATTGCCTAGTTCAAAAATAAGGAGTTTACTTTTTTAAAACAGAAAAATAAAATTCTTTAACTGTAAATTAATTTTCAAAAATCAAGGAAATGTCTATTTTTGCACATGCAACACAACGTACTTATTTTAGATTTCGGGTCACAGTACACACAACTGATTGCCCGCCGAGTTCGCGAATTAAATATTTTCTGCGAAATTTTTCCTTTCAATCATTTTCCAGATGATTTATCATCTTACAAAGCTGTAATTCTTTCGGGTAGTCCGTTTTCGGTTCGTGCCGAAGATGCACCACATCCTGATTTGTCACAAATTAGAGGTAAAATGCCATTGTTGGCAGTGTGCTACGGAGCCCAGTATTTGGCGCATTTCAGCGGTGGAGAAGTTGCTCCATCTAATATTCGTGAATATGGTAGAGCCAATTTATCGTTCATCAAAGAGGATGAATTGTTTTTTGATGATGTCAACTTGAACAGCCAAGTTTGGATGAGCCACAGTGATACCATCAAAAAATTACCAACAGGTGGAGTTCGTTTGGCATCGACTAAAGATGTTGAGAATGCGGCGTATCGCATTGAAGGCGAAACAACCTATGCGATTCAATACCATCCAGAAGTGTACCATTCGGAAGATGGAAAACAAATGCTAGAGAATTTCTTAGTCAAAATTGCTGAAGTCCCTCAAAATTTCACCCCAAATGCTTTCGTAGAAGAAATCATAGAAGAAATGAAAACCAAAATCGGAAATGATAAAGTGGTTTTAGGACTTTCAGGTGGAGTGGATTCAACCGTGGCAGCCGTTTTATTGAATAAAGCCATTGGAAAAAACTTATACTGTATTTTTGTTAATAACGGATTGCTTCGTAAAAATGAATTCCAAAATGTATTAGAACAATACAAAGGAATGGGTTTAAATGTAAAAGGAGTAGATGCTGGAGAACGTTTCTTGTCGGAATTGGCAGGAATTTCTGATCCAGAAACCAAACGCAAAACAATTGGACGTGTTTTTATTGAAGTGTTTGACGATGAATCAAAAATTATTGAAGACGTTAAATTTCTAGCACAAGGAACAATCTATCCGGATGTAATCGAATCGGTTTCCGTTAAAGGACCATCGGCTACGATTAAATCACATCATAATGTGGGTGGTTTACCCGATTATATGAAATTGCAAATTGTTGAACCGCTTCGTATGTTGTTCAAAGACGAAGTTCGACGCGTAGGGAAAACTTTAGGAATAGATGCCGAGCTTTTAGGTCGTCATCCATTCCCAGGACCAGGACTTTCCATTCGAATATTGGGAGATATTTCTCCTGAAAAAGTTCGTATTCTTCAAGAAGTTGACGCTATTTTTATTCAAGGATTAAAAGACCACGGCTTATACGACAAAGTATGGCAAGCGGGTGCGATTTTACTTCCCGTAAATAGTGTAGGAGTAATGGGTGATGAACGTACCTATGAAAAAGTAGTAGCGCTTCGAGCGGTAGAATCTACCGATGGGATGACGGCTGACTGGGTGCATCTTCCGTATGATTTTTTAATGAAAATTTCCAATGAAATCATTAATAAAGTCAAAGGGGTGAACCGAGTAGTGTATGATATTAGTTCGAAACCGCCTGCAACAATTGAGTGGGAATAAAAAACTTAAAATAAATTGAGAAATAAGCCGTTACAATGTTATATTTGGAACGGCTTTTTTTAAGTCCAAACCACACCAAAACAAAATAAACCAGAAAGATGAAGTATTTGTTATTAGCATTATTGCTATGCACCCAAATCGGCTTTGCTCAACAAGAGAAAACCTTTACTCATACCATTGCCAAAGGAGAAAATTTATTACAAATTGCCAAAAAATATAATGTTTCTGCAGAAGATGTCATAAGACTTAATCCTGGTGTAGAGAAGGGAATTCAGGAAAATACTGTTTTGCAAATCCCAAATAACAATTCCATTTCGTATTTATTAAAGAAGAACGATGTATCTGCTATTGCGTATTCAAAACACCAAGTAACAGCCAAAGAAACTTTGTTTAGCATTGCCCGTCAATACAACGTTTCGGTAAAAGATTTAGATGAATTGAATTCTGATGCCTTGAAGGACGGATTGAAAATTGGTCAAGAAATTTTGCTTCCCAATAAAAAGAAAACAATCGATGGTAGCGCTAGAGTAATCAACGACGAAACGATTTTCCATATCGTACAACCTAAGGAAACGAAATATTCGATTTCAAAAAAATATGGCATAACTATTGAACAACTTGAACTGCAAAATCCGGAAATTATCAACGGATTGAAAGAAGGAAATAAATTGGCCATTAACAAAGCGTCGCTAAAAGCCAAAACAGAAAATGAAGAGTTAATGATTGCGTTGGCGGAAAAGCAAGCTGAGGTTGAAAAAGCAAAAGCGCAAAAAGCAAAAATTGAAGATTTAGAAGATCGTTTGAAAGTGCAAAAAGAGCTTAATAAAAAGATGATCACGCTAAATAAGTTGAACATCAATTTGAATGCTATTGATGAATCTAAAACGGGTTCAGTGGAGAAATTGAGATTGATTGTAGATGCCAATAAGAAAATTCAAGATGTGTTGTTGTGGAAGTTGGATTCCTTAGCTGGTACTATGGAAATGGATTTAGCCGAATTAAAAAATCGGGATATTGAAACGGTTGAAGAATCTAAAAAATTAGAAAAAGAATCGTATCAAAAAATTGGAGAAACGAATAAGTTAGTACAACAGTTAAAACAAGATTTGGCCGAAAATAGAAAGATTTTTACCGGAGCGATGCAAAAAGTACAACGTTTAACGGTGCAGGAAAATCAAGAATACAAGAAAAAAGTACGTGAAAATTTATCGAATAAAGACATGGCTTCAATCGATGAAATCAACAAAATAAATACGAAGGTTTTAGCCGAAGACCAAAAGAATGCGGCATTATTGACAAAAATTGATGCGATTGACACCGAAAAGAAAGAAGTATTAAAACGTAAAATTTCTCGTGCGACGTTTTACAGTGCCGAAGCTCGTGAATTTGATGATAAATTGGCTTTGGTTAAATTGGAACGCATCCAAAATAATTTAGGAGATTCAGCCGAAAAAACCGCTGTTGAAGCTACTGAAATTCAAAAAACATTAAATAATAATGTGGTAAAAGATCCTACAAAAATTGAAGTGATTTCCAACTTAAAAGAAGTAGAAGATGGATTTTATTTGGTTGCTAATATCTTTTCCGAAGCAGCACAAAGAGACGAATTTGCTGTAAATTTGAGTTATGCAGGGGAGAAAAAGACAAAATTCTTTTATAACGTGAATAACTTCGGATATTATGTGTACACCGATGTGTTTGCAACCTTAAATGAAGCCCTGTTTGAGTATAAAGTGAAGCCAAGAACAGAATTATTAAAAAATATGTTCATTGTTCAAATCAAAAAAGAACAATAAAATTTAGTTTTTGAGAAAAATAAGAGGAATATGAAAAAAGTAATAGGGTGTTTAGTATTGTTATGTTCAAGTTTCCTTTTGGCACAAGCGAATGTGGTCAAACATAAAGTAGCCAAAGGAGAAACAATTACCAAAATTGCACAGAAATATTCAGTAACGCCTTTAGATATTTATAAATTAAATCCAGATGCACAAGCCGGTATATCTGAAAATACGTTATTGATTATTCCTAAGAAAAGTACTGTTACAACTCCAAAACTTATCGAAGCAAAAAATATCAAACACACAGTGGCTCCTAAAGAAACAGTATATAGTATTTCTAAATTTTACAATACCACTATTGCTGAAATCGAAGCCAATAATCCTGAAGTCAAAAACGGATTGAGTATTGGGCAAGTTTTAACGATTTCCGTAAAAAAAGGATGGGTAAAACCGCAAGAGACTGTTCTACACGAAGTAAAGGCGCAAGAAACAAAGTACGGAATCGCTAGACAATACGGAATCACAGTTGAAGAATTAGAAAAGAAAAATCCTGAAATTGTAGGAAAAGAGTTACCACTAGGTTTTGTTTTGGTAATAAAAGGACAAAAATCAGTAGTGGACCAACCAAAAGTAGAACAACCTAAAGTTGTACCTCCAACCGTAAAACCTGCTGTAACTAATGAGGAGTATACTGTAAAACCTCAGGAAACATTATATGGACTAACAAATCAATTTGATTGCACACAAGAGGAATTAATAGCTTTGAATCCAGAGTTAAAAGAGGGCGTTCGTGAAGGGATGATTTTAAAAATTCCGGCTAAAAAAGCAATTCCTATAAAAAAGGATTATGTTGATTTAACCAAAATACTTAAAAAACAAGGAACGAAAAAATTAGCATTATTACTTCCGTTTAATATTGCCAAATTAGATCAAGATACAATAAATTCAACCAAATCGAGATTGAAAAAAGATAAGTTTTTAAACATGACTCTCGATTTTTATTCGGGCGCTTTGATGGCCATTGACTCGGTTAAAAAATTAGGTGTAGAGGTTCATGTGACCATTTTAGATTCAGATGAAACAAAATCATCTTCTAACGTTACAAATCTTATACGGGACAATAATTTGAAATCATTCGATGCAGTGATAGGTCCATTTTATC
>JAGORP010000079.1 GCA_018062725.1 Flavobacterium sp.
CACTTTGGATGCATGTCCTAAAACACCTAATCCCCAGCCCGCCATAGAATATAAAAACCATAAATACTCGGGTGTGTATTTTAAGTTTATAAAAACCAGCAATACCATCGATAAAATATAAACAACCAAATGAGAATAAAATCCTTTTATTTCTTGGACTTGTTTTTTAGCTTCTTGGTATCTTTCGAATTCGGTTTTATGATTCGAATTTTCCATAATTACTTCCATTTGTTGTTCGTGTTTTTACTTTTTTCGAGTAGTTCCTGAATTTTGCGCTCTTCCCAATTTTTACCATAACCAAAAGTTTCTAAAGCGTGCATTAACACCCCAAATCCCCAGCCAATCATTGGAAACCAAAACCATTGAAATCCTGATGTTGTATTTAAATTGATAATGATTAAAATTGGAATAATGGTACAATAGGAAATTAGATTTCCGTAAAATCCTTTTAGTTTTTCTACTCGTTCTTTAGCTTTTACAAAAGCCATATTCTCGTTGTAAATATTTTGCGTTTCCATAAAGGCGATTTGTTTTGTTAATATTGGGATTTTTACGATGAAAAATTCCTGATTTTGTTCAATTATTACTTTGCGTTCAGAAATTAAGGCGTAACGATTCACGATGTTTTGTAAACCAACGCCTTGTCGGTCCTGTAGCACTTCTTTTTTTTGTAAATTATTCTGAATAATAAGATAATTGTTTTCGATAAAAATCTTAATGTGAAGCGGTTTTTGTTCACTTACGACGTTATGCTTAATCGTATTTTCCAATAATAACTGCAATGAAAGCGGAACCACTCTAGCTTCAGAGGTATCGAAGTCACTTGGCAATTCATAAGCAATACTGTTCTCGAATCTCATTTTTAAAAGATTCATATACGTTTTAGCAAAACTCAATTCTTCTTCAACCGAAACCAACTCTTTATCTTTCTGCTCTAAGACATAGCGATATATTTTAGACAACGAAGTGGTAAACTTTTGGGCCTTTTCTGGATTTTCCTCGATCAAAGAACTTAATACATTCAAACTATTGAATAAAAAATGAGGATCGATTTGATTTTTCAAACTTTCAAACTGTGCAGAAGCCGTTCCAGCAATAACTTTTTGCTCTTTTAACTTACTTTCCTGATAAGCTTTGTAAAAATGAAAGGCATATAGAGAAATTGAAACGATGAAAGTAATAATAATCGCTACCACATAATTACCTGGTTTTTCGTTATTTAAAAATTCTAAAAAAGACTTATGATCAATTACCACATCTTCAAAGATTCTCAAGCAAAAAATAACCAATAAAGAAACCGCAAACGATGCTAAAAATCCAATAATAATTCTTTTTACTGAAAACCGATTCGTTTCAAAAATTTTATCTAGATAAACAAAAACCGCTTTGTTTGCATAGCCCAATGTTAATGTGTAAAGCAAAGTATATAACAATCCTTTTATCAGTCTGTTATTTAACATTAACTCATTTCCATAAGCCATGTTAATTAGCTGGATTACTATAAATATGATACTACCAATAAGGAGTACTTTTAAAATTTCTTTGATTACTATTTTCATTGTAAACGTTTTTGTATTCTAATTATTTCTTATTTACAGCTTGTTAAGACTTCTTGGGCTCTATCCAATCCCCAGTTAGGATGAAATGGCGTTTCTGGTTTAAAAGTAGCAAAAAGTTCGATTGAATTTGCAACTTGAGCACAGATTGGCTTGGTATCTGCTCCAGTCCATTTAGCACTTCCCAATTCAAATTCAGCTTTTCCGAATACTGCTCTAGGATTTTTCGGATCAATTGCTAATGCTTTTTGATATTCTGTCATCGCTAATGGGGAATATTTCATTCCGTTTGTCATTGGGTCTTGCACTAAAATTGCTGTATAAATTAAGGCTTGCATCACATTAATTTCGGCATTGTTCGGACTTATTAATTTTGCATTGTTTAATGCGTTTTGTCCTTTTTCGATTAAAGAAGTAGCTTTTTCGCGATTTTCTGGCTTAAAAGCTTCCACAGTGTTAATCATAGCTACATAATAATTTGGTAACCAATTGGTTTTTTCTACCGAAGCTATTCTTTCAAAAAGTGCTGAGGCTTCAGTTGCTTGTCCTGATTTCCAAGTACCTAAGGCTTTTCCCATTCCTTCTTCAAATTTCGCCTGTCCAAATACTGCTGAACAAAATAATAAAACTGCTGTTGTAAATACTCGTACCATAATTTCTAATTTTTAATGTTTGTTTATAATTGATTTACTTGTGATTTGCTATTTGTTATTCTTAATTTATACTCCAAAAGTATCTCGGTTTGTTCACTTATTAAATTTATACTTACCGAACTGTCGAATTTTAGGGATGAGTTGTTTTTATACAGAAATGTTGGTTTATCAGCTCCTGAAAAGGAAACAAAAAACCTGAAGGGTTAGCTCCAGGTTTTATAAAGTAATATGTAAAATGAAATCTATTTCTCAACAGCAAACTTGACTGTACTCATTTTGCTACCATTATTTATTTTTAAGAAGTAAATTCCTTTCTCTAAAGAAGATACATTAATTTCAGAGGTAGTGGCATTGATTTTTTGGATTGGAATTACAACCTGACCAAGAGCATTGTAAATTTGAAGATTGGCATTATTTCCAACTACTCCTAATCGTATATTTAAATTGGTACTTGCAGGATTTGGAAAAACTCGTAAATCATTATCTAAAAAGACAGTTTCCTCTACTCCTAAAGTGCAAGAACCGTTAAAAACAGCCTCAATTCCAAATTGTCCTAGATTAGTTGTGGGAGTCAAAGCTCCTCCAGCAATGGCACAGGTATTATAAACAGTAGTTAAATTTGCATTATTATAACTTCCAAAAGGATAATAACCCGTTGTCGCGTTGGCAGATTGAGCCATTCCTATATGAACCAATTGATTCGCAGCTAAAGAGACATTAGGCGTAAAGGTAAATGTTTTAATTGTACCTAAATCTCCATTAGCAATAGTTAAAGTATTGGTACTTGTAGCTAAAATGGCACCCGAACTATTTAAAATAACTCCGTATACATTATTGCCAACTGATGCTGTATTTGTAGAGATAGCTATATTAACATCAGTTATTGTAGTTGCTACAGTATTTTGTAAAGGAGTTGATAAAATACCTGATCCTGTATTAAAACCAATTGAATTGGGGTAAGTTGAAGGGTTTTGTGCTGCTCCTGAAGTAAAACAAGTAGTGGTTGTATTAAAATTTAAAGAGTTATTTGTATTTACTTGATCTGAAGGTACTGTAACACTTAAAACATTTGCACCCAAAGCTGTTGGGGTCCAATTTGCAAAATTTACAGTCGTTGAAGCGCCAGGAGCTAATGATGCGACTACTTGTGTATCAGAATAAGTATTAACTCCAGTCATATTTGCACTAACACTAATATTTGTTAAAGTAGTGTTACTTTTATTTCTTACTGTAGTTGAAATAGGTACAGGAAGTCCTAATGAAGTTGCAACATTACCCAAACTATTAATTCCTTCTACAGCCATATCATTTGAGTACGGATTAGGAATTCCAAAACGAATACTTGGGCGAAAACTAGAGGTAACACCAGTAGTTGGTGCAGCTGTTGAACTTGTCATTGAAGTACAACCACCTACTAAACCCGTATTATTAGAACCCCAAATAGCACCTGCTGCTGCAAAAGGGGCTACTCCTGTCCAATCATATGCTAAATATATCGATCCACCAGAATAAGTAATAGGTGTCGTTAATGTTAGATCAATTGGCGTCGTTGTAGTAGGTATAGTCATCGGACCAGTATAAACAACAGTCATACCTGGCGTAATACCTGCCCAATTCGTACCTTTATTATATGCCGTATCAGTTGAATTTTGCGCATAAATAGTAATAGTTCCTGTTGCCACAGAAGATGCTCCTGAAGAAGGAATGAAGCCAATACTAGTTATACTTGTAGCATTTGGGATTTCAGTTAACTCACTAGCTAGAACTAATGTTGCTCCCCTAAAATATGTCGAGGCACTTGAACCATTTGGTAAACGAAAAGAAGATGTCGCATTATTTGGTGGAGCAATATTAATTAATGTTGTTTGACTAAAAGTCAATCCTGCTGTAAACAAAAACAGCATAAATGTTAAAGTAATTTTTTTCATAAGTTATTTTTTAGTGTGTACCAAAAATAACAAATCTTTCATCATTTTTTACACAATCTTTTAAAAATTAAGCAATTGACTGTTTGTTTACAAATTTTCCAACTGATTGGCCTTCTTATCACTACTAATGGTCCAAAAGAAACCTACAAAAAAGAATCGTTTTGCGGGTTGTGATATCGCCTGTCGTTGGTATTGCCCTGCCAAATCGGGTGAATTGGCATATTGATAGCCGAATACATTTTCTCTACCTAAAATATTAGACACCGAAAAGAATAGAATTTTTTGTTGGGAAAGCAAATACGACCATGCTACACTCAAATCATTATAATTTTTGGTTTTTCCGTTCATGAATAGGGTTTCATTCGGATTGTTATAGGGTCTACCAGAAGCAAAAGTATTGGTCACACTTATTTGCGATTTCCATTCTTCCCACCAATACTTACCGACTAAAGAAAGTGTATGATTTGCGACAAAATTCGGTTGTACTTCAGTTGTATAGCTTTTAAAATCTCGTTTACTATCAATATACGAATAAGAAAGCCAATAATCCGTATTTTTGAACGTTTTACTATCTCTCCAAAAGAGATCTAATCCTTTGGCATAACCATATCCACTATTAGAAAAGTTACTATCAAATTCCGGCAATACGCCATCAAATTTCACCAGATTGTCATACTTTTTATAATACAATTCGGAACGCAGGGTTCTTTTGAATAAAGTGTAGGTATAATTTAAAATATAATGCTGTGCTTTTTCAAAGTCGAAGGCTTTAAAATACTTCAAATACTCTTGCTTGGGTGTTTGATGAAAATCACCATACGCCAATGAAAATTGTCCATTTTGAGAAGATTTAAAAGCCAATGAAATTCTCGGTTCTATTACCGCTTTTTGCAATAATTCATTATACATGGCGCGAGCACCGACTTTGGTTGCAAATTTTTGAGAAAACAAGAAGTCGCTTTCTACAAAAAAGGTACCTACATTGCTTCTATAACCAGAGGTCAATACTTTTTCCAAATACGGTTTGTAATTTTCATCAAAATCGGTTCTAAAATAATCGGAACCAAAAGAAAGAGTAATTGAATTCGATAACTTTTTATCTAATTTCAGTTTCAAATGAGAGGCCACTTCCTCATTTTTAAGAGCATCAACATCGATTCCCAAGTTTACATAATTAAGTCCAACACTCAAACCCGTTTGTAACGTCCAACCTGCACCAAACTTTCCTTTATAAGAAGTATTTAGATAAAAATTATTGTTTTTATTACTAATTCGCGACTTATTTACGGAATTGATGTTTTCCTGATTCAAATCGAAAACAGAATAATCAAAAGCACCATAAATTTTAAGCAAGCCATTATCAAATTTTCTGCGATAAACCGCTTCTCCCGAAATACCTTGATATGGTTTGTTCCAATCCACTTTTTGAGGCACCATCCATTGATACGGCTGCAAATTGATATACGAAGTATTGAAACTCAACGAACTTTTATTCCATTTTTTGGTTCTACCCATTCCCAAACCGACTGTCATAAAGCTGTAATCTGTTTTGTCTTGATCGGGTTCATTGATAGAATTCATAAGCAATACACTTGATAACGCATCCCCAAATTCGGCCGAATACCCTCCAGTTGAAAATGTCATTCCGTTGAATAAAAAAGGAGAAAATCGACCACGAGTTGGTAAATTATTAGCAGAAGCACCGTATGGTTGAGCCACACGAATACCGTCAATATACGTTTGTGTTTCGTCGCTTTCCCCACCTCTGACCAATAATCGCCCACTTTCTCCAGCCACTTGCGCGCCGGGTAACGTTTTCAGTGCGCCGACTATATCGCCTACCGAGCCTGCTGTAGTTACAATATCAAGCGCCTTTAATGAAGATGATTTACTATTATCACCTGCTTTAAAAGATCCTGCCGAAATAACTACGGCATCTAAAACATTCATTTCAGCTTTCATTTTTATCGTAATCGATTGATTTTCTTCAATAGTAATCTGTAATTTTACTTCTTGATAATTTAAAGCTGATGCAATCAGCTGTTTTGAGCCTTTTTCTGAAGTTTCAAAGCTAAAATCACCATTTTCGTTAGTGATTCCGCCATCATACGTTCCTTCAATAAAAACATTAACACCAAAAAGAGGTTTTCCTTTGGTATCGACTACTTTTCCTGAAATTTTCGTTTGACCAAACGAGTGGAATGCAAAAAATAAAACGATGATTTTTAATATAGTCTTCATAATCTGTTGAAATTTGACACTTCAAAATTGGCACAACTTGGTTAAGAAAAAAATTTAAGTTGACCGAATTGTATTTTTTTAGAGATGAATTGTAATCGAACTTTATTTGTAAATTTGATTAGTATAAAATCAGGAAAATGAAACACTTACTTTACACACTGCTATGGCTGACTTCTTTTCAAATTGTTGCTCAAGAAAAATTGATTTATGATGAAAAATTAGCTACAACATTAGGTGCCGATGAACGCGGGATGAAGATGTACGTTTTCTGTATTCTTAAAACAGGAAGTAACACAACAGCTACAAAAGAAGAAAGATCAAAATATTTTGAAGGTCATATGGCTAACATTTCTCGATTAGCAAAAGAAGGAAAGTTAGCTGTTGCAGGGCCTTTTGAAAAAAACGATCGAAACTACAGAGGGATTTTTATCTTCAACGTTACTACTGTCGAAGAAGCGCAAGCATTAGTTGAAACTGATCCTGCAGTAAAGGCTAACATTTTTGAAGCAGAAATGACCCCATTATACTGTACCGCTGCATTGATGGAAGTAGCAAAAACACACGAAAAACTAGTCAAGCCAAAACCATAATGGCCATATAATGTCACACAATCGTATGCTTTGGAAAATCATAAACTATTGCAAAATTAAAAAGGAACTCAACCTGCTCTAACTTTACCACCCCTTGAATTTTAACATTTTAAATGGTTTTTTTCATATTTCAGGACTTATTTTTGTTTTTCTAAATGTCAAATAGAATGTCTATCATGAATAAAACCGCAAAAATCAAAAAGAATTACACTTGGATTAAATATCAAAAACTCACCGTAGTTTCTATTCTGATTGGTTTTTTATGTGCATTCTTGGCCGTATCTCTAAAACGAATTACTGAGCATTACGAAGCTGTTTTATTCGATAAAGCTTCAACAAACTGGATGCTAATAATCATCTTTCCGGTATTTGGACTATCTGTGATTTATTTCTTGCGTCACTATCTTTTCAAAAAGAAAGAAAATAAAGGTATTAAAGAGATTTTTGAAACCACTTCCAATAGAAAAAATAGCCTGCCTATTTATAAAGTCCCTTCCCATTTTGTCAATGGATTAATTACAGTCGTTTTTGGAGGTTCAACCGGAATTGAAGTCTCTACAGTAGTGGCTTCGGCAACAATTGGATCGGTAGCGCAAGAAAAAGAAAATCTTTTCAATCGACATAAAACGGAATTAATTTGTGCTGGTGTGGCTGCAGGAATAACTGCTCTTTTTGGCAGTCCTTTTGCTGGGATTTTATTTGCTTGGGAAGTTATATCGAAAAAAATCACCAAAACCTTTCTAATCACGACCACTATAGCAGTTGCAACTGCCTTGAGTTTTATTACTATTTTAGAAGAAGGGCCTTTATTTCAAGTAACGATTTCAAATTGGAATTGGAAGGCTATGCCCTACTTTATTTTATTAGGAATCCTTGCGGGAATGAATGCGGTTTACCTAACCAAATGCGTTATTTATTTTAAAAAACGATTTAGTGAAATGAAAAAACAGTATTCCCGAATTATTATTGGAGCTACCATTTTGAGTACCTCGCTTTTAATTTTACCACAACTTTACGGAGAAGGTTATCATTCCATTAAAGAAAATCTAGTTCACTGCAACCAACTCACCTTTTCTTTAACCCTGATGCTTACTTTTTTGGGAATTATCTTTGTTAAACCCATTGTCACTTCTGCCACTTTAGCGGCTGGCGGCGATGGTGGCGTATTTGCCCCAAGTCTATTCATCGGAGGATTTATAGGCCTTCTATTAGCTATTTGCTTAAATACCTTCTTTCATGCCAATGTCATACCATTGAATTTTATGATTTTAGGAATGGGTGCTATGTTAAGTGCAAGTATTAACGCTCCTTTTACCGCAATCTTTTTAACGTGTGGACTCATCAATAATTACAAGTTATTAATACCAATTATCGTGGTTTGTTTGGTCGCAAAATACACCGCTCAATACATTTATCCGCATACCGTTTATACCTACAAGCCACAAAAAATAAAGTAATTATGCCTACGAAAAATATAAAAAGAAGCTATCGAAAAACGAAATACATTCTCTATAAAGAAACTTTAGTCGATTTTAAAGAGCATTTTTGGGCCTTTATGGGAGCATTTGTAGGTTTGGGAATTATTGCCTATATTCATTATGAAACCTTTGCCAAAGAAGATGCCGTTTTTCTAATAGGTTCCTTCGGCGCTTCTTGTGTTTTGGTTTATGGCGTAATTCAAAGTCCGTTAGCGCAACCACGAAATTTAATTGGAGGTCATGTCGTTTCTGCCATTGTTGGAGTTACAGCTGCAAAACTTTTTCCAGATACCATTTGGTTGGCTTCAGCAATAGCAGTGTCAATGGCGATTGTGCTCATGCAAATTACCAAAACCTTACATCCACCTGGTGGTGCAACTGCATTAATTGCAGTAACCGGATCTCCTGCCATTTTACAATTAGGCTATTGGTATGTAATTACTCCTGTGTTAAGTGGCGCACTCATCCTTTTAGCTGTAGCGTTGATTTTCAACAACATGACTTCTAATAGACAATATCCAACCACAAAAAAATTCACTAAGTTTAAAAAGAAATTAAAAAGTAAAATTAAAAACACTATTTCCTTAAAAAATTACAATGATTTGTCTTAATTCGATTCATCATATCGCGATAATTTGTTCCGATTATCAAAAGTCGAAACACTTTTACACCTCCGTTTTGGGGTTGGAAATTCTTCAGGAAATCTATAGAGAAGAGCGGCAATCCTTCAAACTCGATTTGGCCCTCAACGGAATTTATACCATCGAGTTATTCTCCTTTCCCAATCCACCAAAAAGAGTATCCAGACCCGAAGCATCCGGTTTGCGGCATTTGGCTTTTGAAGTAACTAATATGGAAGCAACCCGAGAACATTTCATTAAGCATAGCATCGTAGCAGAAGAAATCAGAACCGATGAATACACCCAAAAACGTTTTTTCTTCATTGAAGATCCTGATGGTTTACCTATCGAATTCTATGAGAGCTGATTAAAATCTTATCAACAAATCGGAATTCCTAAATTCTAAATCGAAATTATATTTTACCTTTGGCCTTTCTATAATACAAACGAATATGATTTATAAATTTAGAGTCATTCTTGACGCAGAAGAAGACGTTTTTAGAGATATCGCTATTGAAGAAAAAGATTCTTTAGAAGACTTACATAATGCCATTGTCAATGCTTTTGGCTTTGACGGATTAGAAATGGCAGCCTTTTATACTTGTGATGATAAATGGAATCAAGATGAAGAAATTCCGTTGTTTGACACTGGAGATAATCCTGGTGAAGGATTGACTATGGGTGATTATCTATTGTCATCTATGTTTGATGATGAAAACACCAAAATGATTTATGTATACGATTTCCTAAACATGTGGACATTCTTTGTCGAATTGGCGGCTATAGAAGAAAGAGAACCGGGTGTAAATTATCCTGATTTACTATTCTCTCACGGAATGATGCCTGCGAGTGCTCCGGATAAAGAATTTGAAGCGGAAAAAGGGGATTTCGACAGTGAATTTGAAGACGATTATGACGAAGATGACTTAGACATGTTTGAAGGTGATGATTCGTTTGAAGACTACGGATTTGAAGAAAACTGGGATTAGTATCGAGGTGCTAAGTTTCTTAGGGACTGAGGAACTAAGTTTTGAAATTGAATTACAAACTAATGAGTAATTTTAGAGATCTGCTTGTTTGGCAAAAATCTATGATTTTTGTCACTAAGATTTATAATACAACTAAAAAATTTCCAAAAGAAGAACAATTCGGAATTACTTCACAAATAAGAAGAAGTGCAATTTCAATCCCAAGCAATATTTCGGAAGGATTAGGAAGAAATAGTAATAAAGATTACTTACGATTTTTGAATATTGCAATAGGATCATTATTTGAATTGCAAACACAATTAGAAATTTCAAAAAATATCGAATACTTAAC
>JAGORP010000150.1 GCA_018062725.1 Flavobacterium sp.
CTAGTGTATGGTTTAATCTTATTTTCTTTGCTTTGTTGGTGGTTTTTGCGTTATCATTTTTAGGTGCTTTTGAAATTATTTTACCAAGTTCTTGGGCTACCAAAATCGATTCAAAAGCAGATAAAGGTGGAATTATCGGAATTCTATTCATGGCCTTAGCCTTGGCCGTAGTTTCTTTTTCTTGTACAGGTCCAATTGTAGGAACGTTATTAGTAGAATCGGCTTCCAAAGGAGGTATCGCACCAATTATCGGAATGTTAGGTTTTTCATTAGCTATTGCCTTACCCTTTATGTTGTTTGCCATGTTTCCAGGTTGGTTAAATTCGTTGCCAAAATCAGGAGGTTGGTTAAACACTGTTAAAGTATCTTTAGGTTTCTTAGAATTGGCTTTCGCTTTCAAATTTTTATCAAATGCCGATTTAGTGTTGCAAAAACATTTGTTGGAAAGAGAATTGTTTATTGCCATATGGATTGCAGTTTTTGGAGCATGGGCGTTGTATTTATTTGGAAAATATATGCTTCCACATGATTACGAAAAAGCCAATAAAATTGGTGTGGGTCGATTAATGATGGCCATTATTGTAACCACTTTTACGTTTTATATGATTCCGGGTTTATGGGGTGCTCCTTTAAAAATTTTAAGTGGATTAACACCTCCGATGACTTATGCCGAAAGTGTTTCAGGGTTTGGAAATAATGGAACTTCAAAATCTGATTTACCCGAACATGCTCATATTGGACCACACGGATTAATTACTTTCGACGATTATGAAATTGGTTTGGCTTATGCAAAAAAAGTAAATAAACCCGTTTTACTAGATTTTACTGGTGATGCTTGTGCGAATTGTCGAAAAATGGAAGACAATGTATGGTCTAATGAAAGTGTATTGAGTATCTTAAGAGAAAAAGTGGTCATTATTTCTTTGGTTTGTGACCGAAAAATTGAATTGCCTAAAGCAGAACAATTTGTTTCTAAAACCACTGGAAAAGAAGTGGTGACAATAGGTAATAAATGGACCGATTTTCAAATTACTCGCTATAAAAGTAACTCACAACCGCTTTATGTTATATTAGATACAAATGGAAATGACTTGTCTAAACCCATTGCTTTTACCTTCGATGTTCAAGAATATAAAAAATGGTTAGAAGACGGAATTGCAAAATTTAAATAACTTAAATCCCGAGTAATCGGGATTTTTTTATTCCACCAACTTTTCTATATTTGTAATTATATAAGCCATTAAAAAAGTACACGCCATGTTAGTAAAAGTCTTCGGTAGCGCCGTTTTCGGTGTAGAAGCTACCACCATTACGGTAGAAGTCAATATAGAAAAAGGAATCGGATACCATTTGGTAGGCCTACCTGATAGCGCCATTAAAGAAAGTAGTTTTCGAATTGCAGCTGCTTTAAAAAATAATCAATACAATTTTCCGGGTAAAAAAATCATTGTAAATATGGCGCCAGCCGATTTACGAAAGGAGGGCTCTGCTTACGATTTAACCATTGCCATGGGTATTTTAGCTGCTTCCGGACAAATAAATCAGGACGAAATTGGAAAATACATTATGATGGGCGAGCTTTCTCTCGACGGAAGTTTACAACCTATTCGTGGTGCCTTATCCATAGCCATTAAAGCGAAAGAAGAAGGTTTTAAAGGTTTTTTTCTTCCGAAACAAAATGTAAATGAAGCGGCAATTGTTTCGGGATTGGAGGTATACGGAATTGAAAATGTGACCGAAATCATTAACTTTTTTGAAGGGAAAGGCATGCTTCAACCCACCATCATTAATACACGCGAAGAATTTTACAAAAAATTGGACTTTCCTGAATTCGATTTTGCGGAAGTCCGCGGACAAGAATCAATCAAACGCTGCATGGAAATTGCAGCTGCAGGTGGTCATAATGTGATTTTAGTTGGTCCACCCGGTGCAGGAAAAACCATGCTAGCCAAGCGATTACCCAGTATTTTACCTCCAATGACACTAAAGGAAGCTTTAGAAACGACAAAGATTCATAGTGTTGCTGGTAAAGTAAAAGATTCTGGACTGATGAGCCAACGCCCCTTTCGATCACCACACCATTCTGCTTCAAGTGTTTCGCTAGTAGGTGGTGGTAGTTACCCTCAACCGGGTGAAATTTCATTAGCGCACAACGGAGTTTTATTTTTAGACGAATTGCCTGAATTTAAGAGGGAAGTGTTGGAAGTCATGAGACAACCTTTGGAAGATAGAGAAGTGACAATCGCTAGAGCAAAATTTACCATTACGTATCCATCGTCATTTATGTTAGTGGCCAGTATGAATCCGAGTCCGAGTGGCTATTTCAATGATCAAAATTCGCCTGTTAACTCTTCTCCCAACGAAATGCAACGGTATTTAAGTAAAATTTCAGGTCCATTATTAGATAGAATTGACATCCATATTGAAGTGACACCAGTTCCTTTTGAAAAATTATCGGAAATCAGAAACGGAGAAAGCAGCATCGCAATAAGAGAGCGAGTTACCGCTGCCAGGGAAATTCAATCGGAACGATTTGAAAAATATGATGCGATTCACTATAATGCTCAAATGAATACCAAACAAATTAGAGAATATTGCCAACTCGACGAACAATCTTTACAACTTTTAAAAAACGCTATGGAACGCTTAAATCTTTCAGCTCGGGCCTATGATCGGATATTGAAAGTTTCTAGAACAATTGCTGATTTAGAATCTTCTGAAAGGGTTTGTTCCAATCACATTGCCGAAGCAATTCAATAT
>JAGORP010000007.1 GCA_018062725.1 Flavobacterium sp.
ATGGATTAGAGAAATTAATTTCAATTTGTTGGTCAATAATATTTTCAACAAAATGTACGAGTCTAACGGATATAAGTACAGCTATTATTATCGCCCTTTAGCTTCAAACGACAATGCTATCACCGAAAATTTTTATTATCCTCAAGCAGGAATAAATTTCATAACAGGTGTTACTTTAAAATTCTAAATACGAAAAGAGGAGCAATTGCTCCTCTTTTTAATTATAAACTCTAATCACAGCCCCCATAACTTCTACCCGATATTGTTTCATTGCATATTGCCGACCACCATCACCTGTATATATACTGTAGGCGTAATTATCACAAGAGCAAACCGCATTCAATCCACTAATGGATAACCTAGAACAGGGAACTGGATATTGATTCGGACAACTCGCTTCCCAAGCGCGGTAATCGTTTCCGCTTCCGGCTTTCATAACAACAATTCCTTGAATACCAGCTCCGGCATCGGTAATCAAAATGGGATTACTCGGAAAAGTCAAAGCATTATAAGCTGGTAAATTGGTATTTATTTCTTTACTAAAAGAAACATTTTGCAAAAATTGATTATTAGTCACCACCTTATCTTTATGACAAGAAGACAAAACCATCAACAGCATCAAAACCAAAAATCTTTTCATATAAATTATGTTTGAACAAATTTAAATTATTTAACTTTGTAAACGTATGTTAGTCATACAAAATTATAAATTGAAATAAAATAATACTATCTTTGTGGAAAGGAATCCCGTTGCGATGGGATTTTTTCTATTTATATAAACAATGACGTTATGAGCACAGTATCTTATTACACAGCCGCAGGATTAAAAAAATTAAAAGAAGAACTAGACCACCTAAAAAATATTGAACGTCCTAAAGCATCCGAAGCCATTGCAGAAGCAAGAGACAAAGGTGATTTATCCGAAAATGCCGAATATGATGCTGCCAAAGAAGCTCAAGGACTTTTGGAAATGAAAATTTCTAAAATGGAAGACTTATATGCGAATGCTCGCCTTATTGATGAGTCACAGCTAGACGTATCTAAAGTTTTAGTATTATCGCACGTGAAAATCAAAAACCAAACCAACGGAATGGAACTAAAATACCATTTGGTTGCCGAAAGTGAAGCCGATTTAAAAGCCGGAAAAATATCGGTTACTTCTCCTATTGGAAAAGGATTGTTAGGAAAATCGGTGGGTGAAATTGCAGAAATTCAAGTACCCAACGGAATTTTAAAATTTGAAATTTTAGAAATTTTTAGAGACTAAAAAATGGCTTCTATATTCACCAAAATAGTCAACGGAGAAATCCCTTGTTACAAAATTGCCGAAGATGAAAATTTTCTAGCCTTCCTTGATGTGAATCCAAATGCCAAAGGACACACCCTTTGCATTCCGAAACAAGAAATCAATAAATTTTTTGATATCGAAGATGATTTGTATTTGAAATTAATGGCTTTTTCCAAAAGAATTGCCGTGGCTTTAGAAAAATCGGTTCCTTGTAAAAGAATTGGGATGTCCGTCATTGGACTTGAAGTACCTCATGCTCATGTTCACCTTATTCCGCTAAATGAAATGGATGAAATGCGTTTTCAAAATAAGGTAAAACTGACTCCTCAAGAATTTGAAGAATTAGCTCAAAAAATTAATTCTAATCTATAATACAAAAAGCCTCAAAATCATTTGAGGCTTTTTTATAAATACCAATTAACGGCGTTTCGCAATCGTTTTCGTTAATAAATTAGCAAAAAGCTAACACCTCTTCCCTATAAAAATACTTTATTAGTAGTATATTTACATTTTATTTTGAATCCTATGGCCATTCACAAATTACAGCTGGAAGATTTCGATCAGATTGATTATGAACTTATTGCCATCCACACCACGCTTGAAGATTATCGCTTGGCCTTCAAAATAAACCAACAATTGGGAATTTTACTTTCCAAAAATAACGATGAAATTCCAATAGAAGTCAGCAAACAAAACACCTCCTTTTCAAGGTTTACTTTTGATGACGAAGACAAAATGATGACTTGGGATTTAATTCAAAACAAACAAGAAATAGAATTACCGGTTCAAAGCAAAAACGCCTCGCTTTTCCAAGACAAAATGGTGGCTACGCAAGTCAATTTAATCACTGAATTGAAAAAAGCAGATTACCTGCTCAAAATTGAACATGAAAATCAAATAAAAATAAAAGATATCATTACTAAAATAAATAAGATTGAAGCCATTAGTACGGTATATGAAGTAGATGCTAATGAAATTAAATCGAAAAACAACTTAATTTTTTAAGAAATGCCAACAAGTAAAAAGACAAAAATTGTAGCTACCTTAGGCCCTGCCTGTAGTTCCAAAGAAGTAATAAAAAAGATGATGGAAGCTGGAGTGGATGTATTTAGAATCAACTTCTCCCATGCAGATTATTCTGATGTTTCTGAAAGAATCAAAATTATTAGAGAATTAAACGAAGAGTGCGGTTTTACCACTGCCATTCTTGCTGATTTACAAGGTCCGAAACTTCGTGTAGGAGTCATGAAAGAGGATGTGGTTGTGAACGAAGGGGACTTGGTAACCTTTCAAACAGCTGAAGATGTACCAGGCACCAAAGACAATGTTTACATGACCTACAAAACATTTCCAAAGGATGTCAATCCAGGGGAACGCATTTTGTTAGACGACGGGAAATTAATTTTTGAAGCGGTTTCTACCGATAGAAAAGCCAAAGTGGTTTGTAAAGTAATTCAAGGAGGGCCACTAAAATCGAAAAAAGGAGTTAACCTTCCCAACACTAAAGTATCGTTACCCGCTTTGACCGAAAAAGACATCAAAGACGCCATTTTTGCTTGTGAAAATAAAGTCGATTGGATGGCACTTTCTTTTGTAAGAACTCCAGAAGATCTAAAAGATTTACGAGATTTAATTGAAAAACATTCCGATCATAAAATTCCGATTGTAGCTAAAATTGAAAAACCAGAAGCGGTAGAAAACATCGACAAACTAGTTGGTCATTGTGACGGATTGATGGTAGCTCGTGGAGATCTTGGTGTTGAAATTCCTGCACACGAAGTACCATTAATTCAGAAAAAACTCATAAACAGAGCCAAATTAGCTCGTATCCCAGTCATTGTGGCGACACAGATGATGGAAACGATGATTACCAGCTTAACTCCTACTCGTGCAGAGGTAAATGATGTGGCGAATTCGGTAATGGATGGTGCCGATGCGGTAATGCTTTCTGGGGAAACTTCAGTAGGAAATTATCCGGTACAAGTCATCGAAAAAATGACCCAAATTATTGAAGCGGTAGAAGATTCACCGCTGATTCACGTGCCTCAAAAACAACCACAAATTAAAACGAACCGTTTTGTTACCAAACACATTTGTTACCACGCCGCTATTTTGGCCGATGATATTGAAGCCAAAGCGATTACCACTTTAACCAATAGTGGGTATACGGCCTTTCAGGTTTCGGCTTGGCGCCCTCATGCGCACGTGTTGGTTTTTACTTCTAACAAACGTATTTTAACGCAATTGAACTTGTTGTGGGGGGTTAGAGCCTTCTTTTATGACAAATTCGTAAGTACTGACGACACTATTGACGATATCAATGCCATGGCCAAAGAAAGTGGGTATGTCAAAAAAGGAGATATCTTGGTGAACCTGGCAGCTATGCCTGTTGTGGCTAAAGGAATGGTAAATACCTTGAGAATTTCTGAGATTGAGTAAATTGATTTCCGTTTTTAAAAAAAACAATAAAAAATTAGAATTCAAACCGTAGTTGCACCACTACGGTTTTTTTGATTTCGGTATTGAGGTTGGACAAAGAGATTCCTAATAATCGCACCGAATCTTTCATTTTTTCTTGATACAACAGCTCTTTCGCATTTTCAAACAATAAGCCGCTATCGGAAATAAAATAGGGCAAGGTTTTGCTTCTCGTTTGTTGGGTAAAATCGGAATATTTGATTTTTAACGTAATGGTTTTTCCTGAGATTTTATGTTTTTGCAAACGTCGTGATAATTCTTTGGCGATTCGGTTCAGTTTTTCTTCCATAAAAATTTCGGAAGTCAAATTGGTATTGAAGGTGTGTTCGGCTGCTACGGATTTGGTGGTACGATTGGGTTTTACCTGACTGTTGGAAATCCCACGCACCAAATAAAAATAATGTCTACCGCTTTTTCCGAAATGTTCGTCTAGAAACTCGATAGATTTCGATTTTAAATCCAAACCCGTATAAATCCCCAGTTGGTACATTTTTTCGGTTGTTACTTTACCTATTCCGTAGAATTTTTTGACGTCTAAGCCTTCCAAAAACGTTTCCACCTCTTCTGGATTAATGGTTTTTTGTCCGTTGGGTTTGTTATAATCGGAAGCAATTTTAGCCACAAATTTATTCACCGAAATTCCAGCCGAAGCAGTCAATCCGACTTCCTCAAAAATACGCTTTCGAATTTCTTGTGCCAATAAAGTCGCGCTTGGATTTCCTTTTTTGTTTTGCGTCACATCAAGATAGGCTTCGTCTAGAGAAAGTGGTTCCACCAAATCAGTATACTCGTAAAATATTTTTTTTATTTTTTTAGAGATTTCAGAATAGCGGTCAAATCGTGGGCGTACAAAAATCAAATCGGGACACAGGCGTTTGGCTTGAATCCCACTCATGGCACTTCGCACGCCAAATTTACGTGCTTCATAACTCGCTGCCGAAACCACGCCACGCACTTCACTTCCGCCCACAGCTAATGGTTTCCCTTTGAGTTCGGGATGGTCCATTTGCTCGACAGAAGCGTAAAAGGCATCCATGTCGACATGAATTATTTTTCTTTGCGGAATTGGTTCGGTCATGACACAAATTTAAAATTATTTCACAGAGATTCATAGAGAAGTAACGGAGATTCTCAATGTTTGATTTTAAAAAACTATATCTTTGGTAAACAAAACCCATAGCCCGGATAGCAGTGGAAATCCTGTTATGGAGCGTTGCTTCGCAAGCGCTCCATAACAGATTGTAACGAATAGCCGGAAAAAGCTCCTAAATAAGATGATTGAAATAGAACGCAAATTTTTAGTTGTAAACAACGATTTTAAAGCACAGGCCACTTCTCAAAATCGAATCGTTCAAGGGTATTTGAACTCGAATCCAGAACGAACCGTAAGAGTACGCATAAAAGGATCTAAAGGTTTTCTTACCATAAAAGGAAAAGGAAACGAAAGCGGCACGACCCGACTGGAATGGGAAAAAGAAATTTCATTATCCGATGCCGAACAATTACTTACTTTATGTGAAAAAGGAACTATTGACAAAATCCGGTATGAAATTCCGTTAGGGAATCACACCTATGAAGTAGATGTTTTTGCTGGAGAAAACGAAGGATTACTGATGGCCGAAATAGAGTTGAATTCTGAAAACGAATCCTTTGAAACGCCTTCTTGGTTAGGAGAAGAAGTTACGGGTGATGCAAAATATTACAATGCTTATTTAAGCAATAATCCGTATCGCTCTTGGTAATTACTTTTTGTGAGCCACCTCGATTTTAACACGCATTTCACCCCCTCCTTTATTGGAAGCCAAATACATAAAGGCTCTTCGAGACAAATCGATTTCACGAGAACGCACGTGCGGACCTCGATCATTGATCTTCACAATTATAGATCTTCCGTTTCTAAGGTTGGTGACGCGAACCTTGGTTCCAAAAGCCAATCTTCGATGGGCGGCTGTTAGTTTTTTATTATCAAAACGCTCCCCGCTAGCGGTTCTTCTACCATTAAACTTATTAGAATAGTAGGAAGCATGTGCATTGCTTTTGTACAGTTTGTAATTGTACGAGCCCTCTTCAATCGACAGGCTGTCGATAAGGGCCAAGGTTGAATCGGGTTTAATCGTATCTTGAACAACCTGAGAGTATCCATGCTGACTTTCAAATTTTTGAAAAGAAAAATTCGAAGTCATTAACGAAGCGATAATAGTGGTAATTCCGATATATATTTTATTAATCATAATCCTTATTATTTACTTCATAGTATACAAATACCGTACCCAAAAACAAAAAAAGCCCTAAAAAATAGGACTTTAGTATTCTTATGCCAACCAGCTAGACCATGGCAAACGCAATAAAATAAGCGCTAAACCTAATCCGTACAAGACGGCTATTTTTTTAAATTTGGCAGGACTTTCTGTCAATTTTTTATGTTGAGACCAACCCATTGTAATTAAAACGATAGCAATTACATTAATCAAAGGGTGTTCCATAGAGGTTAATCGCAAGGCTGCATCTTTCATGTTAAAACCTGAAAGTCCTAGCGGAGAAACGAAATATAAAATCAATCCCACCAACAATTGCACATGAATACCAATTAAACCGAACAAGGCAATTTTTCTGTCTTTGGCCGTAAATTCTCTATTTGAAGTAAAACCCATAGCACTATTTACAATAGCAAACACTAATAATATAAGTGCTAGATAAGCCCAACCAGAGTGAAATTTTTGAATGAATTCGTACATTTTGTAAGTTTTAGTTTAAACAAATATAAGTAAAAGTTTATGAGTTTTGAATATAATTCTTCAATAAGAACGAAGTAGAAGCATCGTGATGGTTTATTGTTTTTTGTTCGATTTCCTCCAAAATGGAACTCGCCAATTGTTTTCCTAATTCGACTCCCCACTGATCATAACTGAATATATTCCAAATAATCCCTTGCACAAAAATTTTATGTTCGTACATCGCCAGTAAAGATCCTAACGTTTCTGGAGTAAGTGCATCAATTAAAAAAGTGGTCGTAGGTTTATTTCCCTGAAACACTTTGAAAGGCAATAATTGAGTGGCTTGCACTTCCGAAATACCTTCTTTTCTGAACTCCTCTAACACTTGGTCTTTGGTTTTTCCGTTTAGCAAGGCTTCTGTTTGGGCAAAGAAATTAGACATTAGTTTGTCGTGGTGTCTTTTATTTCCGTGTAAAGACTTTTTAAAACCAATAAAATCGGTCGGAATCAACTTTGTCCCTTGATGTAAGAGTTGAAAAAATGCATGTTGGGCGTTGGTACCCGGTTCACCCCAAACAATGGATCCCGTTTGATAATTTACTGGATAACCATTTCTCGCGACAGACTTTCCATTGCTTTCCATAATCCCTTGTTGCAAATAAGGTGCTAGTTTTTGTAAATATTGCGTATACGGAATTACGGCTTCACTTTCGGCACCAAAGAAATTTGTGTACCAGATACTTAACAATGCTAAGACAACTGGAATATTTTTTTCGAATTTTTCAGTTCTAAAATGCTCGTCCATTTTATAGGCACCAGCTAGAAATTTTTCAAAATTATCAAACCCAACCGCCAGACTAATCGTAAGTCCTACCGCGCTCCAAAGTGAAAAGCGTCCGCCTACCCAATCCCACATAGGGAAAATGTTTTCGGTAGCGATTCCGAAATCGGTTACTTTTTCAATGTTCGTCGAAACGGCTACAAAATGTTTCGCAACATCGCTTTGGTTTGCCGATTTCAAAAACCAGGAGCGAACCGTTTCGGCATTTGTCAAGGTTTCTTGAGTGGTAAAGGTTTTCGAAGCGACCACAAACAAAGTCGTTTCTGGATTTAATTTTTTCAGTATTTCTTGAACGTGATCTCCATCAACATTGGAAATAAAATGCACGCTTAAGTGGTTTTTATAATGGTATAAGGCCTCCACCGCCATGTTTGGCCCTAAATCGGAACCTCCGATGCCAATATTTACAATATCTGTAAAGGCTTTTCCTGTAAAACCTTTTTTATCTCCTGAAATTACTTCCTTGCAAAAGGTTTTTATTTTGTTTTTTACGGCATGAATTTCTGGTACTATATTTTTTCCATCTACCCAAACAACGTCTTTTTCTTGAGCACGCAAAGCGGTATGCAAGACGGCACGATTTTCCGTTTGGTTGATCTGTACGCCTGAAAATTGGTCGGCAATGGCTTCTTTTAACCCAACTTCTGTTGCTAATTCAAGTAATAAATCGATGGTTTTTTGATTGATTCTATTTTTAGAATAATCGACTAAAAATGATCCCCATTGGATATGAAAATATTCTGCACGGGTAGCATCCTGACGGAACATTTCATTCATTTCTGCATATTGCATGTCTTCGAAATGATCTCTCAGTTTTTGCCAAGCTTGTGTCTCCGATGGATTTATAGATGGTAACATAATATATTTTCAAATAATAGGAACAGCGAATTTACAATTTTGATTTCGAAAAAAAGCAACAAAATCAAGTTCTTACTAAGAGTTATAAACGAAAACGATGTAGTTTAGAAATTAATGTATTCCTGCGATACTATCCAATTCTCTTTTTAGTGGTTTTATGGATTCTAGGAACTTGGGCTTATTTTTAGCATCCATTGGTGTTGAATTTGGCAATTTAAGACGTAAAGCATCTACTTGCTTTCCATTTTTCCAAAAGCGATAACAAACATGCGGGCCAGTTGCCAAACCGGTACTTCCCACTTTTCCAATAATTTGTCCTTGCATTACTCGTTGTCCGCGACGCACTAAAATTCTTGACATGTGTAAATATTGTGTAGAATAGGTCTTATCGTGTTTGATTTTAACGTGGTTCCCATTTCCGGCGGTATAGCCCGCTAATTCTACAACTCCATTGGCAGTAGACATGATTGGAGTACCGTGTGGAGCAGCATAATCTGTCCCATTATGCGCTTTGAAGAACTTTTGAACAGGATGAAATCTTCTTTTGGAAAAACGCGACGTAATATTAATTGATTTCAAAGGTGCTTTCAAAAAGAAATTTTTCAAGGCTTTTCCTTCTTCGTCATAATATTCAATTTTCCCTCCTTTATGGTGCTGAAAAGGGAAGGCATATATTTTTTTTCCTTTGTATTCAAAGAAAGCACATTCTAAAGAATCTACACCGTCATAAATCGTATCATTAATATACCTTTCGGTAAAAGTTACGGCAAATTTGTCTCCTTTTTTCGATTTAAAAAAATCAATAGACCATTTGTACACATTGGTTAATTTGGAAGATAAAGATGCGGCAACTCCTTCATTTTTTAGGGTTTCTGATAAGGACCCGTTTAGTTCACCTGCCACGGTTCTTCTTTTGATTGTTATTGGAAGAATTTTTTTGGTCGCTTTGGCTATAGAATCATTAAAATCTACGATATAATAACTTCGCTGGTCGGGTTGGTACACAAAGTATTGTAACTTTTTGGTTTTGTCTTTAGAAAGCAACATTAGATAAGGTTTGTGCAGCCTCATCATTTTTACATTAAAAGTATCTTTAATTTGAGCAACAACATCAAAAACCTGTTTTCCGTTAAGATTTTGATTTTGAATCAAACTGCCAAACGTATCGTTTTTACGAATCGAATCTTGAATTACGGTAAAGTCATTTAATTTAAAACCGAAACCATACCGAATGATCTCCTCTTTTTTAACGGGTTGATCTACAGCATCGGACTCCTTTTTACAAGAAAAAAGAGTAAGTAGTAATAATAAGGATATGTATTTTTTCAATCGAAGCTTATTTTCAAAAAGGCTTTTGACTATTCAAAAAGCAATAATTTAGATAAGCTAATATAGAAAAAAATTATAAGTTTTCGCCCCAAGTGGCTAATTCTTGCTCTGACCAAAGTTCAGGAAAGAAAATACGACGTTGGTAACGTGGGTGCATGTATTTCTTCCAATCGCTACCACCAGTGGCTTCACCGTCCCCTTTTCCGTTATCGATGTATTTTTTAGCGGCATTATAATGTCCCATTACCCAGGTAATGTTTACCGTATAATCATAATGTCTCATGGCTTTAATCAATTCCGGATTTTTTTGGTCGGCTTCTGGAAGTTCTTTAAATTTTTGCCAAAGATTAATCGTGTTATATTCTTCCATTGTACGAAGAAATAAGTCTTTATATTTTTCTTCAAACTGCTGTAAAAAATATGATTTTTCTCCAGTATGATAATCTTTACCAGCGGCTTGCCAATATAAATGTTCTAGTGCGTGTGTGTACGGTGTATTTCTGTCGATTGTTGCTCTAAAACGGTAATCGATTAAATTAATCAAATCAGTGGAACAAAACTCAATTAAACGATATTGGGCGCTTTGAAAACCACTCGCTGGAGTTAAAGTATGGCGGAATTTCATGTATTGTTCTACTTCCATTCCGTCACCCATGATATCAAAAGAGGTGGTTAACATGTCGAAATATCGACTCACACGCATTAATCTTTCGGTAAAAAATGGCGTTGTTAATTTTTCGGCATACGAAATTTGCTTTATTTCCCATAAAATCATTTTGAATAATAATTCATTGATTTGATGGTACATAATAAACACATTTTCATCAGGCAAAACAGTTCGTTGCACTTGCAGGTTTAAAAGAGCATCGGTTTGGATATAATCCCAATAAGTGATTGGTTTGGCATGTAGTAAACCTTCTAAATGCGCTTCTGTTTTTTGGTTTATTGCTTTGTATTTATTGTCGATTTCGTTAACAATATCTGAAAAATTACTCATTTCTTTTCTTATTTTTTAACCATGAATGGAGATTTTAGTCCTTTAAACGATTCTAAATCAGCCTTTAAAGATCCTACTGCTAAACTTGCTTTGATACGCAACGGAATTTTGTTTTGATCGTCTGAAACCCAAACTGTCAAGCTTTCTTGTTCTTTAAAAACCCTTCCGGATTGCACCAAAGGTCTAAAAATCATTGCGTTCGCTTTTCCGAACTTTGTACTAAGGGTTTCGCGTCCCACAAATTTAAGTTTAAATTTATAAATTTCGTCGTCAAAAAACATATCAATCAGGATCGATTCCCCAGGTTTTAACTTATCAATATTAGGATGATTGCGTAAGTAATAAAATGAAGAGACAATATCTTGAACATTTTCAGTGACCGAAAGTGTTTTTTCTGTTTTGTGTTTATAATCTTTTACGAGAACCGTATTTTTTTCCTGATTAAAAAAACCTTCTTGATTTTTCGTATACCCACCTTCATCAATTTTTCGCAAGTATTGAAACGGTTTGGTCGTTTCCTGATCAAAAACACTTTGATAGTGATCGTCTACTTTAAAGAAAAATCGGGACATACCAGAAGTGTAGCCATGCCCAACGGCGTAGAAACATTTTCGGTTATTTCGGGTGGCCTCTTTGAGTTCGAGTGTGGCATAACCGGCATTAACCATACCATAGTGGATTCGGAATTTAAGCCATTCGCCTACTCCGTAAGCTTCTGGTTTTTGAGTGAAAGAAGCCAATGCAAATGTTAGGGCGAATACAACAGACGCTAAAAGTGCTCTTTTTTTCATTTTTGTTGATTTTATTGTTTTCTAATATAGAATGCAATATTCATTCCAAAAGTACTAAAAAACAAAAAAACCCAGCTATTGCTAACTGAGTTTTTATGCTATTAACCAACCAAAAAACTATAAATTATGAAAATTTATTCAAAACGGAGGGAACCACCCCTCTGAATTGCTCTGCAAAGATATAATGGTTTTTGAATTATATCTAATGAAATGTCAATTTTAACATTTTTTTATCAATATGAGGATTGCGAATACCCACCATATTGATTTATTCGCAATAAAATTTTATTATTTTTATGATTAATTAAATTATTTTTCGATTTTAAAAAGAATAAACACTATAAATCAAGGAGTTAAAAAAAGAAAAAAGCCAGAATCAGGATAATTCTGGCTTTTTATTCTATTTTACTGTTGATTAAAGAGTTCCTCTTAAGGCTTGTTCTCTTTCAATAGATTCGAAAAGTGCTTTAAAATTTCCAGCTCCGAAACCTCTTGCTCCCATTCTTTGAATAATTTCGAAGAAAAGTGTTGGACGGTCTTCAATTGGTTTGGTGAAAATTTGTAGTAGATATCCTTCTTCATCAGCATCAATCATGATTCCTAATTTCTGAAGTTCGGTAATATCTTCTTTAAATTTCGACATATGATCTTTTAATCTTTCTGGAATGGCATCATAATATGCTTGTGGCGGTGTACTTAAAAACTCGATTCCGCGTGCGCGCATATCTGCAACAGTTTTGATAATATCATCGGTAGCCACTGCAATGTGTTGTACGCCTTCTCCTTCGTAGAAATCTAAATATTCTTCAATTTGAGAACGTTTTTTTCCATTTGCTGGTTCATTGATAGGGAATTTTATTCTACCATTTCCGTTACTCATTACTTTAGACATCAAGGCTGAATATTCTGTAGTAATTTGTTTGTCGTCAAAAGAAAGGAAATTCACAAATCCCATCACGTCTTCAAACCATTTTACTGCTTCATTCATTCTGTTCCATCCCGTATTACCCACCATATGGTCAATGAATTTTAATCCGACAGGTTCCGGATTGTAGTCTGATTTCCATTCGCTATATCCTGGCAAAAAGATTCCGTTGTAATTTTTTCGTTCTACAAAAACGAAAACAGTTTCTCCGTAAGCACCATAAATACCGGCACGAACTACTTCTCCATTTTCATCTTTTTCTACAACCGGTTCAAAATAGGATTTTGCGCCACGTTTTGTTGTTTCTTCGAATGATTTACGAGCGTCTTCAACCCAAAGAGCAATTACTTTGACCCCATCACCATGTTTTTTTACATGTTCCCCAATTGGAGAATCGCTGTTCAAAGCAGTTGTTAAAACCAAACGAATTTTGTCTTGTTTTAACACATAAGAAGCTTTGTCTTTTACACCTGTTTCTAATCCGGCGTAGGCTAACGACTGAAATCCAAAAGCCGTTTTGTAAAAATGTGCTGCTTGTTTGGCATTTCCTACATAAAACTCTACGTAATCTGTTCCTAATAAAGGCAAGAAATCTTGTGCGCCTTCAAATATTTTTTCTAAGCCGTACTCGACTGATTTTAATTCTTGTGACATAATTTTTATTTGTTGATTCGGTTATTAGTTAACTAAACAACCGAAATAGTTGTTGTTAAATTTATACTTTTCGCTCTGATAATTGTGTAAATCGATTTATTACAATAAAAGATTCTTGAAATGACGTAATAAAAAGACAGCAACAAATTACAGAAAAAAAGTGCCTTATCTTATTCTAACCAAGATTGGTAATAGGTATCGTCTGCAATGCCCATAGCCTCTTCCGTTACCATTAAAGGCTTGAAGGTATCTACCATTACGGCTAACTCTAACGTTTCTTTTTTACCAATACTTCTTTCGGCGGCTCCTGGATGTGGTCCGTGAGGAATTCCAGCAGGATGTAAAGAAATATTTCCAGGTTTTACATCATTTCGACTCATAAAATCTCCATCGACATAATACAACACCTCATCAGCATCTATATTACTGTGATTATAAGGTGCGGGAATAGACAAGGGATGATAGTCGTATAATCTTGGCACAAAGGAACAAATGACAAAAGCATCGGTTTCAAAGGTTTGATGAATTGGTGGTGGAAGGTGTATTCTACCTGTTATCGGTTCAAAATCGTGAATTGAAAAAGCATACGGATAATTATACCCGTCATATCCTATGACATCAAAAGGGTGAGAAGCATATACCATTTCAAAGATTTCATCTTTCTTTTTGATTTTGATAATGAATTCCCCTTTTTCGTTATACGTTTCTAATTCTTCTGGACGACGAATGTCTCGTTCACAAAACGGCGAATGTTCTAATAATTGTCCGAACCAGTTTCTGTATTGTTTTGGTGTATATACTGGGCGATGAGATTCTACAATAAACAATCGGTTGTCTTCTGTATCGAAGTCAATTTTGTAAATCATTCCGCGAGGTACTACTAAATAATCCCCATAGCTGAAATCTAAATTTCCCAACATGGTTCTTAGTTTTCCTGTTCCTTTGTGGATGAAAATTACTTCGTCTGAATCGGTGTTTTTATAAAAATAATCGGTTGTAGATTTCCTCGGAGCAGCCAATACGATATGACAATCTGAATTGGTTAATACAATTTTTCGGCTTTCTAAAAAATCATCTTGAGGTGCTACTTCAAAACCTCTTAATTTATAGGATTGAATATTGTTTGCGATTGCGATTTTTGGCGCAACACTATATTTTCTTCTGATTTCTTTGACTTGAGTTGGACGTTGTTCGTGATACATATTGGTTGACATTCCATCAAAACCTACCGTTCCAAACAATTGTTCGTAATACAAATCCCCGTTGGGTTTACGGAATTGTGTATGACGTTTGCGAGGGATTTCTCCTAATTTATGATATATTGGCATTTTTTTATTTTTAAATTAGACAATAAGAAATATGTCAATAGTCCAATATTTTACATTTAATATAGCAACTAAATGTTATTCTGGCTAACTATTAGATTGACACAACAAAACAACTCATTCAGGATTTCTCTTGATGAGGAATTTAAGATGTGACAATAGACCAGTCCAATACAATTTCATAAATACAAATGTCGTAAAAAAATAAAAAAAGCCACTAAAAAGTGGCTTAAAATTTATTGTTGTTTTTCTTTTCCAAGTTTAGCATTTCGCTTTCCGTATAGAAAATAAACCACAACACCGATAACTAACCAGCCCAAAGAAAGCATCTGTGCATCTTTGCTTAAGTTAATCATTAAATAGGTGTTGATAAGTATACCGCATACCGCAATTACAGGAAGTGCTGGTACTTTGAAAGTTCTTTGAATATCTGGTTGTTTTACTCTAAGAATCCAAACAGCAATACAAACCATTGTGAAAGCGAACAAAGTTCCAAAACTTGTCATATCGGCTAATTTATTGATTGGCGTAAATGCGGCAACAATTGCAATTACACCACCTAATATCATCAAATTTGTTTTTGGTGTTCCTGAAATTGGATTAATTTTTGAAAATACTTGAGGAATAAGTCCGTCTTTTGACATCCCTAAGAAAATTCTAGATTGTCCCATAATCATTACCATTAATACAGAAATCAAACCAATAGTAGCTGCAATAGTAATAATATATCCTGCCCAAGCTTGACCTGCGACATCAAACGCGTAAGCAACTGGTGCTTTGATAGCATCTGGATATTGTCCTAGTGGGTCAAAATCTTTATAATTCATCATTCCAGTTAACACAAGAGAAACTAAAATATATAAAAGTGTACAAATTAATAAAGACGCGATGATTGCAAATGGAACGTCTTTTTTAGGATTTTTGGCTTCACCTGCTTGAGTAGAAACGGCATCAAAACCTACATACGCAAAAAATATTGCCGCAGCACCTGAAATAATTCCAGTAAAACCATAGGCATTATGCGTAGTTTCTTTTTCAATTATTTGAGTTGCTTCAGGGATAAAAGGTGTCCAGTTTTCAATATTGATAAAGAAAGCTCCCGCTATAATCACAAATATAATTGCAGAAACTTTAAGGATAACAATCATATTATTCGCTTTTGCAGCGCTTTGAGTTCCTTTTATTAAAATCGAAATTACAAATAGAACTATTAAAAAAGCTGGTAAATTCATAGAAAATCCTTCACCAGTATAACTTGCCGGATCAGTAGTAAGCCATTCTGGTAATTTTATTCCAAACATTTTAAGAAGTTTGTTAAAATACCCTGACCAAGAAACCGCAACAGTCATAGAACCCATAGCATATTCCAATATCAATCCCCAACCAATAATCCAAGCGAAAATTTCCCCAATGGTTCCATAAGCATAAGCATAAGCAGAGCCCTCAACCGGCAAAATAGAAGCAAACTCGGAATAACAAAGAGCGGCAAAAACACAAGCAATTCCTGCAATAATAAACGAAATTGCCAAAGCAGGTCCTGCATGATAATAGGCTCCGGTTCCTGTTAATACAAAAATTCCTCCTCCAATGATAGCTCCAACACCAATAGCTGTTAAGCTCCACTTTCCAAGAACTTTTTTCAGTTCACTTTTCTTCATGTCTGCTTCAAAAGCAGAAACTGGTTTAACTCTCCATATAGACATAAAAGTAATAATTTAAATTTTGAGTCCCAAAAATAGACTTTTTTAAAAAAAAAATAGCAAAAATTTACATTAATTGTATTTTTTTAGATTTTTTGATGTTTAAAACCAAAAACCAACTGTAAACCAGGTGTAATGCTTTTTGTGTTCTGGAGACCAAGTGTGTTTAATTTCAACAGGACCGATGAGTGTTTCCAATCCATATCCAATAGCATAGCCTTCAAAAGTAGGATTCGATATCCATTCTTTACTATCGAAGATTTTATAGCCTGCATTGGCATAATTAGCCGAAAAATTAAGATGATTTTTTTTTAAAAACTCATAATTTATGGTAGCGCCCGCTTTTACATAACTATCTCCTGAAATACTTAAAAAATCATAACCATAAAAAGGTTTAAAGTTGTCAAACTTTTGAAATCCGTAGCCTCCCAAAACAAAATCGAAAGTGTGATTGGTGTTTTCTCCAATGGTAAAACTTCCTTCTGTTTGTAATTTTAGAGCTACTTTCTTCAGTATTTTTTGAACAATGGCACCTTCTGCTTTTAAAATGGTAAGATTACTGAAGTCGTTATTATAATCGGATGAATTAAATACTGTTTGAAAATCTCCAAAAAAGTTCCATCCTTTGGTTGGGAAGTATTTGTTATTGAACGAATCGAATTTCAAAAACCCAACCGCAGACAAGTAGTGACTTTTTTCTAGATACGGAATTATAATATTAGTATCTGTAGAAGTTATCTTTAAATATTGATGCTCAAAACCCGCTCCAATTAAGAATTTTTGCGCAAAAATAGTTTGAACATAGGCTTGATTCTTTATTGAATTATAACTAATCTCTAATTTATCCAGTTTTAATTGCGTTTTTAAAACGTTTGCTTTAAAATCTACATTACTACTCGATCGACCAAATTGATTAAATGTTGATTTGACACCAAAACTCCAATGAAACCCATTATCATAATAATAATCTAGATTGTATCTGAAATTATCTCCAATGATCGTATTGAAAGAAATAACATCGTTATTAAATACTAAATTTTTCTTAGTAATATTTACCAACGCCGATGATTTGAATAACTCATCATAGTGTACCCCTACTTTAAAATACGTTTTAACGGGATTTTCTTTGGCTATGATTTGCAAGATGTCATCTTGTCCTTCTTTTACTAAATTATAGTTGATGGCACTAAAGTTTTGAGTAGCATTTAGATTATTAATTCCGCTATGTAAATCGCCGTAGCTAATTTTACGTCCTTCTTTAATTCGTAATTTTCCCAAAACATACGATCGAGTATAATGAGGAATTTCACTTATATCAATTCGTTTTACAAACAAACTGTCTTGATTTTTTCGGTCTATAATTGGCGGTTTATAACTAGTACTGTATTTTAAAAGTTCATTTTCGAAAGCCATTCCTGCCAGTTGTCCTCTTTTTATAATTTCCTTTCCTTTATCGAACGAAATAACAGAAAATCCTTTAATATCTGGTTTAATATAGATCGTGGTGAGTTTTTTCTTTTCTTTCATTTTTTCTAACATTTGATAGTTAGACATTTGAGCAAAAATACCGGTAACACCACTTATCTTGTCGTTTTTCTTAAGATCATCTTGCACATCAACTCCAATAATAACATCTGCTCCCATTTTGATTACTTCTTCAATGGGATAATTGTTGGTAATACCGCCATCCAAATAGAATTTTCCGTCAATTTCAACTGGAGAAAACAACGATGGGAAAGCGCTACTTGCCTGAATAACTAAAGGAAGAGAGCCTTCTTTAAACACTTTTTCTTCTCCTGTTTCCAAATTGGTGGCAATACACAGAAAAGGAATATTCAACTTACTGAAATCGCGAATATGTCTTTGTTTATGAGTGAGTTTACTCAATAAATTATAATTGTACAATCCTTTAGAATATGCTTTAGGCACAGCTACTTTTAACTTTTGAAACGGCAATGTTAATGCGTAAATTTCATCGTTTCTTTTTTCGTAAAAGGTTTTATTGTTTCGTGGAACAAAATCTTGTATGAGTTCATCAAAATTGGTTCCGCTAAAAATAGAATCCAGTTCATCGGCCGTATAACCACAGGCATATAGTCCTCCAATTACGGCGCCCATACTGGTCCCGCCTATGTAGTCAATTTTTATTCCTGCTTTTTCAATTTCTTTTAAAACACCAATATGTGCCAATCCTTTTGCGCCACCACCACTTAAAACTAATCCAATTTTAGGCTTTTTTATAGTGTCTTGTGCTTTGAAGGCAACAGGAAACAGGCAGTAGGCAATAAGAAATACTTTAATAAAAAGATTGCTCTTCACTTTTACTTTTAGTCTTTTGTTTTTTGCCTGAATTTTCATACTAGTGGTTTGTTCTGTAAAATTCGGAAATTTTTTTGGCTTTTGATACACCTATAACATCGGAAATTTCTTTTTCTGTCGCTTCTTTTATTCTTTTAACACTTTTGAAATGTTTTATTAACGTTTCCATTGTTTTTTCACCAATGCCCGGAATACTTTCTAAAGAAGAATTGAGGGCCGATTTACTGCGTTTATCTCGATGAAAAGTGATTCCGAAACGATGCGCTTCATTTCGCAAATGTTGAATAATTTTTAGGGTTTCCGATTTTTTATCCAAATACAACGGGATGGAATCTCCTGGATAAAATAATTCTTCCAAGCGTTTGGCAATTCCGATGATGGCTATTTTTCCTCGAAGTCCTAAATCATCCAAACTTTTTAACGCTGATGACAATTGTCCTTTTCCTCCATCGATAATAATCAAATTAGGGAGTGGTTGGTTTTCGTCAAGCATTCGTTTGTATCTACGGTATACTACTTCTTCCATCGAAGCAAAATCGTTAGGCCCCTCAACTGTTTTGATGTTGAAATGACGGTAATCCTTTTTGCTTGGTTTTCCATCTTTAAACACCACACAGGCCGAAACCGGATTCGTTCCTTGAATATTCGAGTTATCAAAACACTCAATATGACGCGGTTCGACCGAAAGTCGCAAATCTTTTTGCATTTGTGCCATAATTCGGTTGGTGTGGCGATCTGGATCTACAATTTGAATTTGTTTTAATTGATCCAAACGATAATACTTCGCATTGCGTTGTGAAAGTTCTAAAATTTGCTTTTTATCCCCCAATTGCGGAACGGTCACTTTAATTTTGTCGCCGAAATCCAATTCAAAAGGCAAAATAATTTCTTTGGAATTCAAATGAAAACGCTCTCGAAGTTCTACCACTGCTAGTTCCAACAATTCTTCGTCGGTTTCCTCTAATTTTTTCTTCAATTCTAAGGTATGTGAACGCACAATAGCGCCGTGAGAAATTTGCAGAAAGTTAACATAAGCCATTGCTTCATCAGAAATAATCGAAAACACATCAACATTCGATATTTTCGGATTTAAAATGGTAGAGCGGGCTTGGTAATTTTCTAAGACTTCTATTTTTTCTTTAATTTTTTGTGCTTCTTCAAATTGCATATCGGAAGCCAAATCATTCATCAATTTTTTGAAATCTTTCAAACTTTCTTTGAAATTTCCTTTTAAAATCTCCCGAATGGCATTGACTTGTGTTTGATAATGTTCCTGCGTTTCATAATCTTCACAAGGCCCTTTGCAATTGCCAATATGATATTCTAAACAGACTTTGTATTTTCCAGTAACAATATTATTACGACTCAAATCGAAGTTGCAAGTACGAAGCGGATATAATTCCTTAATCAAATCCAAAATCGTATGCACTGTTTTAAAACTCGTGTAAGGCCCAAAATATTCTGACCCATCTTTGATCATTTTCCGAGTCGAAAAAACTCTTGGGAAGGCTTCATTTTTAATGCAAATCCACGGATAGGTTTTATCATCACGCAACAAGACATTATAACGCGGTTGCAGTTTTTTGATTAAATTATTTTCCAACAACAAGGCATCGGTTTCGGTAGGGACTACGATGTGTTTTATAGTGACGATTTTTTTGACCAACACATTCGTTTTGGCCGTATCGTGTACTTTATTGAAATAGGAAGCGACTCTCTTTCTTAAATTCTTGGCTTTTCCCACATATAAAATCTTTCCGGCTGCATCATAATACTGATAGACCCCGGGATTATCGGGTAAGGTTTGTATTTGAAGTTCAAGAGGTGTGGGCATTTTGTATTTTATTATGCATTCAAATTTACAAATTCCATTGATATCTTTTCCAACTAACATTTATCATATTTTATCCTGTTCAAAACAAATAATTTTGGAAAAAATTGCACAGTTATGATTACTTGGAAAAAATGGAATCAACAAGAGCGCCAGGAGCGAATAGAAAAAGCACTCGCAGAAAACGTCAACTTTGCTAACGATGCCTCATTGGGCTACCCAGCTTCCCAGCTAGATGCAAAAGTTTTTAACAGTGATGCGCCTTTTCTAAAAGATGCTCCCACATTAAAAACGTATGTGGCCAATCCGAATCATATTGGCTGTCATACGATTGGTTCCTCTGAAAAAGCTTTTAGTGGTACACAGGAAATAGAACGCGAAGTACTCAAAGTATTGGCGGTAGATATTTTTAAAGCCGAAATAGAGAGTTACGACGGTTACATCGCTCCCGGCGGTACTGAAGCGAATATTCAGGCCATTTGGATGTATCGCAATTTATTCCTGAATGATTATGGAGCAAATTTAAAGGAGATTGCTATTATTGCATCCGAAGATACCCATTATTCCATTCCGAAAGGTGCCAATCTATTAATGTTGGATCGAATTTCTGTCTCTGTTGATTTTGAAACTCGAAAAATAGTCACTTCTGCATTAGAAAAATTGATCCTTGAAGCCCAACAAAAAGGCAAAAAGTATTTTATTGTCGTTTCCAACATGGGAACAACAATGTTTGGTGCGGTAGATGATCCTGAGGATTATATTTCCGTTTTAGAAAAGCATCAACTCACGTATAAATTACATATTGATGCTGCTTATGGCGGATTTGTGTATCCGTTTAGCAATAAAAAGAGTACCATTAATTTTAGCCATCCCAAAATCAGTTCGATAACTATTGATGCGCACAAAATGCTGCAAGCGCCCTATGGTACCGGTGTTTTTATTTGCAGAAAAGGATTAATTGAAAATGTATTGACCAAAGAAGCCGAATATGTAGAAGGCATGGATTTGACACTTTGTGGCAGTCGAAGCGGCTCTAATGCAGTAGCGGTTTGGATGATTTTGTTTACGTATGGTCCGTTTGGATGGTATGAAAAAATTAGCGTTTTACAAATGCGTACCCAATGGCTGTGTGACCAATTAGAGGCTTTACATGTTCGCTATTTCAGGGAACCATATATGAATATTGTAACGATTCAATCAGAATATATTTCCAAAAAATTGGAAGAAAAGTACGATTTGGTTCCGCAAAAACATGATGAAAGTAATAAATGGTATAAAATTGTGATTATGGATCACGTAGAAGTCGATCATTTGAGTACATTTATAGCCGATTTAAAGGAAAACTTACATGTTAAAAGCTGATTTACGCACTAAATACAAAGCCTTACGAAAACCTCTTACTTTTGATAAAATCATGAACGACAGTTTGGCCATTGCCAACAATTGTTTGTATTTACCCATCTGGGAAAAAACCTATTTCCATTTGTTTTTACCAATTGAAGCCCAAAAAGAAGTCAATACCGAATTTTTATTGCAAATTTTAGCGGGGAGAGATAAAGAAGTGGTCGTTTCGAAATCGGATTTTAATACCAAAGGCATGACGCATTATCTTTTGACAGATAATACCAAATTACAAGTAAACGATTACGGAATTACGGAGCCTGTGGATGGTTTGGAAGTGCCGTCCCAAAAAATTGAAGTAGTTTTTGTTCCTTTGTTGGCGTATGACAAAAAAGGAAATCGCGTGGGGTATGGCAAAGGATTTTACGACCAATTCTTAAGTCAATGCAAACCTGATGTGATTAAAATTGGTTTGTCGTATTTTGACCCAGAAGAAACCATTTCTGATGTTTATGAAAGCGATGTAAAATTAGATTTTTGTGTAACTCCTGAAGGAGTAATTCAATTTTAGTTTATATTCGCAATCCAAATTCCTTAACCTTTGAAAAATAGTTCCTTAACCCGAATTTTTATTGTGTTCGTATTGCTTATTGTTGCAACTTCGATAACCAATTGTGTTGCTGTTCATCATCCTCGAAAAACCGTAGTGGTCAAGCAAAAGAGAATTCCGCCAGGTCATGCTAAAAAGATTTCAGGTGACAAAAGCGCTAGAAAACACGCACCAGGACATAACAAATAAAAATAGCCCTCAGTTGAGGGCTATTTTATTTATACTTTTACTTTTATTTTGTTCCGAATGCCTTTTTGTTAAACACAATCAAAATACCCACTCCGGTTGAAATGGCCACATCGGCTACATTAAAAATAGCGTTAAAAAACGTAAAATGTTTTCCCCCTAAAAAAGGCACCCAATTCGGCATCAGGTAATCTTCAACCAAAGGGAAATAAAACATATCGACCACTTTACCATAAAACCAAGTCCCATACGGCTGGTCGCTAAATAAAGTTGCGACTTGGTTTTCGCTGTGATTAAAAATGACACCATAAAAAACAGAATCGATTATATTTCCGAAAGCACCTGCTAGAATTAATGAAATGGCAAAAATCAATAAGTTTGATGCTTTTTCTTTTACAGAAAGCCACAGCCAGTAGCCTATTCCGCCTACAGCTATGATTCTAAATGTCGTTAAAATTAGTTTTCCATACATTCCTGGAAGTTCTACCCCCCAAGCCATGCCTTCATTTTCAACAAAAAGCAGTTTAAACCAACTGGCAATTTCCACTTGACCACCATGACCAAGAATAAAATGAGTTTTTACATATATTTTGGAAAGTTGATCGATTAATAAAACCAAAAAAATTACAAAATAGGCCTTCTTTAAGTTCATCTTTTTTAATTTGAATTGCAAAAATAAACATTCTTCTATAAAAAACGCCCCAAAAAGGAGCGTTCAGTCAAATATTATTTTGAAAATTAGCGTTGTAAGTTTTTCGCTTCGATACTCATGGTGGCGTGGGGTACTAATTTTAATCTATCTTTATTTATTAGTTTACCTGTTACTTTACAAATCCCGTAGGTTTTGTTCTCAATACGCACCAAAGCATTTTTTAAATCACGAATGAATTTTTCCTGACGAATAGCTAATTGCGAATTGGCCTCTTTAGACATGGTTTCGCTACCTTCTTCAAACGCTTTGAATGTTGGCGATGTATCATCGGTTCCGTTATTCAAATCATTAAGGTATGCACTTTTTATTAAGTCTAAGTCGTTTTTAGCTTTTTCTAATTTTTTTTGGATCAATTCTTTAAACTCTGCTAAATCAGCATCTGAGAATCTTATTTGTTCATCTACCATAATTTCTGTCTATTTTGAAATTAATATTTTAGTTCTTAGTTCATCAAACTCAATTTCTGTACCGTTTTCGATACTTTCAGTAAAAATTAATTCCTCTGTAAGGGTTTCTGATTTAATGTACGCTAGATTTGCCGTTACTGCTGGTTGAATATCCCCATCATTCAACATCGTCACAGTAATTTTATCTGTTACTTCAAAACCAGAATCTTTACGAATATTTTGGATTCTGTTCACCAATTCACGAGCGATACCTTCTTTTCTTAATTCATCGGAAATCGTGATGTCCAATGCTACTGTTATACCGTTTGAATTGGCAACTAACCAACCTTCAATATCCTGAGAAGAAATCTCTACATCTTGAGTTGTTAAAGTAATATTATTTCCCGAGATAACAAGACTTATTTCGCCTTCTTTCTCTAGTTTTGCAATTTGTTCTTGCGTAAACACTTGTATTTCTTTGGAAATCAAGCCCATATCCTTTCCGAAACGGGGGCCTAAATTTTTAAAATTAGGCTTGATTTGCTTCACTAATATACCCGAAGCGTCATCTAAAAGTTCAATTTCTTTAACGTTTACTTCTGCCTTAATCAAGTCTTCAATAGCTAAAATTTCAGCCTTGAAAGCCTCGTCAAGTACCGGAATCATTACTCTTTGTAACGGTTGGCGCACCTTGATCATTTCCTTCTTACGTAGCGATAAAACCAATGAAGAAATGGTTTGCGCATTCTGCATTCTGCTTTCTAGCGATTTATCAACAAAGTTTTCAACCGAAACCGGGAAGTTTGCCAAGTGAATACTCTCGAAACTTTCCTTATTGGTTGTAGCATTCAGGTCTTTATAAAGCTTATCCATAAAGAAAGGCGCAACAGGTGCGGCTAGCTTCGTAACGGTTTCTAAACAGGTATAAAGGGTCTGATACGCTGCAATTTTGTCTTGTGCATACTCACCTTTCCAGAATCTACGACGGCATAAACGCACATACCAGTTGCTTAAATTTTCTTGTACGAAGTCGGAAATCATCCTTGTTGCACGAGTGGGTTCATAGTCGGCATACGCTTCATCCACTAATTGAATTAAGGTATGTAATTCCGATAAAATCCAACGGTCAATTTCGGGTCTTTCTGCTAATGGAACTTCGGCTTCACTATAGGTAAATCCGTCAATGTTCGCATATAACGCAAAGAACGAATAGGTATTATACAAAGTGCCGAAAAACTTACGTCGAACTTCAGCCACCCCTTCGATATCAAATTTCAAGTTATCCCAAGGATTCGCATTCGAGATCATGTACCAACGCGTAGCATCGGGACCATATTCTGCTAAAGTTGTAAATGGATCTACGGCATTCCCCAAACGTTTCGACATTTTTTGTCCGTTTTTGTCTAACACCAATCCGTTTGACACTACATTTTTATAAGCCACTGTATCAAAAACCAATGTTCCGATAGCGTGTAAGGTATAAAACCACCCACGGGTTTGATCGACTCCTTCCGCAATGAAATCGGCTGGGAATGCTTTATTTTCATCGATCAGTTCTTTGTTTTCGAACGGATAATGCCATTGTGCATAAGGCATTGCCCCCGAATCAAACCAAACATCAATTAAATCGCTTTCGCGTTTCATCGGTTTGCCCGAAGCAGAAACCAATACAATTTCATCCACTACATTTTTATGCAAATCGACTAAATCGTAATTGGATTCGGCCATGTTTCCGATTTCGAATCCTTTGAATGGATTTTCGCTCATGAAACCAGCGGCGATTGCTTTTTCAATTTCGTTATATAATTCTGCAACAGAACCGACACAAATGGTTTCAGTTCCTTCGTCATTTCTCCATAAGGGTAATGGAATTCCCCAATATCTGGAACGCGATAAATTCCAATCGTTGGCATTTTTCAACCAATTTCCGAAACGCCCTTCACCCGTTGCTTTTGGCTTCCAGTTGATGGTTTCGTTTAAGTCGAACATTCTATCTTTGATTTCCGTTACTTTAATGAACCAAGAATCTAAAGGATAGTATAAAATTGGCTTGTCTGTTCTCCAGCAATGTGGATAACTGTGTACGTATTTTTCAACCTTGAAGGCTTTATTTTCTTCTTTTAATTGGATTGCGATTTCTACGTCTACCGAACGTTCTGGCGCTTCACCATCGTTATAGTATTCGTTCTTCACGTATTTTCCAGAAAACGCACCTAAATTTTGGATGAATCTTCCTTGTAAATCGACTAACGGAACCGCATTTCCATTTTCGTCTAAGACCAACATTGGCGGTACTTCTGGCGTAGCTTCTTTTGCTACCTTCGCATCATCAGCTCCAAAAGTTGGGGCCGTGTGCACCACTCCCGTTCCATCTTCTGTGGTTACAAAATCTCCAGCAATGACTCTAAACGCGTTTTCTGGCGTTTGATATGGTAATGTCCATGGTAATAATTGTTCGTAACGAATTCCGACTAAATCGGCACCTTTCGCTTCCGCTACAATTTGATACGGAATATTTTTATCGCCTTCTTTGAAATTTTCGAAATCAGACGCTTCGGTAGACGCAAAAAATCCTTTTCCAAATTGTTTTCCAACCAAGTTTTTGGCTAAAATTACTTTTACAGGACGGAAGGTATATTGATTAAACGTTTCCACTAAAACGTACTCGATTTTTGGTCCGACAGTTAAAGCTGTATTACTTGGTAATGTCCAAGGCGTAGTTGTCCAAGCCAAGATATGAATGTCCCCAAAACCTTGTAAAAAACTCGGCAAGGTTTCGTTTATTGTTTTGAATTGCGCCACAACCGTTGTATCTGTAACATCACGATACGAACCTGGTTGGTTTACTTCGTGAGAAGACAAACCAGTTCCCGCTTTTGGTGAATACGGCTGAATGGTGTAACCTTTGTATAATAAATCTTTGTTATAAATTTGTTTTAGCAACCACCAAACTGATTCCATGTATTTTGATTTGTAGGTCACATACGGATCTTCCATATCTACCCAATAGCCCATTTTTTCGGTCAAGTCATTCCATACGTCGGTATAACGCATTACCGTTCTTTTACAAGCTTCGTTGTACTCAGTAACTGAAATGGTTTTTCCGATGTCTTCTTTAGTGATTCCTAATTCTTTTTCGGTACCTAATTCTACAGGTAAACCATGCGTATCCCAGCCTGCTTTACGCTTCACTTGGAACCCTTTTTGAGTTTTATAACGACAAAAAATATCTTTAATTGCACGCGCCATCACGTGGTGAATTCCAGGCAATCCATTAGCTGAAGGTGGCCCTTCAAAAAACACATACGGTTGGTTTCCTTCACGAGTCGTTACACTTTTCTCGAAGATGTTATTTTTTTTCCAAAAATCAAGCACTTCCGATGCTACAGTAGGCAGGTCAAGTCCTTTATATTCAGTGAATTTTGTGTTCATTTTGTCGCATTCTAAAATCAATGCGCGAAAGTACTAAATTTTAAAGAAAATAGAGGGAAGATGCAAGAAAAAAGACAAATAAACGCAACAGTTTTAAGAGTTTGCTAACATAATTAACATGGAATTAGGAGAAAACTTCCTTTAGCACCTCCAATGACTTTGGTTTTTTGAATCCATCGAGATGAATCGTGTAGTAATTTAAAAGGATATTTAACAGTAATTGCCTTTCGATTGCAGTGAAAATTTTCTGATTGCTGTCGAATTTCAACTGAATCAATTTTTTAAACAACGTTGATTCATTTTCGGGTATCGAATTGAGTCCGTGAAGTGGCGTAAAATTCCCTTCTACCATATCAAAAAAAGGAAAAGTCATTTCAGAATCGTCGGGGTAAAACCCAAGAAATTTGGTTACTTCCAACAATAAAATTAAATGAAAGTTTGCAATTTCGTCGTGATTATCCAACCAAATGAGAGCACTTTCTAGAAAATCAAACAATGCTTCATTTTTTTCTTCTTCCCGAATGCTGTGGTGCAATACTTCGGATAAAAAAATAACGATCGTACTTTTAAAAACATCCGTATTAGTAGAATGGTAAGGCGTAGCCAATTTTATTTCTTTAAAATGTTCGAGCGTTCCTTTGTTTTTATGCGTGGCTTCGATTTCAAGAATGGTCAACGGTTGAAAATAGGCAATGCGTTGGGATGACTTTCGGGAAGAAAAAGCCGAAGGAACAAAATAACTTTTCAAACCTTCCGATTGCGTAAAACATTTGACAATTAGCGATTTTTCCTGATATTTTAGGGCACTCAGAACAATAGCTTTGGTTGTAACCAGCATTATCGAACAATCATTACTTTTTTGACTTCGGTTTCCAATCCGTCGCTAGTAGACAAATGCAACATATACACGCCTGAAGCTACTTTTTTCTTACTGAAATTAGTAGTATCCCACATTAATGTTCCTCCTTGTGAAATACCTTCGAAAACTAAATTACTTTCGATATCCGTGATTTTTACATTGGCTTTATCTGTCAAACCAGTAATGGCGACATTTCCAGCAAAACCTGGACGAACCGGATTAGGATACACAATTACATTTTGAAGATTATCGGAACCGGCGGTAGCATTTCCTTTGAAGGAAACCAAACCATTTTCGGTAGCCATAAATACTTCTCCAGTGTATTTATTAATTTCCAAATCGATTACAGTATTGCTAGGCAAGGGAGAGTTTTCTTTAGTAAAAATCGCAAATGTTTTTTGTCCGTCTGAAGAAATATAAAAAACTCCCGCTCCTGCAGTAGAAATCCATTTGTTGTTAGCACCGTCTACTACAATATCGGTAATAAATTGATTAAACATAAGCTCTTGGGCCAAATTATCTTCAAGAATGATGATGGAAGTAGATTCTATGGCATTTTGTGATAAAAAGGAATCTACACTATTTACGATTCGCAGTCCTTTTGTTGTACCAATCCATAATTTATTTTTCTGATCTACGACAACCACTCTAGCATCTATACTGGGAAGATTTCCTTCGCCTTCGCCTTCAATAATAGCGATACATCTATTACTGTATTTCTCATTAAAGGCTATCACTCCATTATTGTTAGTCGTAATCCATTTCGTTCCATTTTTATCAACTGCAATAGTACCATAACTTGAAAACTGTTGACCTGTAGCACACGATAAATTATACGATTGCCACTGCCCGTTATTTTTTAAACTATGAAGTCCAATTGGCGTAATGGCATTGGTTACCCATACATTTCCAACAGCATCAACGGCGAGTGCGTTTACCCGAATATCGTCAGGAACTTGACCTGGAATAGTAGCCAAAGTACTATTCGAAGTATTATAAATGGTGGTAGGTTTATCGTTGTCGACTTTTAAAAGTCCCGAATAACTAGAGCCAAAAAAAACCTGATTTTCGTTGTAGGGATTGACTAAATTTTTGGTAATTGATTTGGCTGAAAAAATATCGGTATACGAAATCGACTTGTACAAATTGGTATCCGAATTGTATTTCGTAATCGGAAATGTATCCAATGGATACGGATTGTAATATCCCGAATGGTCTCCGTACACCATCCAAAAACCATTTTTAAAACTCGATAATCCGAAAACTTTATTTCGTTCTGGACCAGGCGGCGTAAAATTCTTAAATGTTATTGGACTATTGAAATCGGTCATAAATATTCCATTTTCTCTAGTTCCTATAAATACTGTATTATTGATGATTGTGGCACAGGTAAAAGTGGCTGCAGAACTAGGTATGTTATTGATTTGTTGTATTTGATTGAATAATTCATCTACAAAAGTGACATAATTTTGAGAGGTTAGGACTAATTTATCTCCAACCGTTCTTACATCATTGGTCAACTGTGGCAAAAACCGAATCAGAATAGGGTTATCACCATCAAAAGTATACAATCCGCCGTTCAAATTTGTAGCGACAATTTTAGTTCCTAATTTTTCAACGGCGCTCCAATTGCTGGCATCCACCATAGTCCATTGACTAAAATCTATAATAAAAGGATTGGTTACCGAGGCTCTTAAAATACCATAACCATTAGCAGCGGCATAAATAACATCGTTTAAAACAGTAGTTTGAAAAATTTCTATGTTACCCCCTCCAGGCCCGATATAATAGGTGTCGCCAAATTGAGACGTTTTAAGGTCGAAAACCGAAATTCCGAAATCGGTAGAAATATAGATTTTCCCGTTATGCTCACAAAAGTGATTGATTCTTTTTTTATTGGGTGGAATGGAAGATTTATTGATTATATCTACTACATACAGCATGCTTCCATCGACTTCATTTATGACAATAATTAAACCATCGGTATGTCCTAAAATTGTTTTCTTATAAGCTTTACTATAATAAATTTGTGTAATATTTTCTCCTGAAAGACCTTCAACCGTTGTCGTCGTTTTTTCAGCTCCGGTAACGGCATTTTTATTAAAATAGGCATTTTCTGTCGCTGCAAAAACACTTTGGTTGCCCGTTGAAATATCTTTAATAGCGTTAAAAGAAAAATAACTTTTCCATTGCGAAGTCACCTGAGAATTAACGGCGCATGAGATTAAAATAAATAGTAATTTGAAATAATTTTTCATTTGAGTATTTAAATTCAAGACAAATATAAAATAAAAACGATGTTTTATAATTTTTGGTGTGTAGAAATAAAAAAAGCGCTCAAGATTGAGCGCTTTTAAAATAAGGTATATCGTAGAGATTATACAACTCCTTGTGCTAACATTGCATCGGCAACTTTTACGAAACCAGCAACATTTGCTCCTTTTACATAATCAACATATCCATTTTCTTCTGTACCATATTTCACACATGCTTCGTGAATATCATACATGATTCTTTTTAAACGATCATCAACCTCTTCAGAAGTCCAGCTTAAACGTAATGAGTTTTGAGACATTTCTAAACCTGAAGTTGCTACACCACCAGCATTAGACGCTTTTCCTGGAGCAAATAAGATTTTAGCTTTTTGGAATTCTGTAACTGCTTCTGGAGTAGATGGCATGTTAGCACCTTCCGCCACACAAATACATCCGTTAGCTACTAATGTTTTAGCATCGTCTCCATTTAATTCGTTTTGAGTAGCACATGGTAATGCGATATCACATTTTACTTCCCATGGACGACCACCAGCTATGAATTTAGCATTTGGATATTTGTTCAAATAATCAGAAATACGACCATAGTTTACGTTTTTGATTTCCATCACGTACGCTAATTTTTCAGCATCAATTCCATCAGCATCGTAGATATATCCAGAAGAGTCAGATAAAGTAACAACTTTACCACCTAACTGAGTTGCTTTTTGAGCAGCATATTGTGCTACGTTTCCAGAACCAGAAACTACTACCGTTTTTCCGTCAAAACTTTCTCCTTTAGTTTTCAACATGTTGTACGCGAAATATACATCTCCATAACCTGTAGCTTCAGGACGGATTAAAGAACCCCCGAAAGTGATTCCTTTTCCAGTTAAAACTCCAGTAAATTCGTTACGTAGTTTTTTGTATTGTCCGAACATATATCCAACTTCTCTTCCTCCTACACCAATATCACCAGCAGGAACGTCGGTATCTGCACCAATATGTTTAGACAATTCTGTCATAAACGCTTGGCAAAAACGCATAATTTCGGTATCAGATTTTCCTTTAGGATCAAAGTTAGAACCTCCTTTTCCACCACCCATTGGCAATGTGGTTAACGAGTTTTTGAATACTTGCTCGAAAGCTAAGAATTTTAAAATACTTAAATTTACAGAAGGATGAAAACGCAATCCACCTTTGTAAGGCCCGATAGCTGAATTCATTTGAATTCTATATCCTTTGTTTACTTGTGTTTGTCCTTTATCATCGATCCAAGCTACACGAAACATGATAACGCGTTCTGGTTCAACCATACGCTCAAGTAGCATTTTTCCTTGATATTTAGGATTTTTTTCTATGAAAGGAATTACTGTTTCTGCAACTTCTTTAACTGCTTGTAGAAATTCAGGTTCATTAGGATTGGTTTTGCTTACTGCTTCAACAAAAGCATCAATACTTTGTGACATAATATTTTAATTTTAATTACGTTTAAGAAAACGATTTCGTTTGGAAGTACAAATATACATTTTATCTAATATTTGCACCTAAAAAAATTATCTCTTTATACATTATTATTCTTTATTTTTTTAAATTTCTTTTTTATGTGAATGATGTTTTTATATATTTGTTCTTTAATGAATTAAACAATATGTCATGCCTAAGATAATCAAGTTAGTCATTTTAACCTTTTTTTTTAGCAATTTAAGTATTGCTCAGTTTGGATTTTCTCATGAGGTAGGTCTTATCACTGGTCCAGTAGCCTTTCAATCTGACTATGGCGTTAGACGTGATTTCAAAACCAATGCCGGGAATACTGGCTTTGGAATTGGCTTAATTCATTATTTAAACTTTTCGTACCGAGCAGATTGTAACTGTTATACACCTGAAACCTATTTTAATGATCACTTTAAATTAAGAAGTGAACTTTCTTATAACAAAACAAATCTTGAGCATTTTGGAAAATGGGTTACTCCAGAAAAATTAGCCAAATCGGAAGACGCTCAAAAGCTTAAGTCAATGAAAGGGTCGACCGCCGTAACCGATATCGGAATGCAGTTAGAATTTTACCCTTTAAGTATTAGAGATTTTACTGCCACTACAGGAAGCTGGGCACCCTTTGTAAGTTTAGGAGCTCATTATAATTTTTATGCTCCAACCGTTTATACCAATTATGGAGATGGACAACTTCTAACCGATGATAATATTTTTCCTAAATACCTGACACCTTCTGAAGGAAAAAAACACGGATTTTCTAACGACAATGGAAGTACTTGGTCCATCGTATCGAGTGTAGGTACTCGATATAAATTAACACCACTTTCAGATTTAATCGTAGATTTAAGATGGCAGTATTATTTTTCAAACTGGGTAGATGGTTTAAATCCTAACCCAACCTTATATCCAGAAAACAAATCAAATGATTGGAATGTTTGGTTAAACTTTGGGTATATTTATTATCTGAATTAATCAAAATACAAAACATAAAAAACCCCCGAGTTACCAACTCGGGGGTTTCTTTTTTTTGATGTTATATCATTAAGCTAAAGCTTGTTTTAAGTCTTCTATTAAATCCTCAACATCTTCAATTCCTACGCTTAAACGAACTAGATCGTCTGTAATTCCGATTTCTTTTCGTTTGTCTTCCGGAATAGATGCATGCGTCATTAATGCCGGATGATTCGCTAAGGACTCAACACCACCTAATGACTCGGCCAACGTGAAAACCTGCACTTTTTCTAAGAAACTAATCGCATCAGCTTTGGCTCCCGATTTAAACGTAAACGTTACCATACCACCAAAACCACCAATCATTTGTTTTTTAGCAATTTCGTGAAACGGGTGATTTTCTAATCCAGGATAATAAACGCGTGCTACTTTGGGATGGTTTTGTAAAAACTCCGCCACCTTTGCTCCATTTTCACAATGACGTTGCACCCGTAAATGCAAAGTTTTGATTCCTCTTAAAACCAAGAAAGAATCTTGTGGTCCTAGAGTTGCACCTGTGGCAAATTGCTTAAAATGTAATTCCTCACCTAAAGCCGCATCTTTAATAATTAAAGCTCCCGCAATCACATCGCTGTGCCCTCCCAAATATTTCGTAGCCGAATGCATGACAATGTCTGCACCTAAATCTAATGGTTTTTGAAGATAAGGTGTCGCAAACGTATTATCTACCGCAAATAAAATATTATGTTTTTTGGTGATTTGTGCAATGGCAGCAATATCGGCCAATTTCATCAACGGATTGGTAGGTGTTTCTACCCAAACCAATTTGGTATTTTCATTGATTAATTTTTGAAAACCTTCCAAGTCATTCATATCAACAAAATGGAATTTGATCCCGCTGTCTTTATACAAACGAGTAAACAAACGATAGGTTCCTCCGTATAAATCGTCCATAGCGATGATTTCGTCACCCGCTTTAAACAAACGAAGCAAACAATCGGTCGCTGCCAGACCTGAAGAAAAAGCCAGACCACGAGCACCGTTTTCGATACTTGCTAAAGCATTTTCTAAAGCGGTACGTGTTGGATTGGCCGCACGACTGTATTCATAGTCAGGATTTAAAGGTTTTCCCGGACTGGTTTGTACAAAAGTCGAGGTTTGGTACACCGGAGGCATTACCGCTCCAGTACTTGGATCATGGTGTTGCCCACCATGTATGGTTTTAGTATTGAATTTCATGATTTTTATTTTAAAAAACAAAGTTACTATTATTCTTTTACATAGCCCTGATAGAGCCGGTATCCTTTGTGAGGTACGAGCAAAGATAAAGGCGAAAGCAGGAAAAAGCTCCAGATTGCCACGTCGTTGATCCTCGCAATGACTTTAGAGAAACTTGCGAATTTGCATCATGATCCCCATGTGCAAACCTTCATGATAATTATTGAATTCCATAGCTGCTTTGGCACTTTTTACAACAAAACCAACTCCAGTTGTGAACTCCATATAGTAGACAAAAATTCCTTTTTCAAAATCTTCTTTTGTTTGTTCTAATGTTGAAAATAGCAATTGTTTTATCTCCTCAACTTCCTTCTGTGTAATGTCTCGTTCTGGTTTTGTACCTTTTTTATAGGTTTCTACCATGTCTTCCGAAATCATCATTGGTAAGCCAGATAATTTGTACACCAACATTTGTTGCACGGTTACAATGTGGCCTATATTCCAAATAAGATTATTAGCAAATCCGTCCGGAATTTTATTTAATTGTGCTAAAGAATGATTTTCGAGAAGTTGCAAAAGCATCTTTCTGCTGTTGTGGTTAATTTCAAAAGTAGTTTGCATAGTTGATTATAAAGTTATAAAATCATCGGTTTTAGGGAAGGCATTCATGACATCGGCCACAATTTTCGGAGTTGGACTCGCTAGTTTTCTCAATTTTGTATCCATCCAAGCCCCATCAACACTAAGAACAGCACAAATTTCGTCTTTGTCATTTCTCAACTCGTGAACAATGGTCCAACGAGAAGCGTCGGGTTTCATCTTTCCGATTTTAGTACTTATCGTAATGGGAGTCCCCAACCGAATTTCTTTTCTAAAAACACATTCTTCCCGAAATAAAATTGGTCCAATATGATTCTCCTGCATTACCCGTAAACTTAATCCTTGTTGCTCTAGCACTTCGACACGATGTTGTGCTCCAAAATCATAATAAGCACTGTGACGCATATGAAAATTCGGATCTAAATCGGACCAGCGAATCGAAATTTCTTTTGTAAAAATACCCATCTGTAAAAAATTTACTCAAAAATAAAGAGAATAATTGGCTTAAATGAAACTCGAACATTTAATTTAAATCTATTTTAACGAAAACCGTATTTTTGCAAGGTGAACAACTTAAAAACATTCTAATGAATAAAATATATTTTCTTGCTTCCTGCGACACTTGCCGAAAAATCATCAAGTCATTGCCTAATACCGACAAATTAACGTTTATAGACATCCGACAAAATCCAATTTCAGAAACTGATTTGGAAGAAATGTACCAACTTTCAGGAAGTTATGAAGCATTATTTAGCAAAAAAGCACAGTTGTACAAATCGATGGATTTGAAAAACAAAAACCTGCAAGAGCCTGATTTTAAAAAATACCTATTGGAACATTATACGTTCTTGAGCCGTCCAGTTGTTATTTTTAACAATGAAATTTTTATTGGAAATACGCAACCCAATATTCTAAAATTAACAAAAGCCTTACAAAGTGTCTAAAAGAAATTGGGCGCTTGTAGCCGCCACTTTAGTATCAATTATCTACGGAGTTACTTTTACTATCGCTAAAGATGTGATGCCGAAGCACATTGATGCGTTTGGATTTATTTTTCTTCGTGTGGGAGGCTCGATGTTGTTGTTTTGGTTCACTTCTCTAGTGATTGGATGGTTTCACCCGGAACGTAATGAAAAAATTGAAAAAGCCGATTTTCCTAGAATCATCGCCGCTTCTTTTTTTGGAATTGCTTTTAATATGCTTACTTTTTTTAAAGGTTTGAGTTACACCTCTCCTATCATGGGTGCCGTTTTGATGGTTACCACTCCCATGATTGTCTTAGTTTTATCGGCCATTCTGATTAAAGAACGAATGGAAAACCGAAAGTTAATCGGAATTCTTTTAGGACTCGCCGGAACAATTACGTTGATTCTCTACGGAAAATCGATGGTGAATGCGCCAAATGCAACCTTAGGAAATATTCTCGTTTTTGTAAACGCTGTTTCGTACGGATTTTACCTCATCATCGTTAAAAAGTTAATGGACAAATACAAAGCACTCTCGTTTGTAAAATGGATTTATTTCTTCGGGTTTTTAATGGTCATTCCGTTTGGATGGAGCGAATTTCAAGCCGTAACATGGGCAACTTTACCAACTTCCGCTTTTCTAAAAATTGGTTTTGTGGTTGTTTTCTCCACGTTCTTGACATATTTATTGAATTTACTTTCCATGAAAGAATTAAAACCTACTACCGTAGCTGTTTTTATTTATTTACAACCCTTGTTCGCTTCTATTTTCGCCATCGGGTTAGGAAAAGATGAATTGAGCTGGGTGAAGATTGGTTCGGCTTTGTTAATTTTTGTTGGAGTTTATTTGGTCACTATTAAAGCTCAAAAACAAGAATAATTCTCATTGCAATTGCAATTTAATAGACTGCAAACTTTTATTTATCTTTACGCCTTATTTTACAACTATGATACAATCGATGACCGGTTTTGGAAAAGCCTCGTTGCAACTTCCAACCAAAAAAATAACTGTTGAAATCAAATCCCTAAACAGCAAAGGATTAGACTTAAATGTTCGCATGCCGTCGGTGTATCGTGAAATGGAATTAGGACTACGTAACCAAATTTCGCAACAATTAGAACGTGGGAAAGTAGATTTTTCTTTATATATCGAAGTCACTGGCGAGGAAACTTCCACCAAAGTGAATGCGCCCATTGTAAAAGCTTACATCGCTCAAATGCGAGACATTTTACCTGATGCCGACAATACCGAGTTGATGAAAATGGCCGTTCGTATGCCCGATGCTTTAAAAACAGAACGTGACGAAATTGACGAAAACGAATGGAATCAAATTCAAACCGTTATAAATGAAGCGCTGGTAGGAATCAATCAATTTAGAAAAGACGAAGGACAGTCGTTAGAAACGGAATTCAACACCCGAATAAACAATATCCGTACCTTGATGAACGAAGCCGTTTCGTATGATGCCGAACGTGTTGAAACCGTAAAAAATCGTTTACGCACTGCACTTGACGAATTAAAAGCCAACGTAGATGAAAATCGTTTTGAACAAGAATTGATTTTCTATCTTGAAAAATACGACATTACCGAAGAAAAAGTACGTTTAGGAAATCATTTGGATTATTTTATCGAAACCCTAAACGGAAAAGAAGCCAACGGTCGTAAATTAGGCTTCATCACTCAAGAAATGGGACGTGAAATTAACACCATGGGATCTAAATCCAATCATACCGAAATGCAAAAATTGGTCGTGATGATGAAAGACGAGTTGGAAAAAATTAAGGAGCAGGTTCTTAATGTATTATAATATTTAGTCACGAATACACAAATCAATCTATAATCATTCGTGTATTTGTGACAAAAAAACAATATAATGAAACAAGGAAAATTAATCGTATTCTCAGCCCCTTCAGGATCGGGAAAAACCACTATAGTAAGACATTTATTAGGCATTGAAGAGTTAAATTTAGAATTCTCCATTTCGGCAGCCACACGTGAGCCGAGAGGTGAAGAAATTTCTGGAAAAGACTATTATTTCATGTCGATTGAAGAATTTAAAAAACACATCAAAGCAGAAGATTTTGTCGAATGGGAAGAAGTATACCGTGATAACTTTTACGGTACTTTAAAAACAGAAGTAGAACGCATTTGGGCTTTGGGTAAAAATGTTATTTTCGACATTGATGTGGCGGGTGGACTTCGAATTAAATCGAAATTCCCAGAACAAACCCTTGCCGTATTCGTAAAACCACCTAGCGTAGACGAATTAAAACGCCGCTTAAAAGAACGTTCTACCGAAAGCGATGACAAAATCAACATGCGTATTGCCAAAGCCCACGTAGAATTAGCTACCGCGCCGCAATTTGACGTGATTATTAAAAATTACGATTTGGATGTAGCGAAGGAAGAGGCGTATGAATTGGTGAAGAATTTTGTTGAAAAAGTATAATGATTGCTTCACCAAACTCGCAATGACATGAAAATAGGGCTATACTTCGGAACATTCAATCCCATTCACATTGGGCATATGATTATTGCCAACCATATGGCAGAGCATTCCGATTTGGATCAAATTTGGATGGTCGTTACCCCACACAATCCACACAAACAGAAAAACACCTTGTTGGATGATTACCATCGCTTGCACATGGTGCATTTGGCCACCGAAGATTTTCCAAAAATAAAACCTTCGGACATTGAATTCAAACTTCCACAACCCAATTATACCGTCAATACGTTAGCCCATTTACAAGAAAAATTCCCACAACACGAATTTGCACTAATCATGGGGGAAGACAATTTAAATTCGTTGCACAAGTGGAAAAATTACGAGGTGATTTTACAAAATCATACTATTTATGTCTATCCGAGAGTAAATTCGGGCGAAATGGATGCGCAATTCATTAACAACCCCAAAATTCATCGCGTAGGCGCTCCAATTATCGAACTCTCTTCAACATTCATTAGGGAAAGTATTAAAAACAAAAAAAACATTATCCCTATGTTACCTCATAAAGTTTGGGACTATGTGGAGCATAATTTGTTTTATACGAAATGAAAAGTAGTATAAAAGATTGGATTAAAAGCCTTCCATTTATTGTTATTAGTTTATTCTATCTTTTCAAATTGGAAGATTTTTTTACTCAAATTGATAATTTATTTTTTAAAATTATCGTTTCAGTAATTCTAATTTATTCTATTCTAAACATTTTTTTAGATGGATTTACAACTTTTTCAATTGAGGAAAACCAATGGGCAGATTTCAAAAGAGGTCTTGATTATCATATAGATAAAATGGTAGATTCTATGATTATTAGAAGTAAAATTTTGATTGTTTTAATGTTGGTTTGGATAGGATTTTTCTCATACATCTTTTTTAAAAATCAAAACGCGTTAAGTATTTATACGTTTTTCTTTGTTTTTTTATTCCCGCTTTTTGTCAATTTATATCTAATAAAAAACACTTTAGAAATAATACGTGATAACGAAAAAGGATCTTAACAAACCTTTACCATTTGTTCCCAATATAGTTTCTTAACTTTAAGCTTTTAAATTTTTAAGCTATGTTAAACTTCGAATTATACAATCCGACCAATTATGTGTTTGGAAAAGGGCAAATCGCCAAACTTACCGAATTAATTCCGTCCAATATCAAAATTTTAGTCGCCTACGGTGGCGGTAGTATCTTCAAAAATGGGGTGTACGATCAAGTGAAGGCCTCTTTAAAAAATAACGAAATAGTTGAATTTGGTGGCATTGAACCCAATCCACGCTACGAAACGCTAATGAAAGCCGTTCAGATAATCCGCGAACAAAAAATCGATTTTATTTTAGCTGTCGGAGGAGGAAGTGTGATCGATGGTGTCAAATTTATTTCGGCAGCAGTACATTATAAAGG